>CAMYOO010000029.1:0-20354 GCA_947260035.1 uncultured delta proteobacterium
GGCCAACGACGGCGATGTGGACGGCGATGCGCTCAGCGCCGTACTCGACGCCGGCCCGAGCAACGGCACCCTGGTGCTGAACGCCAACGGCTCGTTCACCTACACCCCCGACGCCGACTTCCACGGCGCCGACAGCTTCACCTATCACGCCGAGGATCCCAGCGGGGCGGCCTCCGGGACGGTGACCGTCGACATCGACGTCACTCCGGTCAACGACGCGCCCACGGCCACTGCCGACAGCTACTCCACCGCCGAAGACACCCCTCTCACCATCGCGGGCCCGGGCGTGCTGGCCAACGACGGTGACGTGGACGGCGACACGCTGAGCACCGGGCTGGTCAGCGGCCCGGCCAACGGCGCGCTGATTCTCAACGCGGATGGTTCCTTTACCTACGCGCCGGATGCCGACTTCTCGGGGACCGACAGCTTCACCTACCAGGCTACGGATCCGAGCGCGGTCGCGTCCGGTCCCGTCACGGTGAGTGTCGATGTCTCAGCGGTGAACGACGCCCCGCAGCTCGGCAGCAACTCGCTGAGTATCGGGCAAGGAGAGACGGTGCTCCTGACAACCGGGGACATGAGCGCCGCGGACATCGACAACAGCACCAGCGCCCTCCTCTTCACGGTGTCCAATGTGCAAGCCGGCCGCTTCGAGCTGGTGACCAGCCCGGGCGCTGCGCTCGGAAGCTTTACCCAGGGCCAGGTCGCCAGTGGCCAGGTGCAGTTCGCGCACGACGGGTCGGCCCTCGCGCCGAGCTACGACGTCGTCGTGGCCGACGGAGGTCTGACCGATACCGGTACGGCCAGCGTCAGCTTCACGCCAACCCCCCCGGCCGACCTCGAAACCGTCGATGAACCGCCCCCGGGCGACCCGGATCCGGATCCGCCGACCGAACCCAGCTACTCGGACATCGACCAGGCCGTCGAGGATCCGGAGCCTCCGGGTGAGCTGCCTGAGCCGGAGACGGTCCCCGAATCCGGCGAGCCGGATCCGACTGAATCCAGCGCTCCGGCCGGAGAGCCTGTGTCTGAGGCGACGCCGGGAGGCACGCCCGACGCCGGCGGCTCCTTGCGTCTGGATCCCGAAAGCCGCCTGCGGGCTGCGGAGCGCCGTGCTGCAGACGACCTCGAGGGCCTGCCCACGGTCGATATCACGCTCATGCCCGAGGAGGTCGATCGCGACAAGGATACGGGCGACGACCAAGCCATCGCAGACACTACCCGGCTGGCGCGCGCCGGCGCGGCTCCGCTTTTCTGGGACGCCCTGGACCAGATGCGCCGCGAGATCGCCGAGGACTCCGAGCGTCACGCCCGGACCCAGGACCTGCTGATGTCCGCCGCCGAAGGCCTGGCCCTGATGACCTCGACGGGCCTGCTGGCGGCGCTGCTGCGGAGCGAGTCCCTGCTGGCCCTGGCGCTCTCCTACATCCCTGCCTGGCGACGCGTCGATCCCATGGCAGTCCTCACGCTATCGCCTGAGGAGCGCAAGAAGCGCGAGCGAGAGATGCGGAGCGCCCGCGAGGCCGAGGACCGCAAGCTTCACGAGCTGGGAGAGATCCTCGACGGCAATGAGGCGCAGGAGCAGGCCGACCCCGAGCACGCCCCGGGCGAGGATGACGAGTCATCGCAGGGCGAGCCGGAGCCCTCATCCGAGAACCGCGAGGACTGATCGTCCCAGCCCTACCGGCAGTCGCGAAGCCGGTCTCGGCCTCTCCTGCGGCGCGCTCGAGATTGCCGGGCCCACGCGGAAGCGGACCCGCGCCGCAGCTACCCCTTCGAAGAGGTCGGCAACGAAGTCCGCGCGCTGCGGATCGGGCTGGTGGTGCCCTGGGTCGATCGCGCGCTCTCGCGGCGCCGCCACAGCGTCGCGAGCCAGGGCTGCTGTTCGCGCGGAAGCCCGGGCGGTCGGTAGTAGTGGCGGATCTCCTCGAAGCCGGCGCCCGTCACGTAGCCCCTCCAGCGCTCGAGATCGTGAAACGCGCCGTAGCGGCCACGGCTGAAGCCCTCTTCGTTCGAGCCCCGCGGGTTCGACGCGAACAGCACGCCACGCGGGCGCAGGCATGCATGCAGCTCCCGCAGCACGCGCGGCAGCTCCTGCCCGGGAACGTGAAAGAGGGAGGCATTGGCGAACACGCCGTCGAACTCCGCGTCCGGGAGATCCAGGGCCAGGAAGCCCTGCTCCCACACCTCGACGCCGGCGTACTCCCGTGCCATGCGAACGAAAGACGCCGCACCGTCCAAGCCGGTCGGCGCGTGGCCCCGCGAGGAAAAGGCGCGCAGGTCGCGCCCCGGGCCGCAGCCGAAGTCGAGGATGCGAAACGGCGGCTCGCTCTCGATCTCGCCGAGCAGCGCATCGATGTTCTGCGAGACATCGTAGTCGCGGGTCCCCAGCCAGAACTGCTCTGCGCCCTGTTCGTAGTGCGCGAGGGTGAGCCGGGAGATCTCGTCGAGCATGGCGTTTGCGTCGCTGCCCATCGTGCCCCCTCGCGTACCGCCCCCCGGTCCGCTCTCGACCGAGGGGCCGACTGCACTCCCAAGCCTCAGCGCAGACGTTTCAAGATCGAGGATTGCAGCATGCTGCGGATGTCACTGTAGACGAGGCCCAGGGCGGACGGCTTGCCGCCGCGCTTCGAAGTCGACCGGGTTCGGCCCTTCGCCGGCCGACGAGCAGCCGACTTCTTCGCGCGAGTCGTCTTCTTCCGGGTAGTCGCCTTCCGGGCAGCCTTCTTTCGAGTCACGGACTTCTTCTTCCGGACGGCGGGCTTCTTCTTCCGGACAGGCGCCCGCTTCGCAACCTTCTTCTTCCGAGCGGCAGCCTTCTTCTTCCGAGCGGGTGCCTTCTTCACCGCCTTCTTCTTTCGACCGACGGCCTTCTTCTTCCGGGCGGGCGTCTTCCTGGCCGTCTTCTTCGCACCAACCGGCTTCTTCTTTCGGGCGCTCTTCTTCTTTCGAACTGCCATGACGGGTTCCTCTCACCTTTCTTGCCCGCGACGATCTGCGAGCGTGCGCGAGACTACCTCTCAAAGCGCGAACACGCCGCGCCTTCGATCAGCTCCGCCGGCCTTTTCGCGCCGCCCAGCGATAGCCGGTGGGCCTGCCGCCACCTGCCTTCGAGGTCTGCTCACTCGCGCCCTCGCGCCGGGCCTTGGCGGCTGCGCGGGCATTCCCTACGGCGCGCGACGGCTGCGCCGCGATCAGGCACTCCGGGCCGTCGCCGATCAGATCTTCGCGCCCGGCGAGCGTCAGCGCCTTCTTCACGTCGAAGTAGTTCTCGGGCAGGAAGAACTGGAGCAGCGCGCGCTGCAGCGCCCGGTCGCTCGGTCGGGTCGCCACCTTCACCGGCTTCATGGTCTCGGGATCGATGCCGGTGTGGAACATGCAGGTGGCGATGTCCATCGGCGCAGGGATGAAATCCTGCACCTGCCGCGGGCGGTGACCGCTTTTCTTCAGGAACTGGGCCAGCTCGATCATCTCCTCCAGCCCGCTGCCCGGGTGGCTGGCGATGAAGTACGGCACCAGGAACTGATCCTTGCCGGCCCGCTTCGATGCCGCGCGAAACTTCTCGCTGAACTCCTCGAAGGTCGCCTGGGGCGGCTTCTTCATGTAGGCGAGCACGCGATCGCTCACGTGCTCGGGCGCCACCTTCAGATGCCCCCCCACGTGATGGTTCACCAGCTCGGCGAGGTACTGCGGCTCGTTGCGCGCCAGGTCCATGCGGATGCCCGAAGCAATGTGGACCTTCTTCACCCCCGGGATCTTCCGGCTCTTTCGCATCAGCTCCACCAGCGGCGCGTGGCTCGTGTCGAGCAGCTTGCAGACCTTGGGGCTCACGCACGAGAGGCGCCTGCAGCTAGCTTCGACCTCGGGCTTCGAGCAGCGCATGCGGTACATGTTCGCGGTCGGTCCACCGAGGTCGCTCACATGCCCCTTGAAGCCCGGCTTCCCCGCCAGGCCGCGAAGCTCTTCGAGGATCGACGCCTGGCTCCGGCTCTGGATCGCGCGGCCCTGGTGAAGCGTGATCGAGCAGAAGGTGCAGCCACCGAAGCAGCCGCGCATGATCTGCACCGAATCGGCAATGGTGCGCCAAGCAGGGATCTCGCCGGCGCCCCGGTAGGACGGGTGTGACTCGCGCGTGTAGCGCAGCCCGTGCACCGCATCCATTTCGGCCTCCGAGAGACCGTGCGGAGGCGGGTTGATCACGACGCGACGATCTCCATGGCGCTGCACCAGCCGCCGGGCATTGAGCGGGTTGGTCTCGCGGTGCAGCAGACGGGTCGCTCGCGCGAACGCGACCGGATCGCGCACGACATCTTCCAGGCTCGGCAGCTCCACCGTGTCGCCGCCGCTGTTCGCGTCGAAGAGGTGATCCTCCGGCAGACTCTCGTTTTTGCCCAGCAGGTACGCGACGCCCCGCAGGCGACGCAGCTCGCGGATGCTCTGACCGCGATCCAGGCCCTGCGCAATCTCGAGAATCGTTCGCTCTCCGGTGCCGAAGGCAACCAGGTCGGCCTTGGAGCTCACCAGGCTGCTCGGCATCACCCGTTCGGACCAGTAGTCGTAGTGCGCGACGCGGCGAAGAGATGCCTCCACCCCGCCGGCGACGATCGGGACCTGCTTGAAGGCCTCGCGGCAGCGCTGGGCGTACACCGCATTGGCCCGATCCGGGCGTCGATTGATCTCACCGCCGGGGGAGTAGGCGTCGGCGTTTCTCCGCTTCCGGTTTGCGGTGTAGTGATTGATCATCGAGTCCATCGCGCCGGCGGAGACCGCGTAGAACAGGCGCGGCGCGCCGAGCTCACGCCACGGATCTGCGCTTCGCCAGTCCGGCTGCGACAGAACCGCCACCTTGAAGCCGTGGCGCTCGAGCCAACGCCCGAGGATCGCGGCGGCGAACGAGGGGTGGTCGACGTAGGCATCGCCCGACACGAACACCACGTCCGGCTGCGACCAGCCGAGCGCGTCCATCTGCTTCCGCGAGGTCGGCAGGAAGCGGTCCGCAGGCGTCTGCTGCGGGCTCTTCGAACCGACGCGGGATGGATCGAGCGCGGCGGGCATGGGCGGGTGCTCACGAGTATGCGGCCGGCCCGGCGGGCCGGCCGCGTGGAACGCCCAGGGTAGCCGTTACCGCGCGCCGACGTTCCGCCGCGCTAAGCCGAGGCCTGGTCGGGATCCGGACCTTCCGCCGGGTCCGGCTACGGCCCTGAGATCCCTGGATCGGGCGCCTCTCGAGCGTTCTGGCGGCAGAATCAGCAAACTCGGCAAGGTTTCGGACCTCGGGCGCGCACGGTCGAGCCACGCGGGCGCAACCGCGGCTCGAGCCCCGCCGCTGCGCGGTCTCGGCGCAGCCTCCCAGCTCGCAGCCGGGCGCAAGGATCATCCCGAGGCCTGCCTCGGCTATGCTGAGCGCCCAAGGAGATCCATGGCGAGCCCGCCCACGGCCGGCCTCGGCCACTGCCTGGTCACGGGCGCAAGCGGATACCTGGGCAGCCATCGGGTCGCGGCGCTCCAAGAGGCAGGCCACCGCGTGCGCGCCTTCGACATCCGAGAGCCGCCCCACCCGCGTCCCGGTGGGGCGAGGCAGGGTCGGCTGCCCGACACCGTCGGCGCCGCCACCTCGCAGCCACCTGCGGGAGTTGTTAGGAACAGACCGCGCGAAGCCCCCGGGCTCGGAAGCGATGAGGAGAATGCCGTTGCGCGACGACCGAACGCCGATCCTGGTGGGTGGAGGCCAGCTCGTCCAGCGAGACGCGGACCCGCGCGAAGCGTTGAAGCCGCAGGAGATGCTGGAGAGGGTGGCGCGAAGCGCCGCCGCTGACGCGGGGGCGGGCGATCGCCTGCTGCGCGAGCTGGACAGCATCGGGCTGGTCACGTCCTATCCGAACCGCGCCAACAACCCGGTGCGCCTGCTCGCCGAGCGAATCGGTGCCCGACCCGCTCACGAGTACGTGACCGAGGTCGGCGGCCAGATCGGCGTCACCCTGGCCAACTTCCTGGCGGAGCGGATCACCCGCGGCGAGACGAGCACGGCGCTGATCGCCGGCTGCAACAACCTGAAGACCGTGGCACGGGCGCGGCAAGCGGGAATCGAGCTCGACTGGACCGGCGGCGGGGAAGGAGAGCCCGAGCTGGTCGGCGAGCTGAAGATGGGCAACTCCGATTACGAGGCCCGATACGGCCTCGACACCCCGCCCCATATCTATCCGATCTTCGAGAACGCGCTGCGGGCGCGGCGGGCGCTCGACCTCGAGACTCATCGCAAGCAGCTCGGCGAGCTCTTCAGCCCTTTCAGCAAGGTGGCCTCCGAGAATCCCTATGCCTGGTTCCCGACCTATCGGAGCCCCGACGAGCTGACGACGGTCACACCCCAGAACCGGATGATCGCCTTTCCCTATCCCAAGTACCTGAACGCGGTCCTCGCCACGGACCAGGCCGCCGCCCTGGTGATGACCTCGGTGGCGGCAGCGCGCGCACTGGGAATTCCGGAGGAGCGCTGGATCTACTGGTGGGGCGGCGCGGAGGCCGTCGAACAAGCTTGGTGGCCCAGCGAGCGTCCCGACTTCGCAGCCTGCCCGGCGATGCTCGACTCCACCGCAGGCGCCCTTGCCAACGCCGGCATTGGGATCGACGAGATCGGCCACTTCGACTTCTACAGCTGCTTCCCCGTCGCGGTGGAGATGGCCTGCGAGATGCTGGGTCTCGACATGAACGATTCCCGCGGCTTTACCGTGACCGGCGGCCTGCCCTACGCGGGCGGCCCCGCCAGCGCCTACACGCTCCACTCCCTGGCCGTCATGCTGCAGCGGCTCCGGGACGACCCCGGGTCGAAGGGACTGGTGACGGGAAACGGCTGGTACCTGACCAAGCACGCCGCCGGCGTCTGGTCCAGCGCGCCCAGGCCGGGAGATGCGCCGCAGGCCTCGCTTCCCGATCCGCTGCCCTCGGACGGCATGGAGAAGACGCCCTGCCCCGCCGTCGAGCAGCCCTCGGGTCGCGGCGTGATCGAGACCTACACCGTTCTCTACGACCGCGAGGGCGCGCCCGAGCGCGGAATCGTCCTGGGCCGCCAGACCGACGGACGGCGCTTCGTCGCCAACACCCCCGGCGACCGGAGCCTGCTGGAGGGCTTCGTGGCCGACGAGCAGATCGGCCGCGAGGGAACGCTCTCGCAGCGCGACGGCGACAACGTCTTCGACCCGGCCTAGCCTGGGTTCATCGCAGGTGCGCTGCGCCGCCAGGCGGATTTCCATGGAGGCTCGCGCTCCAGGCCGGTCCAGATGCAAGCAGGACGAGCGGACCCCGTGAAGCCCGAGCTCAGGGTCAGGCGCTTCCAGGCGCGGCCGCACCATCTCGCGGCAGGTCTCTCAGCGTGCGACCGCCCCAGTAGAGGACGAACCAGGGAAAGACCAGCCAGGGGGCGTTGGCCAGGCCGAACTTGATCCACGTGTCCAGGAAGCTGGCGGTATCGACGTTGGGCAGTCCGTCGAGGATCTCGCCGCCGAAGTAGAGCGACGCGGAGTACAGGTGGACCACCGCCGTGGCCATGCAGAGCAGCACGCCCCGAGGATCGCTGTGGCGAGAACGGTGCCAGAGGTACAGGCCCAGCATTCCGACCGCGCCGTTGAGAACCGACAGCACCTCCATCATCAACAGCTGAGAGGAGGCTTCCGCGTAGCGCAGGTCCCCGCCGTCGATGTAGGCCCACCAGGGGTAGGCCCAGGCCGCATCCCGGGAGGCCTGGATCGTGTCGTGAAGCAGCAGCCAGCCGAGCTCCCAGCTCAGGTGCGTTGCGTACGACACCACCATGAAGAGCAGGCACATGGACTGGATGCGCTGAAAGCGGCTCCAGGAGCGCAGGCTGGGCAGCGGCCAGAGCGAGGTCGTGAAGGCCGAGAAGAGGCCCGCCGAGTACACCACCGCCAGCAGGTCCGCGCTGCGGTTGCGATCCGCGCCGAAGGCGAAGACGGCCGCCGTCGCGACGGGGAAGGCCAGCACGACGGGGCCCAGCGTGAGCCCCCGAGCAAGCCACAGGTCCCAATGCCGGGCCGGCGCGCGGGGCGCAGCGGCGTCGGCCGCCGTGTTCATGCGGCGGAGCCGCCGCCTCGGCTCAGGTACTCGGCCATCTGGGGAGCGATGGTTTCCCGCAGCCGGATGACGCCGTTCACGGGACGCATCAGGACGTCCAGGTTCCGGATCGCAGAATGCTCGTCGAGGGTGATCAGGTCGATCCCCTGGAGATCGAGGTCACCGACGTGACCCGTGAACTCGAGGGCCAGCTCGTTTCCATCCTGCCACTCGCGGTGGTAGGTGAAGTCCTCGATGGCGTGGATCACGAGGCCGAGCAGGTGGTGAACCAGATCGCGCCCCTGCAGCTTCGCCCAGTAGGGAGGGGCTCCCATGGAGATGTCCTCCGCCAGCAGCGCCGGGAGCGCGGCGAGATCCCGCTCAGCGACGACGCGGTGCCACTCCGTCAGGAACTCGTGGACGCCGTCGGGCATTCCCGGAGTGTGCCGGAACCCCGGGCGGGACTCAACGCAACGCGGACGCCCGCCTACGCGCCGCGGCCGAGCTTCACTTCAGGTCGCGCAGGATGCGGATCACCGCGGCTCGCTCGTCCGGATCCTTGATCCCGGCGAACGGCATCGACGTGCCCGGGGCGTAGCCCGCCGGATCGGCGAGGAAGGCGTCGAGCTCGGCGTCGTTCCAGGTGGTGCCGCGGCCACGCAGCGCCTCGGAATAGGCGTAGCCCGGATCGCCGGCCACAGGGCGGCCGTGCACGCCGCGCAGGTTCGGCCCCACGCCGGGCCGGCCGGAGGCGTCGGTGGGGTGGCACACCGCGCACTGCCGCAAGGCGGCTTCGTCGTCGCCTGCGCTCGCCGGGGAGGCCGCAGCGACCGGCCCGACGCGGTCTCCGAGCTGTGCGACCACCTGCTGGGCCACCCGGGTGCCGCTCTCGATGGCGCCGTCGATGAAGCCCCGCCAGCCCAGGGCCCAGTCGGCCCCGGCGAAGTGCACCCGGCCGTGGGACGCGCGCAGCGCCGCCAGGTACTTGCCCATCTGTCCCTTGCGCAGGACGCACCAGGTGCCCAGGGACCAGGGATCCAGGTGCCAGTCGTAGGCGACCGTGTCGCTGACCTCCACGTCCGCCAGGAAGCGACGCAAGAAGGATTGGACCGCGGGCGCGCTGTGTGGATCGATCCGACTCGGGTCGGTTCCGAACGCCACCAGCTCGGTTCCGTGGCTGCTTCCGCTCATGGTGAAGACCGACGAGAGCGGCTCGGACTCGGGTGCGAAGATCGCCAGAGGCGGAAGCTCGCCGCGCACGCGCGCGTAGAGCTTGATGCCGGCCCCGGCGTGCCGCTCCCGGGAGGCCGCCAACTTGTCCGGGTGAAGCTGGGGCGTGAAACGGATCTTCCCGAGCACGTTCATGGGCAGCGCAGCGACGACGGCCCGCGCGGTGATTCGCTCCCCGCGCTGGGTGGTGACCTCGACCTGGGATCCGTCCTGAACGACCTGGGCGACCGGCGTACCGAGACGCACATCCGGGCGTCCATCCTCGACCATGGCTTCGATCAGGCTGGCGGTCCCGTCACGCAGCCGGAAGCGCGCCACGCTGTCGGAGTAGCGCTGCAAGTCGTACCCCGAGAGCGACCACCAGCGCAGCATCTCCAACAGGCTGGCCTGGTCGAAGGCCCCGTGCGCGCTGGCGCCCAGCACGCCTTCCAGCAGGGCGCGGCGCGAGTCCGAGAGGCCCAGCTGATCCAGCCGATCGCGAACCGAGAGCGCGTCGGCCTCCTGCCAGGCGTCGCTGAAGAAAGGGTCGAAGGGCCGCGGGAACGCGGCGGCCGCCCCGGCGTGGAACTCGGACATCTGCCGCGAGAGCAAGGCGTAGCCCTTCAGCACCGACATGGGCGCTTCGGGCACTGCGCCCTCGGGCGCGCAGAAGGCCTCCTTGAGCAGGGGCGCCCACTCGCGCACGCCGGCCTCCCGCGCTCGCTCTCCGTCCCACCAGAGCAGGCGCTCGGGGATGGCGCCGGGCGTCTCCACCAGCTCCAGCCCGTAGCGGTTGACCTCGGCGAAGACGTGGGGCTGGGTGGAGTGAACCCAGGTTCCGCCCAGGTCGAACTGCTCGTCCCCGATCCTGGCCGTGAAGGTGCGGCCGCCGAGGCGACTGCGAGCCTCCAGCAACAGGGTGCGCAGCCCCGCGTGGCGAAGCTCGCGTGCAGCGCTGACACCCGCGAAGCCGCCGCCGATGACGACCACGTCGTAGGCGTTGGGATCCCCAACCTGGCCGCTCGCCGCGCGGCTGAACGGAAGCGCGGCGGCTCCCACCGCACCGCCCACCACTTTCAAGAAGGTCCGCCGGCTGGCGGCGCCGGGCTGCGTTCGACTCATGGCGTCCCCCGTCGTCTTCCCAGGCTCGCAGAGGCGGGGGCGGCGGAGGTATGACCGGCGTCAGGTCCGCGCCGGGCTCGGCTCAGGCAGATACGGAGTCCCAGGGGCCGGGCATCTTGGCGGCCATGGAGAAGACGCCCCAGGCGCCGCAGCGATTGCAGTCCACGTCGTTGCCGTAGCAGCAGAAGGGCGTGGTGAAGTCGTCCCCCTCGATGTAGAGGGGAAGCGTGACCTGCTGCATGGGACAGTTGTCCGTGACCAGCCGGGCCGTAGCCGGCCGCATCAGCTCCAGGCTGCGCGTCGAGTTCCAGATGAAGTCCGGGTAGCGGCGTTTCAGCGCAAAGACGATGTCGACCGCGGCTTCACGCTCCGCGACGCTCTCCCAGGCGCGCGGCGACACCTCGCCGGCCTGCGGCACATAGAAGCTGAAGGTCAGCCCCTGCACACGCGTGGGCAGCAGCTCCTGCACCAGCTCATCGAGACGGTCCTGGTTCTCGCGGTGCAGCACGCACTGCACCATCACCGTGGGCTGGAACCCGTCGGGAATGGCGGCCACCGTCTTCATGACGCGGTCGAAGACGCCCTCCCCGCGCACCGGGTCGTTCACGTCGCGCGGGCCGTCCAGGGAGATCACGTAGATCAGGTCGGGGCCAAAGTCCTTGAGCGGGATGGTTCCGTTGGTGGTGATCGTGTTGCGCTCGAAGAGCGCCAGGCCCTTCTCCAGCATGCGCCAGCGCAGCATGGGCTCGCCGCCCATCCACAGCATGCGGCGGATGCCATGGCGGTCGCGCAGGCGCTCCAGCTCGGAGAGCACGCGCTCGGGCTTCATCTCGCCCTCGAGCTCGTTGGGGTTGCCGTCCCGGAACACGAAGCAGTGCTGGCAGCGCAGGTTGCAGCGGTTGGTGACGTTCACCATGGCGGCCGGGTACGGCGGCGGCGGCTCCAGGGTCAGCCGCCGGGCCCCCAAGGCGCCGGGCTGGGGCGTGGCGGGCCGGCCGGACCCGGCAACGCGGGGAAACGGATCGGGGTCGCGGTGGCTCATGGCCTGGGGCTCCGCACCTCGAAATATTACGGTTGGAGGCAGATCAGGTCAACCAGAGTAATGTTCGAGCGAAGGGAGCGGCGGCCACTGCTTCACCCGCAGCACCAGCAGCGCGGCGGCCACCGCATTGCTCCCCACGGCGGCCCCCCAGATCAGCAGGGGCAGCTGGCCCAGCAGAGCCAGCAGCAGCACCAGGTACGCCCAGTCCCGGCTCAGCAGCGCCTCCCAGCGGTGCAGGATCGCCGCCGGGCGACCCGAGCGGCCAAGCCATCCCAGGTACCAGAAGCCCACCCCGATGGCGGCCACGATGCCGAACAGGGTCGCGCCGACGGCGGCCAGCATCGGCGGGCCCGGGTTGGAGCCCAGAGCCAGGTGGCCGATGGCGGCGAAGACCGCCACGTGGACCACGTTGTCGCCGATCAGGTCGAGCTTGCGACCAAACTCGGTCATGCGCAGGGAGAGGCGCGCCACCTCGCCGTCGCAGCCGTCCAGGATCGTCGACAGCACGAAGAGCAGCGCGCCCAGCACCTGCACACCGTGCAGGCTGGAAGCGAGCATGGCCGCGCCCACCAGGCCCACGGCCGTCGCCACGCCGGTAATCACGTTGGGAGCGACCCCGCGCCGCACCAGCTCCACCGACAGGCGGATCGAGAGATGACGGTCGAAGTAGCGGGCGAAGAACCCGTCGGTCGGTTGCGGCAGCGAGGCCAGCATCTCCGCGTGCACCCTCTCGGCGTCCTCGACGCTGCGAATCCGCTCGCAGCGGGCCTCGCCGAGGTCCACCAGGCGCAGGCGCTGGGAGGACCGGAAGCGCTCGGCCAGGGGCTTCAGCCCGCCGGCATCGCTCGGCACCGGCGTATCGGAGGGCACCCAGAGCGCCGCGGGCCCGTCGTCCCAGTCGGCGGGGGCCACGGCCGCGTCGTGCTCGTGGGCTCGGGCCATCAGCGCCTCGATCGCCGCCGGCTCGAGCAGCGCGTCGCCGGCCACCAGCAGGCGCGAGCCGTTTGCGTGACCGGATGCCAGGCCCACCTTGGCCAGGGCCCGGCGGGTCCGCTCGCTCAGCGACAGGCCGGCAATCTCCCATTTGGGATCCCCGTCCCCCGTGACCAGCCCGACCCGGGGCGTGACCACGTGGAGGCCGCCAGCGCCGCTGCTGGGCGACCCGGGCTCGCCGGCACTCCCCCAGTTTCGAGCCTCGGCTGCACGAAGCCCAGCAGGCCGGTTTGCCATCGATCCCCCCTCGACGCAGACGCCGGCAACTCCGGCTCGGGCGGCAAGCTAGCCCTCCGAGCCGGCGGCCCTATGACCGCGGTCATATGAAGGCAATAATAACCCCGCGGGGACCAAGAGCTCCGCTGGGGGCGCTGACCGGCGTCATACCGGCCGATTCTCTCGCCTCCCATCCTCCTTGCTCGCCGGGCCAACCCGGGAAGCCAGCAGGAGGGAACACCGTTGAGCCACCACGCCACCCATGTCGAGCTGCGCCGCTACCGCGAGCAGGGCTACTTCCTGCGCGAGCGGGTCCTGGGCGACGCGAACCTGGAGCCGCTGCACGAGGCGGTGGAAGGCGTGCACCGGCGAATCAGCGGCGACGTGGAGGGCGGCGACGCGGGCCCCATCGAGTGGGTGGACGACAAGCGCTACCAGAAGGTGGCCGGATCCCTGGTCAAGTGGGAGTGGCGCGACGGCTCGGCCCAGGTCCGCTCCATGGAGCCCTACCACCACCTGGATCCGCGGCTCGACGCGCTGACCGACGACCCTCGCCTGTGGGTGATCCCGGGAAGCCACCGCCACGGATTCCTTCCCACCTTCCAGGATCGCGGCGTGGTCGGCCGGCTCTACACCGACCTGGAGCGCGTGCCGGACGCGCAGGCCCCGCTTCCGCTGGAGGCGCCGGCCGGCTCGGTGGTGTGGTTCCACGGCGACCTGGTACACGGCTCCCAGAGCAATCGCAGCGACAGCGCGCGGCGCGTGCTCGTGCTCACCTACCAGCCCGCCGGGCTGCCCCGCTGGCGCCACGAGGACGTGCGCCCGGTGGGGATGGATGGGCCGACGGCAAACGGGTGACCCCAGGGCCGCGCAGCAGCTCGTCGCCGAAGATTGGAACGGCCTGCGCTCCGCGGATACCGTGTCCGGAAAGAGGCCCCCAGGTGAAAGAAGTCACAGAGCCGTCGCGAGCGGTTCCCGTCATGGCGGAGACGGAGGTGCTGGTCGTGGGCAGCGGTCCGGCCGGGCTTTCGGCTGCGTTGGCAGCGGCGCGCGAGGGCGTCGACACCATGCTGGTGGAGCGCCATGGGTGCTTCGGTGGGAACATCACCCAGGCCATGGTGGGCACCATCGCGTGGTACCGGAGTGAGAGGACCGTGGATGCCGGAGGGATCGGCGTAGAGTTCGAACGACGGGCGCTGGAGATGGGAGCGGCCCTCGACGATCCCGACGGACAGGGGCAGCTCTTGGACGCGGACATGTTCAAGGTGGTGGCCGACCGGCTGGTGCAGGAGGCCGGCATCGTCCCCGTTCTGCACTGCTTCAGCGTCGACGCGATCATGGACGAAGACGCCGTGCAGGGTGTCATCACCGAGAGCAAGTCCGGCAGGCAGGCCATCCTGGCCCGCTGCGTGATCGATGCCACGGGTGATGCGGACCTGGCCTTTCAGGCCGGCGCACCGTACTCCATGCTGCCGAAGGAGAAGCGCATGCCCGCTTCGACGACCTTCGGCTGCAGCGGTGTGGATGTGGAGGAGTTCCTCGCATACGTACATGCCAATCCGTCGCGGCTGTCCGACTGGGCGCGCAAGACCTCCGGCAAGGAGGACGATCTGTTCTCCACCTGGATCGCCGAGCCGTTCAAGCGGGCCAAGGACGCCGGCGAAATCCCCGCCGACGCAACGCTCGGCGGCTACTGGGGCGGACTCACGGACGCTGGAGAAGCCACCAACATCAACGTCGCACACTCCCTGGGCGTGGATACGACCGACGTCTGGGACCTCACGAAGGCGGAGATGGAGGGCCGCCAGAAAGCGCTCTGGGCGCTGGAGGCGCTGAAGAAGTACACGCCCGGCTTCCAGAAGGCGCGGCTCCGCTCCTTCAACTCGTCGCTGGGAGCCCGGGAGTCGCGGAGAATCGTCGGCGAATACGTTCTCACCGAGCACGACGTGAAGAACGAGGCCCGCTTCGCCGACAGCATCGGAATCTTCCCGGAATTCCTGGACGCTTACGGCGAGGTCATCATGCCGACCACGGGGCGCTACTTCCAGGTTCCCTACCGCATCGTCCTGCCGCAGCGGGTGGAGAACCTGCTGGTCGCGGGCCGCTCCGTCTCTGCCGAGAAGGTCGCCTCTTCGGCAACGCGCCAGATGATGTGCTGCACGGTCACGGGGCAAGGCGCGGGCGTAGCCGCTTCGGTGTCCGTCCGGGCAGACGTGCCCTGCAGGCGAGTGAGCCTGCCGGAGGTGCAGAAGGCCCTCGCGAGGCAGGGCGTCCGGATCGAGTAGGAACCCTCGCGGCCGGCGGGCTACTCGGCCGTCTCTTCCTTGGGCGGACGCACGTACTGGCCGGAGTAGCGGGCGATCATCAGGTACTTCTTGAAGCGGCGGTTCGTCTCCGCCTCGTGCTCGCTGACGGTCGTCTCATCCTCCGGCTCGAAGAAGCAGGTCGGATCTTCCGCCATGTAGTCGCCGGTCTGGTAGTAGGCCATGGCCCGGCAGCCGCCGCAGGTGACCTGGTAGCGGCAGCGGCCGCAGCGGCCCTTCAGCCGGGTGCGATCGGTGATGTCCTCGAACAGCTTGCTCGAAGCCACCAGCTCATCGAGAGGCTTGTCGCGCACGTTCCCACCGTCCAGGTCGTCGAGCAGCACGGGGCAGACGGAGATACTGCCCTCGGCGGTGATCCCGAGCCAGTTGCCGCACCAGCAGCCGATGGGCGGATTCTGGGGAACCGTGCGGTTCCTGGCGCCGCCGGACACCTCGTCGTGCAGCTCGGGCGACAGGAAGTACGGCGTGTAGCTGACGTAGCCGTTGATGTGGCGGCGCAGGGAGGGATGGAACTTCTCCTCCATGTCGTTGCGATCGAAGCCTCCCGCCGAGAAGTGCTCGCGGCCGGAGCCCCGCGCGACCAGCGGCGAGCGGTTGTAGGAGATGCGGCGCTTGACCAGGAAGTCGACGGTCTTCTGGAACGAGTCGGCATTGTGCTTGCCGATGGTGATGATGACGTGCCGGTCCAGGCCGATCTCCTTGCACAGGTCCAGCACTTCCAGCGTCCGGGCCACCTCCGCATCGCGGCTCCAGTTGTTCTCGTCGTCGATCGCGTTGATGCCCACGGAGATGGTCGCGCGGCCGCCGGTGGCCTCCTTGATGGCCAGGAGCTGATCGCGGTCCAGGGACTCGCAGTTGGTGCAGAGACTGGCCTTGTAACCCAGCTCCACCGTGAGCCGCAGCAGGTCGAGGGCGTCCTTGCGCAGCAGGAACTCCCCGCCGCTCCAGGCCACGGCCTGCACGCCCAGGTTCTTCGCCGGCAGCAGGACCCGCTCGCGGATCTCGTCCAGATCCAGCTCCCGGGCGCGGCTCGCCCGCACGCGCGAAACCTCGTTGCTTCCCGTCATGCACATGGGGCAGTTCAGGTTGCAGACCCGCGTAGCCTCGAAGTAGATCGCGTAGAAGTTGTAGTCCGTCCTCATGGTCCCCTCGCCGCCGGTCCGCGGGTAACGTACCGGTTCAGCGGGCGGCGTCGATCTCGCGGTCCAGCGTGGCCAGCACGGCTTCTTCGGCGTCTTCGTGCCGCTTGAAGACGGCAGACAGGTAGTCGAACACCGAGCGCGCTTCGGCCCGCTCCCCCCGGTCCTGCAGGGTCTCGAGCCGGTCCAGCTGGGCGAGGAACTCCCCATGGGCGTCGACCAGGGTCTTGAGCTGGGGCTTGAGGTCCGGCCGCAGCGCCCAGATCGCCGGGTAGTAGAGCCGATCCTCCTGGTCGAAGTGGACCTCCAGGGCCTGCCGCAACTCCTTCACGGCCTCACGCGTGGCTTCCGGCGAACCCTCCGGGCGGAAGGAGTCGAGAACCTCCTCGAACAGGGCATCGAGTCGCCGGTGCTGAGCGAACACCTCGCGCTCCACGGAATCCCCCAGGTTCGGCCCGTTCTCGGGCGGCACGTCCTCTCCTCCTTAACCGGCGAGCGGAAAGCTCGGGTATGATCGCGATCATAGTGGGAAGCGAGCCAGTGCACACGGGGCCTGACATCGCGATCGAAGAGGCTGAGTTCTTCCGCGCGCTCCCTGTGGAGCGGCTCGAACGCGTGAAGCCACTTCTGACCGAGAAGACCTTCGAGCGTCAGAAGGTTCTGTACTTCGAGGGCAGCCCGGCAGACCGGCTGTGGGTGGTGCGGCGCGGTGAAGTGCGGCTCTACAAGAGCTCACCGAGCGGCCAGATCACCACGCTCGATGTGTTGGGCCCGGGCGAGATCTTCGGAGCGGTTTCCGCGCTGGAGCAGGACGCCTATCCGGCCAGCGCGGAGACGGTCAGCGCAGGCAGCGCCTGGTGGCTCAAGCGCGAGGCTTTCCAGCGCATGCTGGACGAGGACCCGAGGCTCACCGTAGAGATCCTGCAGATCGTGTCGCGTCGCCTGCACGACGCTCACGACCGCTTGCGCTCGTTGGCCCACGACCCGGCGCCCCGACGCGTGGCGTTGGCGCTGCTGCGAGCCGCCCCCGCAGGCGAGGCCCAGGTGACGCGGCGCGCCCTGGCCGAGGCCGCCGGCACCAGCGTCGAGACGGCGATCCGCGTGGTCCGCCGCCTGGAGATCGGCGGCGTCGTGAGCGGTGACGTGGGGCGGGTGCGCATCCTCGATGAAGCGATCCTGCGAAAGATCGCCGGAACCGAGGACAACTGATCTCCCAGCGGGCGTCAGCCCTTCTCCCGCCGGCCGACCACGCGCCCGTGCGCCAGCGAGTAGTAGCGGAAGCGGCCCGGCATATGGGAAGAGACGGCGCCGATGGCGATGGTCAGGGTCAGCAAGGGCACAGCCAGCGAAGGCAGCAGCTGTGCCGCGACGACCAGGGCGACCTTCGTCAGTGTCGCCGCACCGCGCACCTGCACCAGCCAGACCGACTCCCGCATCGCCTCCAGGATCATCAGCGCGGCTCCGGTTCCGACCGCCGCCGCCAGGGCCGGCTCCAGCCGCTCCGTCGGAATTCCATAGACGTGCCCCCCGTAGAGCGCACCGAAGGCGATCAGGTGAGCCGTGCGCAGCAACGTCCGCCAGAAGCGGACCGCCGGGATGGGCCTCGGGGCCGCATCCGACCAGCCGCGCTCGTGCTCGGACATGGCAAAGTGCCTTGACGCTCAGCGCTGCTCGGTGAAGACGCGTGACCCGGCGGGATCGAACGCCTCCAGCAGGAAGCGTTCCTGGGGCTTCTCGGATGCGGTCTTCGGGATCTCCTCCACGACCTGGAGGTAGGACGGCACGAAGTTCGCCTCCAGCGCTTCGCGGCATGCGGCGAATACGTCGGCCGGAGAGAATGTGCCGAGGTCGCTGGGCACGACGGCGGCGACCACGTCTTTCTCGCCGGGAGCCCCCGAGGCCGCCGTCACCCCGTAGACGAACACGTCGGAGACGCTGGGAAGCTCGGCCAGCGCCTTCTCCACGAACCCCACGTTCACGAAGTCCCCGTTGTGGCGAATGCTGCCGCCCTTGCGGTAGTCGAAGAAGAACCAGCCCTGCTCGTCGGTGTGACCCATGTCTCCACTGCGCAGCCAGCCGCCGTGGGTCTTCTTGGCCGAGGCCTCCGGGTTCTCGTGGTACTCCACGCTGGCGGCACTGCCGTCGGCGGGGCGCGAACAGATTTCTCCCACGACGCCGTGGGGACACTCGCGGTCGTCGTCGTCCAGAACCTTCATCTCGAGCCCGCCCACGGGCTTCCCGAACGAACCGACGGGCCCTTCGCCGACGGGCTTGGCCGCCAGGCCCCCTTCGACCGCGCCGTACCACTCGAAGAGCTGGACGTCGAAGCGCCGCTCGAAGGACTCCCAGATCGCCGGGGGCATTCCGGCGCTCATCACGAAGCGGACGGGGTTGTCGGCGTCGTCGGGCTTTTCCGGTTCGCTGTAGATCGCCGTCGCCATGCCGCCCAGCAGGGAGAAGGTGGTGCAGCCGTGGGCCCGGCACGCGTCCCACAGCTTCGACTTGGTGAAGCGCCGGCTGAAGACGCCGCGTAGACCCATGTTGAGCGACGGGGCCAGGGTCACGGCCTGCGCGTTCCCGTGCGTGAGGGAGAGCCCCGTATAGGGACGCTCTTCGCCGGGACGGTAGCCGGCCAGATGCCCGACCAATGCGAAGGCCCCAAAGCGCATGTTGGGGAAAACCACGCCCTTCGGATCGCCGGTAGTGCCCGAGGTGTAGATGATCTGCAGGGGATCCAGGATGCCTTCGAGGCGTACGTCCAGCGTGGGAACCGGCTTTGCCAGCACTTCCGCCAGGGAGTCGACACCCGGGGCGCCGGCGAGGGGGCGGGACTCCGCGCCCTCCCCGGTCTCGAGTGCAAGGATCCAGCCCACATCGGCGATTGCGTCGCGCGCCGCGAGCGCTTCAGCCAGGCAGTAGTCGGCGCAGACCACGCCGCGGCAGCCGGCGTTGCGCAGCATGAAGGCCAGCTTCTCGCCGCGGGTGCGGGGATCGATGGGAACGAACACGCAGCCCGTGATGGAGGCCGCGATCATCGCCTCCACGAACTCCGGGTGGTTGCGCATCATCAGCGCGAAGCGTTCGCCCCGTTCCATGCCGCGAGCCACCAGGGCCGCGGCGAGCCGGTTGCCGTTGGTGGCGAGGTCCGCGTAGCTGCGGACCTCGTCGGGCGTAGCGCCCCCGTCGAGGCTCAGGTGCTCGAACGTGAGCACGTCGAGGTCCGGCTTCTCCTCCGCCCGGATCTGGATCAGGTCCGCCAGGACCATCGGGTTGCGTTCGCGCTGGGCCATCTCGTCCTCCCGATGCCGGCGGCCGTCAGACCTTGAGGACGGTCACCACCATGGCGGCCACGTCGGGGCCGATGTTGCCGCCGCCGTTCTGGGCGAGGCCGACCCGCGCGCCCTCTACCTGCCGCTCCCCGGAGCGCCCCTGCAGCTGCTCGGCGAGCTCGACGATCTGGGCGATTCCGGTGGCGCCCACCGGGTGACCCTTGCGCAGCAGGCCACCGGACGTGTTGACCGGAAGCCGGCCGCCTAGCCGCGTGGCCCCCTCGTCGATCAGCTTGCCGCCGTCGCCCTTGGGGCAGAGCCCCAGGTACTCGTAGGCCATGATCTCGGCCTGGGGTGCGTACCGCTCCTTCCAGTCCCATTCCTGCTCCAGCTGCCTGGAGAACTGGTAGGAGTACTGCAGGCTCGGCACATCGCAGCGTGCCCCCGGATAGCGATTCCAGTACCAGGTTCCGCCGACGCCGTCGCCGGCTTCGAGAATGCGCGCATTCAGGCCGAGCCCACGCAGCTTGTAGAGCATGTACAGGCCCCCGAACCCCGCACCGATGACGATGGCGTCCAGTTGATCTTCCTGCGCAACTTCTTCGTTCGACATGAGTCCCCCTCTTCTCTACAGCCCCCAGCACGGGCGGCCCGCTTTACTCTAACGCCATGAATCTAACGCCATGCATCGGGGTTGCGCAACGCGGCGCCTTCTCCATGCCGGACCGTCCCAGGTCGACGGCAACCCCTTTAGGTGATCGCCCTTACTCGGGAACGGCAATCCCCTAGCGTTCGCGGGACACTTATCAGACAATCTAACGAGGGAAACAGAGGGGAAAGAGAATGGCAATGCGTGTATTCACCGTGTTCGCCGGGCTGTTGGCTACGGTCTTAGCTGCCAACTGCTACCCAGAGGAAACGCTGGATCAGCTCGAGAAAGAGGGTATCGAGCGCACCGTCGAAGGTCAGGCGGTGGAAG
>CAMYOO010000029.1:20432-22712 GCA_947260035.1 uncultured delta proteobacterium
GAACCGCGAGCTGCGCGACGCCTACGAGTCTCAGCTGAAGCTCGTCCAGGGCCTGGAAACCTATATTGAGCTGCTGAACCAGCAGATCGAGGGGCAGGTCGAGGAAGTGGATCTCCTCAGGCGCTCGATCACCGATGTGGCGGTTCTCGAGCGCCAGGTACTACCGCTGATGCTGAAGATGATCAACTCGCTCGAAGCGTTCATCGCGCTGGACGTGCCGTTTCTCCGGGCGGAGCGCAGCGAGCGCATCGACAAGCTGCGGTCTCTGCTGGGACGGTCCGACGTGACTGTGGCGGAAAAATGCCGCCGCGTGTTCGAGGCGTTCCAGATAGAGAACGAGTACGGCCGTACCATTGAGAGTTACACGGCCAAGCTCGACCTCGAAGGAGCCAGCTATGACGCGGCGTTTCTCCGCATCGGCCGCCTGGGCCTGCTGTACAAAACCGTCGGCTCGAACCAGGTCGGCTACTGGGACAATCATACGGCCAGCTGGCAACCGCTGGAACGTACGCCCTGGGTCCGGCTGATCAACCAGAGCCTGAAGGTCGCGCGGCAGGAGATCGCTCCGGAACTGGTTCATGTTGCGGTGAACCCGTCGAAGGTGGCTTCACAATGAAAGCCAACATTCAACCAATGACGCTGCTGTCGGTTCTGCTGGCATTCGGCCTGGGCTGGGGGATGGCAGCGCAGGCCGCCGAAACCTCGATGACCCTCGAAGGGCTACTGGAAGCGGTGCGCGAAGGGCGCACCGAGGATCGACATACGAGAGACGAACGCCTGGCCCGGTTCAACGCCCAGCGCAGCGAGCGCGAATCGATGCTTGCGGAAATTACCGCCAGGCGCGAAGCGCTGGAGGCGCTGAGCGCCAACCGGGAGACGCTGTTCGAGGAAAACGATCTCCTGCTCAGCGATCTGGAAACCCGGCTGCAGGAACGAATGGGTTCCCTCAAAGAGCTGTTTGGCGTTCTGCAGCAGGCGGCGGGCGACGCCCAGGCTCAATTCCACGGCTCGCTGACCCAGCTGGAACACGCGGACCGCACGGATTTTCTGGTGGACTTTGCCGGGCGCATGGGCCAGGCCAATCGGCTGCCCGCAATCCCCGAGATCGAGCGATTGTGGTTCGAGCTGCAGCGTGAAATGACGGAATCCGGCCGGGTCGTCTCAGGAAACCACCTCGTCGTAACCAGCGAGGGTGCGGAGGTGGAGCAACGGGTTACCCGGCTGGGCTTGTTCAACGCGGTAGCCGACGGCAAATACCTGAAATTCATTCCGGAAACCGGAAGGCTGGTGGAATACGCCCGGCAACCGGCGGGCCGATATCTGGTGGGTATCAGAGCCATGGCCAATGGCGACGCGGAAACGGTGCCTCTCGCCATCGATCCGGTACGGGGTCAGCTGCTGGATGTCCTCACCCAGGCGCCGGATCTGTTCGAGCGCATCGGTCAGGGGGGCGCGATCGGCTATACGATCATTGCCCTCGGCGGCTTCGGCGTTCTGTTCGCGCTGGCGCGCATGGCCATGCTGCTTTGGCAGGGACGGGCCATCAACGGCCAGCTGAACCACCTGGATGAGCCTCGCGACGACAACGCTCTCGGACGAATTCTGCTGGCAGCCAGGACCCATGGCATTACGGACGTGGACACGCTGGAGCTTCGCATGGGTGAGGCGGTGATGCGTGAGACGCCGCGGATCAACGCTTACATTCCGCTTCTGAAGATCATTGCCGCGGTGGCGCCCCTCATGGGGCTGCTTGGCACCGTCACCGGGATGATCGTCACCTTTCAGGCCATCACCCTGTTCGGTGCCGGCGACCCACGGTTGATGGCCGGTGGCATTTCTCAGGCACTGGTAACCACCGTTCTGGGCCTGTGCGTCGCCGTGCCAATGCTGTTGCTGCACAACCTCGTGCACATGCGGGCACGCAGCCTGACGGAAATTCTCCAGCAGAAAGCCGTCGCCATGGTGGCCCAACGGGCGGAGGCGGACATCGAAACCGCAGGCGCAGCAAGGTGAGTCGCTTCCTGGACACCTGGTTGCCCTGGTTTGCGGACCTGCTCGATCTGGGCGGACCCATTCTGGTCATGATCCTGCTCATCGCGTCGGTTATCTGGTCGCTGCTTTTCGAGCGTCTGTACTTTCTGCTGCTCGTATATCCGCAGCAGCTCATCGTAGCCAGGGATGCCTGGCGTCGCCGGCGCAACCGGACCTCCTGGTTTGCGCAGCAGCATCGCAACGATCTGCTGTCGACGCTGGGCAGCGGGCTGCTCGGCAGGTTCTCCT
>CAMYOO010000030.1 GCA_947260035.1 uncultured delta proteobacterium
TGGAACACCGCGGGCGCGGCGATCGGGGCGGCCCTGGCCGCCTTCGTTTTGCCGGATCTGTTCGGCGTCCGCGCCGGCTACGCGCTCGGCGTCGCCGCCAGTCTGGGGGTGGGCGTCGCCGCGCTGATGCTGGCTCGGGGCGCGGACGCCCCCGCGTCTGCTCCCCGGGAACGCGCTCCGCCCTCATCGGATGCCGGCTGGGGAGTCGCCGGGAGCTTCTCCGCGCTCTCCGGCTTCACGGCCCTGGCGGCGCAGGTCCTGCTGGTCCACGCGTTCGCCCAGATCTTGAACCAGTCGGTGTACGCGTTCGGCAGCGTCCTGGTGGTGCTGCTGGCGGCTCTGGCGGCGGGCGCCGGCGTGGTGTCGCGCCTGGAAGCCGGAGGGCGCGTGCCCGCCGAGCGCGTGCTCGGCTTTGCCCTGGCGGCGGGCGGCGTGGCCTGGCTGCTCTTCCCGGTGGTCTTCTACGCGGCCAGCGACGGTCTCTCCTACGTCGGCACCACGCTGCCGTGGCCCGGTTACCTGCTGCTTGCCCTGGCCCTGGTGGCCGCCACCGCCGGCGTGCCGCTCTTCCTGGGTGCGCTGGTTCTTCCGGCCACATTCGCGTTGGCGGGCCGGGCCTCGGGCGACGGCCACCCCGGGAGGGTCCTGGGGCGCCTCGCCGCAGCCAACACGCTGGGCGCGATCGCCGGCGCCTTGGCTGCGCCCTGGCTCTTGCTGCCGCTCTTCGGCCTCTTCGGCGCCTTCGCGGCACTGGCCGCCCTGCTGGCCCTGAGCGCACTGCTGGCGCCGGGCCGCAGCGACACCCTGCTGCGGGCCGGCCTGCTGGCCGTGGGCGCCCTGGCGGTGCTGACGCTTGGGCGCCCCCTGGACCGAGCGCCCATTCGCCTCGAGCCGGGCGAACGGCTGGTGGCCTCGGAGACCACGTCGGCGGGCCTGGTGGCCGTGGTGCAGCGCCACGACGGGCTGCTGATCCGAACCGACAACCACTACGTGCTCGGCGGCACCGCCGAGCAGCTTCACGAGGAGCGCCAGGGCCACCTGCCGCTGCTTCTCCACCCGGCTCCCGCAAGCGCTGCCTTCGTGGGTACGGCCACCGCCATCACGGCGGGCGCCGCCACGGCCCACCCGCTCGAACGCCTGCACCTGGTGGAGATCGTTCCGGCGGTCTCGCGGGCCGCGGCCTCGCACTTCGCCGCGGCCAACCGCCGGGTGCACGACGACCCGCGCAGCGTGGTCGTGCTGGACGACGCCCGCAACTTCCTGCGCGCCACGAGCGAGCGCTTCGACGTGGTGGTGGCGGACCTGTTCGTGCCCTGGCGTTCGGGAACCGGCGCGCTCTACACCCGCGAGCACTTCGCCGCGGTGCGCGAGCGCCTGCAACCCGGAGGGCTCTTCTGCCAGTGGCTGCCCCTCTACCAGCTCGATCGCGTCGAGTTCGAGATGGTCGCGCGCACCTTCCTCGATGTGTTCCCGGAGACGGCGCTCTTTCGGGGCGACTTCTACGGGCGCTACCCGATCGCCGCGCTGGTCGGCTTTGCCGGACCTCCCGCAACGGCCGCAGACATCTCGTCAGCCGCCGCACGGCTGGGGCGCTCCGGCGAGCCGGACCGCTGGGTGACCGATCCCCTGGGGCCGTGGACCCTGTACGTGGGTGCGCTGGGCCCGCTGCGCGACACCCTGAGCGCGCAGCCGCCCAACACCGACGACCGGCCCCGCATCCAGTACCGGGCGGCGCGCGGCCACGGCGGAGGTGGCGCGGCGGGCCTCCGCGACCCGTTCGTGGGCGAGGCCTTCGCCCGCTTCGCCGAGAACGTGCGCCTGGCCGACGCCGCGGCCGGCCACCCACTCTTTCCCGACCTGTCCCGGGACGCCGCGCGGGCGTCCCAGGGAGGCTCATACCTGCAGCTGGCCGGGGCTCTCTACGCCCAGGGCCGCCACGACGAGACCGGCCGTGCAATGGCGGCGGCCTCCCAGCGCCTTCCCGCCCGGCTCTTCCGCAACGCCCCCGCCGACCCCAGCGCCGCCGAAGTCTGGCACGCCCTCCCCCCGAACTAAGAAAGGGGACGGTCCTTAGAAGCTAAGTATCCGAGGGATACGTAGGTTCCAAGGACCGTCCCCTTTCTTAGTTCGGGCTAGCGGAAGAGGTTGTACTTGAAGATGCACCAGAGGGCGCGGAAGCCGTCGCGCCAGCCGATCTTCTTGCCCTCGGCATAGGTGCGGCCCGAGTAGGAGATGCCCACCTCGTAGATGCGGCAGCCGAGCTTGGAGACCTTGGCCGTGATCTCCGGCTCGATCCCGAAGCGGTCCTCCTCGACGGTGATCTGCTCCAAGACCTCGCGGCGGAAGAGCTTGTAGCAGACCTCCATGTCGGTGAGGTTCAGGTTGGTCATCATGTTGGAGACGGTCGTCAGCCCCCAGTTCCCCAACGAATGCCAGTAGTAGAGGACCCGGTGGGAGTCGCTGCCGATGAAGCGCGAGCCGTACACCACGTCGGCGTCCTTGTGCACGAAGGGCTGGAGCAGCCTGGGGAACTCGGCCGGGTCGTACTCCAGGTCCGCATCCTGGACCACCACCACGTCGCCCGAGACCACGGCGAACCCCGAGCGAAGCGCCGCGCCCTTGCCCTGGTTCACCTCGTGGTAGACCACGCGCTCGACCCGGTCCGCCAGCTTCTCGCGGATCAGCTCGCGGGTTCCGTCGCTGGACGCGTCGTCCACCAGCACGATCTCGGTCTTGACCGGAGCCGCACGAACCGCCGCGATCACGTCCTCGAGGGTCGTCACTTCGTTGTAGCAGGGGATGACCACACTCAGGGTCAACGTGTCGAGTTGCAGATCGGTACGCGTCATCAGTTCCCCTGGATGCGGGTCTCGCGTCCGGCCCACTCCTTGTCGCGGAGCCGGAATTTCTGGATCTTGCCGGTGGACGTCTTGGGCAGCTCGCCGAACTCCACCGCCTTCGGGCACTTGAAGTGGGCCAGGTGCTCGCGGCAGTAGGCGATCAGCTCGTCCTCGTCGAGAGACGCGCCCGGTCGCAGGCTGACGAAGGCCTTGGGGACCTCCCCCCAGCGCTCGTGGGGGATGGCCACGACGGCGCACTCCAGCACCGCCGGGTGCCGCACCACGACGTGCTCCACCTCGATGGTGGAGATGTTCTCGCCGCCGCTGATGATGATGTCCTTCTTGCGATCGCGAAGCTCGATGTAGCCGTCCGGGTGGACGACGCCCAGGTCCCCGGAGTGGAACCATCCACCCCGGAACGCCTCGGCCGTGGCCTCCGGGTCCTGGTAGTAGCCCTTCATCACGTTGTTCCCGCGCATCACCACCTCGCCCATGCTGGCGCCGTCGGCGGAAACGTCGCGCATCTGCTCGTCCAGCACACGCAGGTGGGTTGCCACGTGGTAGGGAACGCCCTGGCGGGCCAGGAAGTGCGCCTGCTCCTCCAGCGCGAGTCCCTCCCACTCGGGCTGCATCTGGCAGTAGACGTGGGGGCCGTAGGTCTCGGTGAGCCCGTAGAGGTGGCAGATGCGCACACCCATGTCTGCCATGCGAGCCAGCAGCGTGGGCGACGGGGGCGCTCCGCCGGTGGCCACGCGGATCTCCGGATCGAAGCGGACCCCCTCGGCCCCAGGCGTCTCCGCCAGCATCAACAGCACGGTGGGCGCGCCGTTGAAGTGGGTCACCGCCTCGGCCGCGATCAGCCGCAGGATTTCGGGCGGGTCCACCGCCCGCAGCATGACGTGGGTGCCTCCGGCGCCGGTCACCGCCCAGGGAAAGCACCAGCCGTTGCAGTGGAAGAGCGGCAGCGTCCAGAGGAAGACCGAGTCGCGCTCCAAGCCGTGCACGACGATCTCGCCCAGGGCGTTGAGGTACGCACCGCGGTGAGTGTACAGGACGCCCTTGGGCCTCCCGGTGGTGCCGGACGTGTAGTTGATGGAGGTAACGCGATCCTCGTCGTCCAGGTCGCTGGAAACCGCGAGCGTGGGCGCACCGCCCAGAAACTCTTCGAAGGTCGGGCCGTCCAGGGGCGTTCCCCGCACCCCGGCCACCGGATCCTCCAGGTTCACGAGCTGCGGCGCCGCCGATAGCCCGCCCGGCGCGTCGGACACCCGTTCGGCCAGCTCCGGGTCGGCGAACACGACCTTGGCGGCCGAGTGATCCAGGATGTAGCCGACCTCGTCGGCGCTGAGGCGGGTGTTGATGGCCACCAGCGCAGCGCGCAGCTGGAGCACCGCGAAGTGCGCGGCCAGCAGCGCCGGCACGTTCGGCGCCAGGAAGGCCACCCGATCCCCGGGCCCGACCCCGGCCCGCTGCAGCGCCCCGGCCAGCCGCCCGACATCCTCCGCGAACTCCGCATAGGAACGCCGCACGTCCCCATACACCACAGCCGTCTTCTGGGGAAACACCCGCACCGTCCGCTCGAGCAGCGACAACGGCGTCAGCGGAGCCCGGTTCGCGTCAGTCAACTCAGCCATGGCGGCCGCGAGTATGCCACGGCCCAACAGCCGCTCGTAGTCCCACCGAGATCGCGCGTAGAGGACGCCTGCGACCCGCAAGCCCGAGCCGCCGGAGCAAGCACGAGCACCGGAAATGGACGAGGGCGCGCAGAGAGCCGAAGGCGAGCGTAGGGCCTCGGCCGGCTCAGGATGGGCGCGCAGCGAGCTAGCGGAGGCCGAAGGCCGGAGCGGCCAGCGAGCGTAGGGGCTCGGCCGCCTAAGAAAGTGCGCGCGGAGCGGTTACGGTTCGGGTGGACGGGGAGTCGGTGCCCCAGACCTTCCGGGGCCACTTGCCGCAGCCGCTCCGCGCGCCACACGGTTCCCCCCGGAACCAACACCAACGTGCCGTAGGCCAGGATCCCATGCTGTGCGCAGCGTCACCAAAGCCACGGAAACGGCCACAGGAACCCCCCGAACGCGTGCAGAACGCCTCCGAAGACACGCAGCAAGACCACCCCTCCGACCACACCCAGGTTCGGGCGAAGACGTAGAGCGGTCCGTAGTCCCAACAAGATGGATCCCCCGCCGAGCCTGAGACCCGCAAGCCCGAGCCGACGGAGAACAGCGGCCCGCAGTCCTACCGAGGATGAGGAGGCACCAAGGCTTGCGACCCGCAAGCCCGAGCCGACGGAGAACGCGCGAGCACCGGCGCTGGACGAGGGCGCGCAGAGAGCCGAAGGCGAACGAAGGGCCTCGGCCGGCTAAAAATCAAAAACCCCCGGGAGCAGCCTCGGAAAGGCTCTGGGCGGCTACGGCGTCCGCGCTCCCGGGGACGGTGACGCTGGGAACTCGCGTTCCTGCTGCACCGAGTCGTTCAGGCGATTCGGAAAGGCGTTAGAACGCCGTCACCTCACTCGCCGTAGTACATGAATGATTCACCGAATCACCTCCCGCTCGGCGTAGACCTGTTCCAGCGGGGCCCAGACCCCACTTCGGATCCCGGTTATTGGCTGGTCGCCGATCCCACCCCCACCGGGCTGCCTGCCGGAACCGAGACCCCTGTGGCCGCGGCCCAACCGACTCGGGGGCGAGTGAGGCCCCCTTGCCGGAAGACGTTATCCGAAGCCGCCCGCGCGAGCCATGGGGTACCGGTCCGGTAGACTCCGGCCCATGCCGCCCTCTCCGGCCGAGACGGCCACCCTGCTGGTGTGCTGCCCCGACCGCCCCGGACTGGTCGCCGGACTGGCGCAGGTCCTCTACGGCCACGGCGCCAACATCCTGGACTCGGACCAGCACACGGACCCCGTGGCGGCCAAGTTCTTCCAGCGCATCCGCTTCGAGCTGGGCGAGCTGAGGACCGACCGCGCCACCCTGGAGGGCGCCATTCGCGAGGTCGCCGAGCGTTTCGCCATGGACTGGCGCATCGCCTGGCCCGGCCGCGCCAAGCGCATGGCGCTGTTCGTCTCGCGATACGACCACTGCCTGTACGACCTGCTGCTGCGGCACCGCGCCGGGGAGCTGGCCTGCGAGATCCCACTGATCGTGAGCAACCATGCGGAGCTCGAGCCGGTTGCGAAACAGTTCGACATCGCGTTCCACGTCTTCCCCATCACCCGCGAGAGCAAGGCCCGGCAGGAAGAGCTCGAACGCGACCTGCTGCGGGAGCGGGGCATCGACCTGGTCGTTCTCGCGCGCTACATGCAGGTCCTCAGCGGCGAGTTCGTCGCTGGTTGGCCGGCGCAGATCATCAACATCCATCACTCGTTCCTGCCGGCGTTCATCGGTGGCAAGCCCTACCACCAGGCGTATGCCCGGGGCGTGAAGCTGATCGGCGCCACGGCCCACTACGCCACCAGTGACCTGGACGAGGGCCCCATCATCGAGCAAGACGTGACCCGCTGTTCCCACCGCGACTCGGTCTCCGATCTGGTGCGCAAGGGACGCGACCTGGAAAAGACGGTCCTGGCTCGCGCCGTGCGCTGGCACCTGGACGACCGCGTCCTCGTCTACGGCAACAAGACCGTCGTCTTCGACTAGGAGCCTGACCCAGGATGGAGCACACCGTCCGGACGCCGATCCATCCGCGCTGGCTGCGTTGCGCTCCTTGCGTCGTGACTACGGCCATGGCTCAGTCGCGCGCCTTGCCAGCGCGGCGTCTCGACGCCCGGGCCCGCGCACTCCATCCCGGATCAGGCTCCTAGCCGTGAACCGACGTCCCCTCCTCTTGTTCCTGATCGTGGCGATCGGCCTCTTCGCCATCGCCACCACCTGGCTCGGCAACCGCATGAAGGACCAGGCCGAGGCCACGCGGGCGCTCGCACCGCGCGAGTTCCCGGGCCTGACGGTGGTCTTCGTGGGCACCGGCGGCAGCCATCCGAATCCCATGCGCCGGGGCCCGGCGATCGCCGTCGGCTCGGACACCGATCTGGCCCTGGTGGACGCGGGCCGCGGCGTTGCAGAAGGGCTGCGGGCCTCGGGCATTCCGGCGGGCCAGCCGGGGGCGGTCTACCTGTCGAGCCTGCTCCCGGAGAACACCGTGGGCCTGGACGACCTGCTGTACGCCGGCTGGCTCGACCCACGAACCCAGCCGCTGCAGGTGGTGGGACCGATGGGAACCCGGGCGCTGGTGGAGGGGATCCTGGCGGCCCAGCGGGCGGGCGCCGAGGGCCAGGCCCAGGCATGGGGCCTGGCTGCCGAGGGCATCCGCGTCGAGGTGACGGAGGTCGCCGCTGCTCTCGATCTGGAGCAGGGCGTGATCCGCGTACGCGCAACGCCCCTGCGCGACGGCCCCACGCCGTCGTGCGTCTACCGCTTCGAACGAGGCAAGGCTTCGCTGGTCGCGGTGGGAGCCGTCTGGGATGAGGAGACGCTGGTGGAGGCCGCGCGCGGGGCCCGGCTGCTGATCCAGGAGGCCCACTTCGCCGAGTCCATCGAGCTGGCCATCGAGGCCGGCGCCAGCGAGCCGGAGCGCCTGCGCCGGGAAGCCCGCTGGCGAACGCCGCTGGCCGATGCCGGCCGGCGCGCGCGCCGAGCCGGCGTGCGCTCGCTGGCCCTGGTGCGCCTGCGCCCGCCCCCGCTGTTCAACTTCCAGGCGAGCCAGCCCGCCGCCGAGGCCTACTCGGGGAAGGTGGTCGTGCCCCAGGACGGCGACGAGATCGAGCTCACGCCCTGATTCCGTCGTCGGGGAACGCGGGCTCCGGTTCGGGGTCGGGCGCCGGGGAGCGGCGCTCGGGCATGATCCAGTTCCCCGGCGGCTCGGGACGGTCCTCGGGACCGCGCTCGCCGGTGAAGCGGCGGCGCTGCTCCCGGAAGTAACGCTCGCCGGGAACCAGCGCGATCGCCTCATCGATGGTTGCGACGGCAGCGGCGGCGCTCCCCGCGGCGAACTGCGCCTCGGCCAGGGTATCGAGGACGTTGGGGTCGGTACGCCCGGTGCCCTCAACGGCCCGCTCCGCCAGGCGCACGGCCGTCGTGCGATCGTCGGCGCTGGCGTCGGGGTCCGTGGCGATCAGCCAGGCCAGGTTGTTCAGCGCCAGGGGCGGGACGTCGGCGCGCTCGGCCAGGAGCCGGGCGTGGCCGGCCAGGGGGCTTCCGTCACGCAAGGCCACGTTGCCGGCAGCCGCCAGTCCCGCTCCCAGGGCGAAGAGCAGCAGTGCATCGACCGCCAACACCGGAAAGCCCACGCGACGCCCGTCGAGGGCCCCGGAAGCCACGCAGGCACACGCCGCAAAGCCCGCCGCCAGGCCGGCCAGGTGGGCGGCACCGGCGATGGCCGGCAGCACCCAGCCGAGCAGCCCGTCGAACAGGAGCGCCCCGATCAGAATGGCACGCGGCACGCGCCACTGGGCCGGCAGACGCGCCGGCTCGCGAAGCTCCAGCCAGAGCAGCGCGCCGACCAGCGCGAACACGATCCCCGAGGCGCCCACCGCCATCTCGTAGCCCACCAGCAGACCGGCCCCCATGCCGGCCAGGGCTCCCGCCCCCAGCACGACGGCGGTGCGCGCCGCGCCCAGCACCCGCTCCACCAGCGAGCCCAGGGCCAGCAGCCCCAGGCCGTTCAGCAACAGATGGACCGGGCCGCCGTGAAGCAGGTTGGCGGTGACCACGCGCCACCAGTCACCGGCGCGAACCAGCGTGTCGCTGAACAGGCCGGCGAAGAAGAGCCGCTCGCCCCCTACCCAGAGCTGGATCGCGAAGACCGCCAGGCACAACGCGGCCAGGGCGGGCGCTGCGCGCACCGGGCGCGGGCGCGCGGCGCGCTTCTCCACCGCCCACATGCGGTCGAGCTGCTCGCGACCGCCGGGGCGACTGGCGATGCGGTCCACCAGCTCGCGAGCCAGCTCGTCGGGAGCGCGCGGATCCACGAAGGCGGAGCGCGAGAACGCATAGACGGAGCCGCGTGTGGCCAGACGCAGTCCCCGCGAGCTGACCGTGTGGTGGGTCACGTCCTCGTAGCGGGTGAATGTCTCCCCCAGCAGACGAGGCGCGCGCGGGTGGCGCAGACCGCTTTCGTGCAGCACCAGCGCACCGGCGCTGCGGCGCAGGGCGAACACGCGCGGGAAGCCGTCGTCAGTTTGAGCGGATTCGGAGCTCACACCCCGAGGCTAGCCTGCTTTCCCGGGACGAGTGGGTCTAGCTGCGCCGGGGAACGAGCAGCGTCGGGAAGACGCGCGAGTAGCCCAGGTAGACCAGGACGAAGGCGCCCAGGAAGCCGGCCGCGATGGCGAGCTGCACCGCACCGAGCCAGGCGAAGCCGTTCTCGGGGACCAGCGAAGGCCATACCAGCACGTTCCGCTCCAGCCAGAAGCCCACCAGCACGATCGCGGAGACGCCGCCCAGGATCGCCGGCGTCTTCTTGGGCCTCTGCCCCAGGAGCACCCAGAACGGGATGATCCAGTTGCAGGTCCAGACCAGCAGGGTGAGCTTGGCGTAGGGCTCGTTGAGCCGGTAGGCGGCGAAGCTCCAGGTGTCCTGGAGGAACTGAGAGCCCAGGCGCGCCTGGAAGTACTCCGTCTCCTCCGGAAGGTTCCCGTACCAGATCACCAGGTACTGGGCCCAGAAGAGGTACAGCCAGAAGATCGAGAAGGCGAAGATCAGCTTGCCCAGGTCGTGCATGCGGTCCTTGGTGATCTCGCCCTCCAGCCCGGGCGCGTTGCGATGCAGCACCGCGACCAGCGCCGTCGCACACACCGCGGACAGGAGGCCGCCCCAGGCGTAGTAACCGCCGAACATGTTGGAGAACCAGTACGGATCGATCGACATCACCTGGTCGAAGCCGAACAGCGTGTAGCCGATCGCGTAGAGCAGGCAGACGATGGGGGCCAGGGTGCGCAGCTGCTTGTCCGAGGCCGCCGCCTCTTCCGCATCGCCGCGCCAGTTGGCGCTCCAGCGCGCGAACATCCCCTTGGCCGCCGGGGCGCCGTCCGCCGATCCGCCCAGGCCCGGACGCACGGAGAGGCGCAGGTAGCGCACGGTCACCACGGCCAGGAGCGCCAGGATTCCGATCTGGACCAAGTAGAAGCGGGTGGGGTTCAGCCAGGCCGCCTTGAGCTCCACCGGCTTCTCGATCCACGGAAAGATGTACTCGCGCCCCAGGATGCCCACGATTGCCAGCACCAGCGTGACGGGCGCCCACGCGGCGAGACCCTCGGCGATGCGCCGCACCGGACCGGGCCACTGCGCGCCCACCACCACCAGGATCGCCGAGAACAGCAGGCCGCCCTGGGCCAGCGCCGCGTAGTAGATGAAGTTGACGTGGAAGGCCCGCCAGGCGGTCTCGGGATCCGAGCTCAGGCCGTACAGGAACCCGGCCGCACCCACCAGCACCAGGGCGGCGCAGATGGCGGCCAGGGGTTGGGGGAGCCCGCGATGCTGCGGCTGCTCCGCGGGAGCGGCGGCGCTCACGGTCGGCCTCCCTTCTCGTCGAGGTAACGCACGTAGTTCACGATGTCCCAGCGGTCCCGGGCCGGAAGGCGGCCGTAGCCCGGCATGCGCCGGCGCCCGTAGCGGATCGTGGTGTAGATGTGCCCATCGGTGCGGGCCTTCACCACGCCCACCAGGGGCAGGACGCCGAGGAAGACCTTGGAAACCGGGCCGTCGGCCATGCCGGTGGTCCCGTGGCAGGTGGCGCAGAAGGTCTCGTACTGGGTGCGCCCGTTGTCCAGGGAGCGCAGGTCGGCCTGCACCGGGTTCGGGATGCCGTTGGACTCGGCGTCGATCACGTTGGACACCGGGGCCTCGCCGCCGTCGATGGAAACCGAGCCGTCGGGCGGCGTGAAGCCCTGGGGCTGGCCGGGCAGCTGCATGTCCTCGTAGGCCTGCACGGCGGGCTGCCGCTTCATCTGCGGGAACCACTTGCCGTCGTCCAGCTGCTCCCAGCAGCCGGTGCCCAGGGTAGCGGCGAAGACGACGAGGACCGCGAGCGGGCTACGCCTCGACAAGGGTCACCTCCTTCGCCTCGGAGTCGCGCAGCAGCGCCTCCACCTCCGCCACGTCGCGCTCTTCGCACTCCACCGACAGGCCGATGTCCTCGGCGGAGAAGCGTTCGCTGTAGGCGCTGTCCAGGCCTGCGCTCGGCATTCGCCCGACCGCGAGCAGCCCCAGCAGGGTCAGGAGACCGCCGATCAGGATGGTCAGCTCGAACGCGATTACCGTGTAGGGCGGGATCGACGCGAAGGGCTTGCCGCCGATCATGATCGGCCAGTCCAGCGACATCCAGATCGTCATGGAGTAGCCGGCCACCAGGCCGGTCAGCCCTCCCACCAGGGTGAAGATGCGCACCGCGCTGGGCTTGCTTTCCAGCGCGTCGTCCAGCTCCAGGAACGACGAGGGCGAGTAGATCTCCAGGTTGCGGAAGCCCCGCCCCCTCAGCTTGCCCGCCACGCCCTTGACCGGGCCCGGGGTTTCGAAGACGCCCACCAGCTTCGGCATCAGTGCGCTCCTCCGTGGGCCTTGTCGTGGATCGCCAGCTCCTTCATCTCGGCGATCGCGATGACGGGGAAGATCTTGATGAAGATGATGAAGAACATCCCGAACCAGCAGAAGCTGCCCGCCAGGATGGAGAGCTCGGGCGCGCTGGGGATGTAGAGGCCCCAGACCGCGGTCTCGTACTCACGCGACAGCGAGCTCACGATGATCACGTAGCGCTCGAACCACATGCCGATGTTGATCAGCACCGAGAGCACGAACAGGAACGCCACGTTGGTGCGCAGCCGTGGGATCCACAGGAGCTGTGGGAAGACCCCGTTGCACAGGATCATGATCCAGGTGGAGATCCAGTACGGCCCGAAGGCGCGCATGAAGAACGAGGTCTGCTCGGGCTCGACGGAGCTGTACCAGGCGATGAAGTACTCGACGCCGTAGGCATAGGCGACGATGACCGAGGTCAACAGGATGAACCTGGCCATGTTCTCGAAGTGGTAGTCGGTGATGTACGCCTCGAGGCCGAAGATCCGGCGCACCGGAATCATCACCGTCAGCACCATGGCGAAGCCCGAGAAGATCGCGCCGGCTACGAAGTAGGGCGCGAAGATCGTGGCGTGCCAGCCGGGCACGATGGAGACCGCGAAGTCCCAGGACACGACGCTGTGCACCGAGAGCACCAGCGGCGTGGCCAGGCCCGAGAGGTGCAGCGTGGTCCGGTTGTGGGACTTCCACTGGCGGTTGGTCCCCTTCCAGCCCAGGGCCAGCGCGGTGTAGAGCAGCTTGCGCCAGCCCGTGGCGCGGTCGCGCGCGATGGCGATGTCCGGGATCAGGCCCACGTAGAAGAAGACCAGGGAGATGGTTGCGTACGTGCTGATCGCGAACACGTCCCAGAGCAGCGGGCTCTTGAAGTTGACCCACAGCCCGCGCTGGTTCGGGTAGGGCAGCAGGAAGTAGAACTTGTAGATGCGCCCGATGTGGATCAGCGGGAACAGGCCGGCGGTCAACACGGCGAAGATCGTCATCGCCTCGGCGCTGCGGTTGATCGCGTTGCGCCACTTGGCCCGGAACAGGTAGAGGATCGCCGAGATCAGGGTCCCGGCGTGGGCGATACCGACCCAGAACACGAAGGTGACGATGTAGACGCCCCAGAAGATCGGGTGGGTGTAGCCGGCGATGCCGAGTCCCTCCCAGGTCTGCCAGACCAGCACCGCGGCCGCCTGTGCCACGCCCAGGATGGCCAGCAACAGGAGCCCCCAGTACTTGAGGCTGGGCGTATCCATGACCGAGAGCAGGTCCCGGTTGATCTTGGAGTCGCGCTGCACGGGGGCCGGGGCGATCCGGGCGGCGACAGATTCGGCAGGCGGCGGCGCCATGGGATCAGCCCTCCACCGAGCCGCGCGTCACCTTGGCCAGGTAGGTGATCGCGGATCGGGTGTTCAGGACGTGCAGCGCGTGGTAGCCGCGCTTGTCGTCGGCGGTCTGGGTGACGACGCTGGCCGGGTCTTTGGCGTTGCCGAACTCGATGGCGCGGCTGGGGCAGGCCTGCTGGCAGGCCGTCACGACCTCGCCGTCCCGGATCAGCCGGTTCTCGTCCTTCGCGGGCTGGCGGGCTGCCTCGATGCGCTGCACGCAGAAGGTGCATTTCTCCATCACGCCCTGCCCGCGTACCGTCACGTCCGGGTTGAGCATCAGGCGCATCAGACCGGGCCAGTTGTTCCCGGAGTAGTCGAAGTAGTTGAAGCGCCGCACCTTGTACGGGCAGTTGTTCGAGCAGTACCGGGTTCCGACGCAGCGGTTGTAGACCATCCCGTTGAGGCCTTCGGGATTGTGGTAGGTGGCCAGGACGGGGCAGACCGACTCACAGGGAGCCGCGCCGCACTGCTGACAGAGCATCGGAGAGTGGCGGACGTCGGTCTTCCCGAACGTCTCGCTGTCCGGCCGGATCCGGCGTCGGCGCTCCGGAGAGTCGACGAACTCGATCTCGCCCTCGCCCACCCAGCGCTCGATGCGGATCCAGCTCATCTGGCGCGAGCGCAGCGTCTGCTCCTCGCCCACCACCGGGATGTTGTTCTCCACGTAGCAGGCGGCGACGCAGGCGCTGCAGCCGGTGCACTTGTCCAGATCGATGGACATGCCCCAGCGGTACGGGCTCTCGTCGGTGGAGTCGTCGGCCTTGTCGAACGCGACGATGGGCGAGTGCTCGTTGGCGTAGGCGGGACCGAGGTCCGACTGGCCGTGATGACCGCCGTGGGCGTCGTCGCCGTGGCCCTCGCCCAGCACGGTGGCCAGCGGCAGGGCCTCGCCCAGCATGCGCTCGCGCTTGTTGTCGCTGGCCTGGACGATGGGCAGGCGCTGATGGCGGCCCGTCGCGGTGAGCTTGACGCGGGAGGTGAGCCAGGCGCGCCCGCCGTTCTCGTCGGTCACCGAGGGCAGGACCGTCAGGACACTGACCCCGCGGGCCTCGCCGGGCTGACCGTCTCCCGCCAGGGAGGCGTAGTAACCTACGGTGTGTCCCTGCCCCATCGGGATCGCGACCACGTCATCGCGCAGGCCGCCACGGGGCAGCACGGGAAGCTCGATGCTGCCGGCGCTGGTCGCCACGGTCACCACGTCGCCGACGCTGAGCCCCAGGCGCTCGGCGGTTGCGCGGCTGACCTCGGCCCAGGACTGCCAGGCCACCTTGGTGACCGGGTCCGGGATCTCCTGGAGCCACGGCAGGTTGGCGCCGCGGCCGTCGTAGAGGAAGGGGTGCGGGAAGGCCAGCAGGGCCAGGTCGCCCTCCCCGTCCAGCATGGGCTCTGCCACCTGCAGCCGCGCCGAGCCGGCCAGCGCGGGCGCCTCGGAGGCGACCTCTCGGAAGACACCGCCGCGGGCCAGGGCCGCACGGAAATCGGTGCCGGCCCAAGCTTGTTCGAGCTGCGTGCGGAAGCTCGTGGCGGGCAGCGGGGCGCCCGATTTCCGGCCCACGGCGAAGAGCGTGTCCACCAGTGCCTGGCTGTCGAACAAGGGCCGGACCGTCGGCTGGAGCAGCGAGCGCACGCCCGGGCGCGGCTCCGCATCGCCCCAGGACTCCAGGGGCGTGTGATCGGGCAGCACCACATGGGCCAGCGCGGCGGTCTCGTCGATCATCGAGGCGGTGGAGACCACCAGGTCCACCTTGGCCAGCGCCTCGGCGAAGCCGGCGGCGGCGGGAAGCGAGTACACCGGGTCGGCGTCGTGGATGATGAGGACCGACACCTTGCCCGAGTTCATGGCCTCGGTCAGGCGCAGCACTTCGCGATGGCTGGCCCGCGCACGGCCCTCGGGCTCGCGCTCCAGGTGGACCGAGCTGCCGACCGCGCCCACCACATGGTTCAGGAGCATGACGGCGGCGGCGGAGGCCACGGCACGGCGGCTGGCCACAGCCGCGCCCGGCGGCAGTGCAACCGGGTGCTTGGCCTTGGCAACCGCGCGCCCCAGGCGCTCGATGACTTCGGCCGGAACGTCGGCGCGGGCGGCGGCATCCTGCGGCGTGACGCTGCCCAGCCGTGCCAGGACCGAGCTGTCTCCGCCTCGAGCGCGCACGGCCACGTAGGCCACAGCCAGGGCCACGATCCCCTCGGTGCCCGGGCGGGCGGTGATCCACTCGTCCGCGTTGGACGCGGTCATGGAGAGGCGCGGCCCGACGTAGACGAGCCGGGCGCCGCCGTGATTGGAGAGGTCGCGCGCCTCGCCCAGCTGGCGGGCGTGCTCCGTGGGGCTGAGGCCGGTCTCCAGGGCGTCCGAGCCGAAGTCGATGATCAGATCCGCCTCGGAGAGGTCGATGCGGGGGATGCGGGGCTCGCCGTACAGGGCCCGCGATGCCTCGCGCAGCGCCTCGGGCGCCAGCGGCTCGTAGACGACACGGCCACCGGCGCCGCTGGCCTGGACGAAGCGGTCGACGGCGGTGTTGGCCGTGGGGCCCACGTCCCCGCCCAGCACGTAGGTGCCGCCGGGGTTGGCCTTGATGCGCTCGGCCACCCGACCCACGGCCTCTTCCCAGCTCACGATCTCGAGGGCGCCGTCGTCGTTGCGGACCATGGGCCCGGCGAAGCGGTCCGGATGGTAGGTACGGCCGATGCCGGCCTGACCCCGGGCGCACAGGGCGCCCTGGTTGACCGGGTGCTCCGGGTTGCCCTCGAGCTTGATGGGGCGGCCCTCGCGGGTCTTCACGTGCAGGCCGCAGCCCACCGGGCACTCGCGGCAGGTGGAGGCGTACACCACCGGGATTCCCGGGGTGATCTCCTCGGGCTGGATCACGTAGGGGATCAGCTTCTCGACGGGCTCCGAGCAGCCGGCGGCCGCCGCGGCGCCCGCGCCGACGCCAACCAACTTGAGAAAGTCCCGACGGTCGAGTTCAGACATCGAGGGTCCTAGTAGTGGCACGTGAGGCAATCCTGCGACGCCTCGTTTTCGCGGTGACACTGGATGCACCACCCCATCTCGAGCTTCTTGGCAGGGATGCCGTACTTCCACCAGCGCGTGTCCGGAACCAGGTAGAGCTTGTGCAGCTGCTCCACGTAGACCGGGTCCTCGTTGCGCAGGTTGCCGTGGCAGACGTTGCAGTCCACCCCCGCCGCGACGTGCCGGTTGTGGCGGAACTGAACGTGCTCGGGGACCCGATGGATCTGCTTCCACTCGATCGCACGCGCCTTCTCAGGATCGCGCGGCTGCAGCACCCACTTGCCGTTCTCCTCGACGTAGGAGTGGCCCCAGTGCTCCTTGAGGATGCGGATGCCCTCGAACTCCTGGTCGTAGTCGGCGGAGAATTGGCTGTGGCAGCCCAGGCAGCTCTCGACCGAGGGCACGCCGGCGGCCGCGGATCGGTCCGTACCGGAGTGACAGTAGAGGCACGGGATCTGGTACTGGCCCGCGTGGTGCTTGTGGCTGAAGGGGATGGGCTGCAGGGGCCCGGGGGCGTCCGGGTCCCAGGCCAGCTCGTGGGAGCGGCAGGCGGACAGCGACGGGTACGGCTTGTCGAACTCCGGGGGGATCTCGACACGGACGTCGGGGCGCTCGGCGGCCAGGGCCTTCAGCTCCTGGGCCTCGCAGATGCTCCCCGCAACCAGGGTCTTGGAAGCGGCCGGGTGGGACTCGCCGTTGTGGCCGCCCTTCTCGTCGGCGGCCTCGGCAGAAGTGACCGGGAGTCCGGTCAGGGCCAGGAGACCCGCTGCTACGACCGCCCCGAATCCGAGTGCAACCCCGAACCGTCGACCTTGAGCAGCGGTGTTCATGCCTGGCGACGCGTCCTTTCCGCAAACCGCAGACCGGCCGACCCAAGCTCTCGGCGCGACCGATCCAACCGCCATCGAGCGTGGTGCGGGGGGACCGCTATTACACTCGATCCGTGACGCGCCTGTGATTACAAGGTGAAGCGGGGGTCGTCAAGATGGTGTGGGATATTGGCTCACTAAGAGGGCGAATTGCGGAAGCCACGGCGCGCTGCGCCACGGTGCAGCGCGCCGATCCTCCTGATAGAATCCGGCGCTGACTCGGGAATCGGTCTCCGACGGGCGCCCGTCCGACCCCTCTCCAACCACGCGAACCTCGCGAAGAAAGGCAGGAAAACCCCATGGGTGAAGCCTGGATCATCGACGCCGTCCGCACGCCGCGGGGACGCGGCAAGGCCGAGACCGGAGCCCTCTCCGACGTCCACGCCCAGGAGCTCTTCGCGACCACGCTGAACGCCCTGGTGCAGCGCAACGACCTGAACGCCCGCGACGTGGAGGATGTGGTCGTGGGCTGCGTGACCCAGACCGGGGAGCAAGGGGGCTGCGTGGCCCGCATGGCCGTGCTGGCCGCCGGCTGGCCCAACGAGGCCACCGGCGTCTCCCTGAACCGGTTCTGCGGCTCGGGCCAGCAGGCGGTCAACTTCGCAGCCATGGGCGTCATGGCCGGCCAGCAGGACCTGGTGGTGGGCGGCGGCGTCGAGTCCATGTCCCGCAACCCCATGGGCGCCGACAAGTCGGGGCTCGACGGCCACAACCGCCACCTGCGCGAGCTGCACCCGCTGGTTCCCCAGGGCATCTCCGCGGACCTGATCGCCACCCTCGAGGGCTTCTCCCGAGAGGACTGCGACGCCTTCGCGGCCGCCAGCCAGGAGCGCTGCGCCCTGGCGCAGAAGGAGGGCCGCTTCGACGGCAGCCTGGTGCCGGTGCGCGACGCCGACGGCAACGTCGCCCTGGAGCGCGACGAGCACCCGCGCGCGGGAACCACGGCCGAGTCGCTGGGCCAGCTGGCGCCTTCGTTCGAGAAGATGGGCAGCTACGTGCAGAAGGGCGACGAGCTGACCTTCGACGAGAAGGCCAAGCAGGTCTACCCGCAGATCGACGGCGTGAACCACGTCCACCACGCCGGCAACTCGTCGGGCATCGTCGACGGCGCGTCGGCGGTGGTGGTGGCTTCGCCGGAGTACGCCAAGGCCCAGGGCTGGAAGCCGCGCGCGCGCATTCGCGCCATGGCCACCGCCGGGGACGAGCCGGTGATCATGCTGACGGCGCCGGTGCCGGCCACGCAGCGCTGCCTGGACAAGGCGGGCATGCAGGTGTCGGACATCGACCTGGTGGAGGTCAACGAGGCGTTTGCCGCGATCCCGCTCAAGGTCATGAAGGATCTCGGCTTCCCCCACGACAAGATCAACGTGAACGGCGGCGCCATCGCCCTGGGGCACCCGCTGGGCGCAACGGGCGGGATGCTGATCGGCACCTTGCTCGACGAGCTCGAGCGCCGCGATCTGACCACCGGCCTGGTCACCATGTGCATCGGCGGCGGCATGGGCATCACCACCATCCTCGAGCGGATCTGAACGAGGCGAGGCGCGCATGATCGACTTCGAACCGAACGAAGAGCAGGCTCTCATCATCGACACCGTGCGCGGTTTCGCGCAGAACGAGATCCGCGAGGCCGCGCGAGACGCCGACGAGTCCCGCAAGCTGCCCGACGGCGTGCTGGCCCAGGCCCACGAGCTGGGGCTGGTGGCCAACGCCCTGCCGGAGGCGCACGGCGGCGGCGGCGAGCGCAGCGCGGTGACGGGCGTGCTGGTGGCCGAGGAGCTGGCCTGGGGCGATCTGTCGATCGCCCTGGCGGCACTCTCCCCCGCCCTGGTCGCCCTGCCGGTGACGGAGTTCGGCAGCGACCAGCAGCAGGCCGAGCTCCTGCCCCGCTTTGCGGGCGAGTCGTTCGTGCCGGGCTCGCTGGCCGTATCCGAGCCGCGCCACGACAGCGACCCTTTCCGGCCCCGCACCACGGCCCGCCGCGACGGCGACGCCTACGTGCTCTCGGGAACCAAGTGCCTGGTGCCCTGGATCGGCGGGGGCGACGTCACGCTGGTGCTGGCGGATGAGGGCGGAACACCCCAGGTGTTCGTCGTGCCCCGAGACGCCCAGGGCCTGACGGCCACGCCGGACCGCTACATGGGCATCGGCGCCCTGCCCACCGTGGAGCTGGGCCTCCAGGACGTGCGCGTGCCGGCCTCGGCCCGGCTGGGCGAGGAGGCCGGCTGCCACTGGACGCGTGTGGTGACCCAGGGCCGCACGGCCCTGGCCGCCATGGCCGTCGGCGTGGCGCGAGCCGCCTACGAGGTGGCCCGCGACTACGCCAAGCAGCGCGAGGCCTTCGGCGGGCCCATCGCCGCCAAGCAGGCCATCGCCTTCAAGCTGGCGGACATGGCCATCGAAATCGACGGCGCGCGCCTGCTGGCCTGGGAGGCCGCCTGGAAGCTGGACCAGGGACAAGACGCCACGCGCGAGGCCGCCCTGGCCTTCGACCAGGCGCGCCGCGTCTCCCTGATCGTTACCGACGGAGCCGTGCAGGTGCTGGGCGGCCACGGCTACATCCGCGACTACCTGCCCGAAATGCACCTTCGCAACGCGCGCGGCTTCGCCTGCTTCGAAGCCCTGGCGCTGGTCTGAGGAGAAGCCATGCCGATCTCGTTCGAGCCCACCCGCAGCACTGTCGAGTCCCGCGACTACTACAACTCCGTGGCCCGCGAGCAGATGCGCCCCATCAGTCGCAAGTACGACGAGCAGGAGCACGACCTGCCGCGCGAGTGGGTGGACTGGTACTGGGAGACGGGACGCAAGCGCCCGGCGTCGACGGCGCAACTGGGAGAAGAGACCGACGGCATGATCCAGGTCTGCGTGCAGGCCGAGGAGCTGTGCTGGGGCGACGCCGCCCTCTACCTGCGCATGCCCACGCCGGCCCTGGGCGGCTCGGCAGTGGCCGCCGCCGGAACGCCGGAGCAGCGCGAGCGCTTCCTGTCGCCCTTCCGGGCCGAAGGCGGCCACCCCATCTGGGGCGCCATGGCCATCACCGAGCCCGTGGCCGGCTCCGATGCCGCCGCGATCCAGGCCACGGCCGAGCTGGACGAGTCCAGCGACGAGTGGGTGCTGAACGGAACCAAGATCTTCTGCACCGCGGGCGACGGCGCCTCCCAGGCCGAGGGCGGCTTCGTGGTGGTCTGGGCCACGGTGGACCGCAGCGCCGGCCGCGCCGGCATCAAGTCCTTCGTGGTGCCGGCCGGCACTCCCGGCATGAAGCTGGTGGGCTGCGAGAAGAAGCTGGGGATTCGCGCCTCGGACACCGCCACCCTGTTCCTGGAGGACTGCCGCGTGCCGCGCACGAACCTCCTGGGCAGCGCCGAGGTGAAGAAGCGCGACCCCAA
>CAMYOO010000031.1 GCA_947260035.1 uncultured delta proteobacterium
GCTCTCACGGTGGCCCTGCATCCGATGCTCCAGCAAGCCGGAAAGGCGCTGGGTGCCTTCCACTCGGACCCGGTGGCCCTCTCGGTCCACAACGCCCAGCACGGGTTTGCGACGCCGGTCCACCTGGCGCGGCTGGAACGTGCGGCCGAGAGCGACCCCCTGGCGGCACGGGCCCTGGCCATGGGCGTGAAGCGCACTGGCGACTTGTCGGCGGCGGACGCACGCTATGCCGCACTGCTGGTCGAGTCTCCGGACGACCCGGTTCTGCTCAACAACGCCGCCAACGTGCGCCTCGCCCTGGGCGACACCGATGGCGCCATCGGTCTCTACCGGCGAGCCCTGCAACGCCGGCCCTCGGCGGTGACCTGGTTCAACCTCTCCCAGGCCTGGGGCGCTGCGCTGAACGTCGTCGAGCTGGATGCCGCCCTGGCCACCGCCCAGCAGCTGGACGCCGAGCTGGTCGAGGACCTGTCGCTGATCCAGGAGCGCGCCATCCACTTCGTGGCGGATCTGGCCGTCGAGCCGTCTCGCCTGCGCGCTCGCGCCCTGGCCGCCTCCGACGGCGGCCCGCTGGCGGCAGCGCTGCGACGCCCCTTGGCGCCGGGGCTGTTGGGCGCCACTCCGCTGGCCACCGGCGCCGTGCTCGCGGGGGCCCTGGCCCTGGGCGTGGCCCTGAACGGCCGCTTCCGGCCCTCGCGCGGCTGCCAGCGCTGCGGCTCCCTGGTGTGCCCTCGCTGCGATCACGCGTCGGTTCAGCGCGGTCTGTGCGAGACGTGCAACCGGCTCTTGTACAAGACCGAAGGCACCGATCCGGCTCTGCGCGCGGCTCGCGCGGAACAGCTTGCTCGGCGCGCCACCTGGGTGGGCCGGCTCTCGCTGGCGGCCAGCGTGGCGGTGCCGGGCGCCGGGGCCATGCTCGGTGGGCGCCCTATGCTGGCCTTCTTCACCTGCGTCGCGGCCAGCGCCACCGTCGCTTCCTTCGCGGCACGCAACGGCCCGGCCCCCGATCCGCTGGCGGCCGGAGCCGCTGGGACTGCGCTGTTCCTGACCGTCTCACTGGTCTTCGCGGCGCTGTATGCGCTGTTGCTGATGGCGGGTCTGTCGGCGCGGAGGGCCCGCTGATGTCGGCGCTGCGCGGAAACCTGAAGGATTTCGGGATCGCCGAAGTCTTCCAGCTCATCGGACAGCAGAGGAAGACCGGTGTCCTGGTGATCGATCGCGACGACGATCGCGTCAGCCTGCTCTTCGACGGTGGCGCCGTGGTGACCGCCGAGCCCGCGGGCGGCGCCCAGGACGGCGCGCTGGCGGAAATGTTGTTGCGCTGTGGCCTGGTCACCCGCGAGACCCTGCTCGAGGTGCAGCGCGAGATGGACACCTCCTTGCGTCGCCTGGGCTCGCTGCTGCTCGAGCGCGAGGCGCTGGAGCCCGAATCCCTGCGCCAGATCGAGGACCTGCTGACCCAGGAGACGCTGTTCGAGATCCTGCGCTGGGAGCGCGGCAGCTTCGCGTTCACCGCCAGCGCCGTCGATCACGAACGGGGCGGACGTCTGCTGGGAGCCGAGCAGATCCTGATGGATGGCCTGCGCATGGTCGACGAGTGGCGCACGTTTGCAAAACGCGTCCCGCCCGACGACACGGTCTTCCAGCGCGTGGGTCGTTTCGAAGACTGGAGCGTGGCCCGCGAGGCCGCGGGCCAGGAGCTCGAGTCGGCGCGACGCGTGTTCCAGCTGGTGGACGGCCGACTCTCCGTGCGTCGGGTCATCGACCTGGCGCGTCTCGGCACCTTCGAGGCGACGCGCACGCTGGTGGCGTTGCAGGATGCCGGGCTGGTCGAAGCGCTGGACCCCTCCCAGCTGGCCCGCCGCAGCCCCCGGGTCCAGCTCGAGGTGCCGCGGCCCTCGGCGCGGCCGCTCCTGGCGGGTGCCCTGCCGTTGCTGCTGCTGCTCGGCCTGGCGTTCTACGCGCTGCGCCCGGCGCCGGCGCCGAATCTGGGGGGCGCCGTCTCCTGGACGCAACGGCCGATGCAGGCGGCACGGGCCGCTTTCGAGGCGGAGCGCGTGCGCAAGGCCCTGGAGGCCTATCGCTTCGAGATCGGCCGCTGGCCCGAGCGCCTGGAGGAGCTGGTCGGCGCCGGTTACCTGGAGGCCGGCGCGTTGACTCCCTCCGAGGGCCGTCCCTACTATTATGCCCGTCGGGGGGACGAAGCCGTTCTCCTGGCGCCCGAGTACTGAGCCGCACATTCGTTCCCGCCGTCGGGAACCCACCCGGGGGCCCTCCTGGCCGAGCACGACGCCCGCACCCGCCAGACGCTGATCTTCGACGACAACCATGCAGCGGCGGAGCTCTACGGCGAAGGCGACCGCACCCTCCGGATCCTCGAGCGCGAGCTGGGAGTCGACGCGCACGCGCGCGGCAACGAGGTGCGCCTGGTGGGCGAGCCGGACGCCGTTGCGGCGGCGCACAAGGTGCTCGACGAGCTGTACGCCCAGGTGCGCTCGGGCCGGGCGATCGGTCCGCGCGAGGTGGGCGACGTGGTGCGCATGGTGCATCAGGCTCCGGACGTGGATCTGCGCGAGGTCACCGAAGACGTGCTGGCCGACGTGGGCAGCCGGCGCCGCATCGCCGCCAAGACCCTGTCCCAGCGCCGCTACGTGCAGCTGATCAGTCAAGCCGACCTGGTCTTCTCCATCGGGCCGGCGGGAACCGGAAAGACCTACCTGGCCATGGCCATGGCCGTGGCCGCGCTCAACCGCCAGGAAGTGAGTCGGATCATCCTGGCGCGGCCGGCGGTGGAGGCGGGCGAGCGGCTCGGCTTCCTGCCCGGCGACATCGCCGAGAAGGTCAACCCGTACCTGCGCCCCCTCTACGATGCGCTCTTCGACATGATGGCCATGGAGCAGGCGGGCCGCCTGATCGAGCGGGGTGTGATCGAGGTCGCGCCGCTGGCGTTCATGCGCGGACGCACGCTCAATGACTCCTTCGTGATCCTGGACGAAGCCCAGAACACGACCCGGGAGCAGATGAAGATGTTCCTGACCCGCCTGGGCTTCAACACCAAGGCGGTGGTCACGGGCGACGTGACCCAGGTCGACCTGCCGACGGACAAGACCAGCGGACTCGTGGACGCGGTCCGTATCCTCGAACACGTCGAAGGAATTTCGGTCATGCGCTTCCGCGAAGAGGACGTGGTCCGGCACCCGTTGGTGCTGTCCGTGATCCGCGCCTACGACCGCGATGATCGGCGCTCGGATCGGGAATGAGCGTGCTGGTGTCGGCGCCGCCCGGACGGCGCGGGCTTCCCCAGCTGGATCGGGGCCGGCTTCGGGCGCGGGCGCGCCGCGTGCTGGATGAGCTGTGCCACGCGACATCGGAGCTCTCCGTGAGCCTGGTGGACGACGCGGCGATCGCGGAGCTCAACGCGCGCTTCCGGCAGCGTCGCGGAGCGACGGACGTGCTCTCCTTCTCCCTGGTCGAGGGCCCGCACGCGGAGCGTCGCGGTCCCCTCTTGGGCGACGTGGTCATCGGTGTGGAGACGGCAGCCCGCCAGGCGCGCCGCGCAGGGCGGAGTCTGGACGACGAAGCCGCGCGCCTGCTGGTGCACGGAGTCCTGCACCTGATCGGTCACGACCACGCGCGGCCGGCCGAAACCCGGGCCATGCGCGCCGAGGAGCGCCGTCTGTGGCGGGCGCTCGGGGTCTAGGGCGCCGGCGACTCGGTCTGCTGGCGGGCTACGTCGCCGCCACCTTTCTGTCGTTTCCGGTGGGCGGGGCCGGCTTCGACGTGGGTTGGCTCTTCGCCTGGCTGGGGCCCGCCTTGCTGTGGCTGGGGATCCGGGGCCTGGCACCGCGCCGAGCCGCGGGCGTTGCCTTCGCAGCCGGGCTGATCGCCCACGCTGCCGTCCTGCACTGGATCTACGTGGTGACGGTCACCTACGGGCACGCTCCCCGGATTGCGGGTGTGGCCGCGCCGCTGGGTCTGGCCGCCTACATGGCCGCGCACACCGCGCTCTTCGCCGCTCTGGCTGCTCGGCTCGCTGCGCGGGGCGCCGGCGGTCCGCTGGCCCTGGCCGCCGGCGGTCCGCTGGCCCTGGCCGCCGTCTGGACCGCCACCGATCACCTGCGCAGCTTTTCGCTGTCCGGCTTTCCGTGGGCCACGCTGGGGTACGCGCAGCACGCCAATCCGGCGCTCGTGGCCCTGGCTCCTTGGACGGGGGTCTACGGTCTCTGCTTCGTGACCGTGCTGGGCGGCGTGGCCGCGGCCCAGTGGTGGGTGGAGGGGCGCTCGCGCCGCGCCGCCGGCGGTCTGGCCACTGCGCTGGCGCTCCTCGCGCTGGGCGGCGTGCTCGGCCTGCGCGGCGCACCTCCCGACGGTGAAGAGGCGCTGCGCGTGGCGGTCCTGCAGGGAAACATCGACCAGGGCGTGAAGTGGAGCCCGGATTGGGCCGAGCGCACCCTGGTCCTCTACGAAGAGCTGAGTCGCGCGGCCGCGGCGCAAGGCGCGGTCTGGATCGTCTGGCCGGAGACCGCCGTCCCGGGCTCGATCACCAGCGACCCGGTGCTGCGCGCGCGGCTCGAGGCCCTGGCGCTCGAGACCGGTGCCACCCTGGTCGTGGGGGGCGTCGGCGTCGAGCGGGACGGCGAAGCGCTGCGCTTCTTCGACAGCGCATTCGTGCTGACCCCGGCGGGCGAGCTGGAAGCGCGTTACGACAAGGCCCATCTGGTTCCCTACGGGGAGTACGTTCCCCTGCGCGGCTTGCTCGGGCGCTTTCTCAGCGCGGTGGCCCGCGGCATCGCCAACACCGACGTCTCGCCGGGCGCGGGACCCCGCGCGTTGGCGTTGCCGGCGCCCGGCGGCCCCGTACCCGCGGGGGTGCCGATCTGCTATGAACTCCTCTTTCCGGATCTCATGCGTCGTTTCGTGGGCGACGGGGCGCAGCTGCTCCTGGCCATCACCAACGACGCCTGGTACGGGCGGACGGGGGCGCCCCACCAGTTCCTGGCCATTACGGCCCTGCGCGCGGCCGAGAACCGTGTCTGGATCGCGCGTGCAGCCAACACCGGCATCTCGGCCTTCATCGATCCGCAGGGGCGGGTGCAGGAGCAGACACGGATATTCGAGCGGGGCTTCCTGGTGAGGGACGTCCCGTTGCGGCCCCCGCCGAGTGGGGGATCGTTCTACACGCGACGCGGGGACGTGTTCGCGTGGAGCTGCTGGATCGGAGCTCTCGTCGCTGTGCTTGCGCCGCGACGGGACCCGGAGGGGATACGACGATCATGAGCGCAACGGTGACGCAAGAGCCCGCCGAGCTCCGAGAACGTCTCGAGGATCTCTCGAGGCGCTTCGACGAGCTTCGCGGGCGGCTTTGACCTGGCTGGACTGAAGGAGCGGCGCGCCGTCCTGGAAGAGGCCTCCGGCCAGCCCGACCTGTGGAACGACCGCGAACGGGCCGAGCAGGTCCTGCGGGAGAAGCGCCAGGTGGAGCGCGAGCTGGAGCTCTTCGACGGCCTGGCGGGCGCCCTGGAGGACGCCGGCGTGCTGCTGGATCTGGCGGACGAGGCCGACGACGACCAGACCCGCACGGAGGCGGCCGAGCGGCTGGCCGGCGCCGAACGCGAGCTCGCTGAGGCCGAGCTGCGGCGCCTGCTGGGGGGCGAGCACGACGCCGGCAACTCGATCGTGTCCATCAACGCCGGGGCGGGCGGCACCGATGCCTGCGACTGGGCGGAGATCCTGCTGCGCATGTACCTGCGTTGGGCCGAGCGGCGCGGCTACCGCACCGAGATCCTGGACGTGCAGGAGGGCGAAGAAGCGGGTCTGCGCGGCGCCACGGTCACGGTCTCGGGCGACTACGCGTTCGGCTACCTGAAGCCGGAGGAGGGCGTGCACCGACTGGTGCGCATCTCGCCCTTCGACGCCCAGAAGCGTCGCCACACCGCCTTCGCCAGCGTCTCGGTCTATCCGGATCTCGACGACGCCATCGAGGTGGAGATCGACGAGAACGATCTGCGCGTCGACACCTACCGCGCCGGCGGCGCCGGCGGCCAGCACGTCAACAAGACGGACTCCGCCGTGAGGCTCACCCACTTGCCTACCGGCATCGTGGTGCAGTGCCAGAACGAGCGCTCCCAGCACAAGAACAAGGCCGCGGCCATGAAGGTGCTGCGGGCGCGGCTCTACGAGCACGCTCGCGCCGAGCGGGAAGCGGAGAAGGCCGCGCAGGCCGGCGAAAAGCGCGAGATCGGGTTCGGTAGCCAGATCCGGTCGTATACCCTCCACCCGCAGCAGCGGGTGAAGGATCACCGCACCGGCGAAGAGACGGGCAACACGACGGCCGTTCTCGATGGGGATCTCGACGCCCTGATCCGGGCGGCGTTGCTCCTCAAGGCCGGGGACGCTGTGGGAGCGAAGGCGTGAGCGAGTACGAACGCGAGGCGCGGCGGCAGCGTCTGGAGGCCCGGCGTGGAACCGGCATAGACCCCTTTCCGGCGCGGGTCGGCGCCTATACGCCGCTCGGCGACGTGCGGCGCATCCACGGCGAGAAGGACGGCGATGCGCTGGAGGCCGAGGCGGTCGAGGTCGCGGTGTGCGGGCGGGTCATGGCCCACCGCTCCTTCGGCAAGCTGGTCTTCGTGGACCTGCGCGAAGACGGCGAGACCATCCAGGTCTCGGGCCGCAAGCAGACTCTCGACGCTGAAACGTTCGGACATCTCAAGGAGTGCGACGTCGGCGACTTCCTGCGCGTGGAGGGCGTGCTCTGGCGCACCCGCAGCGACGAGCTGACCGTCGATGCCCGGGCCGTGGACCTGCTGGCCAAGGCACTGCGCCCGATGCCCGAGAAGTGGCACGGGCTGGTCGATGTCGAGACCCGCTATCGCCAGCGTTACCTGGACCTGCTGGTCAACGAGGACGCGCGGCGCATCGCGCTGGTGCGCAGCCGCGCGATCTCGGCGCTGCGCGGTTTCCTGGACGGTCGCGGATTCCTGGAGGTGGAGACACCGGTGCTGCAGCCGCTCTACGGCGGCGCCGCGGCCCGGCCGTTCCAGACCCACTACAACGCCCTGGACCAGGATCTCTTCCTGCGCATCTCCGACGAGCTGTACCTGAAGCGGCTGGTGGTGGGCGGGCTCGATCGCGTCTACGAGATCGCCCACAACTTCCGCAACGAGGGCATCAGCTTCAAGCACAGCCCCGAGTTCACGATGATGGAGTGCTACCAGGCCTACGCCGACTACCTGGAAATGATGGACCTGGTGCAGGGCCTGGTTCAGCACGTGGTGCAGGAGACGCTGGGCGAGCTCTCCCTCAGCTGGCGCGACGCCTCCATCGACTTCTCCGGGGACTGGCCCCGCATCTCCATGCGCGATGCCATCCTGGAGGCCACCGACGGCGAGCTGGACGTGCTGGGCGACGAGGACTGGCGCGCCCGCCAGCAGGCGCTGCGCCAGCGCGGCGTGGACGTGCGCGAGCAGCCCACCTGGGCCACGTTCGTCGACGAGGTGTTCAGCGTGCTCGTGGAGCCCAACCTGGTGCAGCCTACCTTCGTGGTGAACCACCCGGCCGAGCTCTCGCCCCTGGCCAAGCGCTCCCCCGATGACCCGCGGCTGGTCGAGCGTTTCGAGCTGTTCGCAGGCGGTATCGAGCTGGCCAACGCCTTCAGTGAGCTGAACGACCCCGACGACCAGCGCCTCCGCTTCGAAGAGCAGCGCGACGCGGCGGCCGAGGGCGACGATGAGGCCCACCCGCTCGACGAGGACTACCTGGCTGCGCTGGAGCACGGCATGCCGCCCACCGGCGGTCTGGGCGTGGGCATCGACCGGCTGGTGATGCTGCTGACCGGCGCGTCCCACATTCGCGAGACCATCCTCTTTCCCCAGCTTCGGGATCGCGGCTAGTCGTGGCGGGCTGGCTCGCGGCCCTGGACTCGGCGGGAAGCGCCCTGGCCCTGACCTTCATCGTCGCGCTGGCCCTGGGGATCGGCGCGCTGACGCTGTTCTTCTTCGGGTCGTCGGTGGTGGTGCTCCAGAGCTTCGCGCGCCAGGCCCGAGCCGGGGGCGTACTGCTCTGCATCGTGGTGCTCGAGGCGCTGCTGCTGGGCGGCATCCTGGTGGGCCAGGAGGATCTACGCGAGGCGCTGCCGGCCGACGCCACGCCCATGGGGCTGTGGCTCACGGCCTCGGCGACCGCGGCGCTGGCCTCGGTGCTCGCCCTCGCGATCTGCGCGGGCCTGTTGCGCGCCATGTCGTCGGGCCGCCTGGCGCGCGCCAGCCTGGTGGTGTTGGCCGCGGGCTACGGCCTGGGCGTCGGTGGCAGTGGTCGCGTGGCCTACGCCGCGGCACCCGCTCTGGCCTGCCTGGGGGCGGCCGCGCTGGTCGCCGTCCGCCGTCGGCGTCGGGGCGCCCGCGCCGGCGACGTGGAGTCCGCGCTCTGGCTGCTGGGCGTGGTGCTGCTTGGGGGCGTGGTTGCGGCCCTGTCGCTGGGCCGCCCGAGCCCGGCGCTGGCCGAGGCCGGCGGCCTGGTGCTGCTGCTCTTCGCCGGCCTGGTGGTCCTGGGGCTGCTGCCCCTGGCCGCCGCCGGGTTCCTGGAGATGCGTCACAGCGCCGAGTGGTTCATCGCCTCGCGCTACCTGGTGGCCCAGCGCCGCCAGACCTTCATCTCCATCATCAGCGTCATCTGCGCCGCCGGTGTTGCGGCCGGCGTGTGGCTCATCATCACCGTGCTGTCGGTGATGAACGGGTTCCAGGAGGTCTGGCGCGAGGAGTTCGTGGGAAAACGCGCACACCTCACGGTGATGTCGCGCTACGGCAACTTCGCCGACTACCGAGACGCGGTGGACAAGATCCTGTCCACCCCCGAGGTGATGGGGGCGTCGCCCTTCCTGGACGCCGAGGGCATGGTGCGGGGAGAGCGCGGCCAGATCCAGGGCGTGCGCGTACGCGGCATCGATCCGTACCTGGTCGGCGCCGTCTCGACCCTGCCCGACGACGTGATCGCCGGCTCGCTGGAGGCGCTGGACGCACAGCCGCCGGCGGAAGCCGGCGGCGAGGACCCACTGCCGGGCATCGCGATCGCCTCGGGCCTGGCCTGGCGCCTGGGTGTCGGCGTGGGCGACCCACTCTTGCTGGTTTCGCCGTTCGGGGGGCCACCCACGCCCTTCGGTCCGGCGCCCCGCCTGCACCGCTACCAGGTGGCCGCCCTGTTCCAGCCCAGCTTCGCCCAGCTCGACGAGATGTACGCCTACGTCAGCTTGAACTCGGCGCAGGGGTTCCTGCGCGTCAGCGACGTGGCGCAGGGCATCGAGGTGCGCACGCGGGATTTCTACCGCTCGAACTCCGTGGGCCTGGCGGTCCAGGAGGGTCTGGGCCAGGACTACTACGTGCGTGACTGGAAGGAGTTCTTTCCCGAGTTCTTCCAGGCGCTCAAGACCGAACGCGTGATGATGTTCATCCTGCTCACCATGATCATGGTCGTGGCTGCGTTCGTGATCGTCGCCACCCTGATCATGATGATCATGGAGAAGACCAGCGACATCGCGATCCTCAAGGCCATGGGGGCGAGCGAGGCCACCATCGAGCGCATCTTCGCCCTCGAGGGCACGCTGATCGGCATCGTCGGTACGGCCGTCGGTGTGGTGGCGGGCGTCGTGGTGACGAAACGATTGCCCTGGGTGCAGCGCCAGGTGGAGGCGATCACGGGCATCGACACCTTGCCCGCCAGTGTCTACCAGGGCGTGTCTACGCTTCCGTCGGACATCGACCCGCTCCAGGTGACGTGCGTGGCCGGCATCGCCATGGTTCTGGCGTTGGGCGCCACGCTGCTGCCGAGCCGCCAGGGCGCGCGGCTCGAGCCCGCCGAGGCGCTTCGGTATGAGTAGCCCGCTCGTCCAGGTCGAGGGGCTGGGCAAGGCTTTCCCCACCGGCGAAGGCAGCATCGAGGTGCTGAGCGGCGTGGACCTGGTGATCGAAGAGGGCGACCGCCTGGCGGTTCTGGGAGAGTCGGGGGTCGGCAAGTCGACCCTGCTCCACATCCTGGGCACGCTGGATCGCCCCACCTCTGGCCGGGTTCTGTTCCACGGCGAGGACGTCTTCGCCCGCCCGCCCGATGCGCTGGCGACCTTCCGCAACGAGATGCTCGGCTTCGTGTTCCAGTTCCACCACCTGCTGCCCGAGTTCGACTCGGTGGAGAACGCGATGATGCCGGGCCTGCTGCGCGGGCTGGACTTCGACGAGATGCGCGAGCGCGCCACCGCGATCCTGGAGGAGGTGGGCTTGGGGCATCGCCTGCACCACAAGGTGGGCAAGCTTTCGGGCGGAGAACGACAGCGCGTGGCAGTGGCTCGCGCCCTGGTCCTGGACCCGCCCTTGCTGCTGGCCGACGAGCCGACCGGGAACCTGGACCCGAGCACGGGAGCCCGCATCGAGGACCTGCTGCTCGAGATGAACCGCACCCGCCGCACGGCGCTGGTGGTGGTCACCCACAACGAGCGTCTGGCGGGCAAGCTGGGGCGGGCCGTCGTGCTGGCCGAGGGCCGCCTGGGAGCACCGGGCCCGGCGGCCTCCCAGGTGCGCGACTCAGGACTTAAATCAGCGTAAACAAAGGAAAAAGCGGGCGCCGGGGGCCTTGCCACGCATCCCGCCCACCATTAGACTCCGAAGCCGACGCGGTTGGGGTGAGCCGCGGGGTGCGGCCGGGAGGTCGCCCACGCATCGCCGGGCCCGCGTCGGAGGATGTCCTTGCCCACCACTCGCCGCAGCCTTGCCAGCCTGTGCGCCGGGCTCCTCCTCGCGGCCTGCTCTGCAACCACGGCCCGCGCCGCCGACGAGCCGGTGAAGGTCGTGGTGGCGTTGCTGCCCTTCGAGGTGCACAGCGCCGGCGGCCTCGACTACCTGGAGACCGCGCTCGTCGACCTGCTGGAATCGCGCATCGAGGCCAGCGGCAAGGTGAGCGTGGTCGAATCGGTGGTCGTGCGCGAGGCGATGGTCGGGTACGCCGCCGGTCCGATGGCCGACGATTCGCTGCGCCAGCTGGCGCTCGACGTGGGCGCCGAGTACGTGGTCACCGGGAGTCTCACGGAGCTGGCCGGGCAGTTCAGCCTGGACATGCGTGTGACGCCGGTGCAGAGCGCCTTCAGCAGCAAGACCATGGTCTTCACGGCCCAGGGGGAGGACGACCTCCTGGACCGGGTCAACGAGCTGGCGGAACGGGTGGTCTCGATCGTCACCGCCACGCCTTCCGCCGTGGTTGCCGCGGTGCGGCTGGTGGGTGCGGAGCAGGAGACGATCGGCGTCAAGGACACGCTGTCGACCCAGCCCGGCAAGCCGTATTCCAGCGAATCGGTACGCCGCGACCTGGACAAGCTGGGTGCCTTGCCCGGAGTCGCCACCGCGACGGTCGAGACCGAGCGCGAGGGCGGTGGCGTGGTGGTCACGTTCCGCTTGGTCTCCTCGGAAGACCTGCTGGCGACGCCCGAGGCCGAGGACGAGACCGACGTGGTGGCGGAGATCCTGATCAAGGGCAACCGGCGCATCGAGAGCGACGCGATCCTGGCCCGGATCAGCACCCGCGCAGGCGCACCCTACAGCGCCCGGCGCGTGGCCTCCGACATCAAGGAGATCTACTCGCTCGGCTTCTTCCGCAACGTGCGCGTGACGTCGGAAGAGAGCCTCGACGGCCGGGTCCTGACCTTCCTGGTGGAGGAGAACCCGGTCATCCGGCAGGTCACCATCACCGGCAACGACAAGATCGCCGGCGAGAAGATCCGCGACTCCCTCACCCTGACCACGGGCTCCACCCTGGACTTTCCGCTGCTCTACGAGAACGGGCAGCGGATCGAGTCCCTCTACCGCGCCGAGGGCTTCTACCTGGCGTCCGTGAGCCACGAGATCGAGACCCTCACCGGCAACGCCGTGGCGGTCCACTTCGACGTCACCGAGGGCAAGAAGCTGCGTCTCACGCAGATCAACTTCGAGGGGAACACGGCTCTCGACGAGAAACAGCTGAGCCGCGGCATGCGGACGAAGGTGTGGCGCTGGTACTCCCACGTCACCCGCTTCCTCGACAAGTCCGGAACCTACTCGGAGCCCGTCTTCCAGCAGGACCTGCGCGGGGTCGAGTCCAAGTACGCGGACAAGGGTTACGTGCGGGTGGAGGTGGGCGCGCCCGAGGTCGATCCGCTCGAAGAGGGGCTGGTCGTCACGGTACGCATCGACGAGGGCGATCTGTTCAAGGTGGGCTCGCTCACCATGGTGGGAGACGAGACCGCCGACACGGAAGCCCTCTTGAATCGCCTGCGGCTGCGCGAAGGCGAGGTGTTCAATCGTTCCTACCTGACCGGGGACGTGGAAGACCTGACGCACCACTACACGGACCGCGGCTTCTACTTCGCCAGCATCGAGCCGCAGACCGACCTCTCCGAAGACACCAAGACCATCGACGTCGACTTCCAGGTGGAGAAGGGGCCGCTCTACTTCGTTCGCAAGATCGACATCGAGGGCAATACGACCACCGTGGACCCGGTGATCCGCCGCGAGATGCAGATGGTCGAGGGCCAGCTCTACTCCGCGCGCGCGTTGCAGCTCTCCGAGGCGCGGATTCGCTCGCTGGGCTTCTTCGAGGAGGTGAACTTCGAGCCCACGCCGACGGACTATCCGGACCAGATCGACGTGGACGTGAAGGTGGTGGAGCGGCCCACGGGCTCGCTTTCCTTCGGCGCCGGCTTCTCCTCCCAGGACAGCTTCGTGATCACCGGCAGCCTCTCCCAGAGCAACCTGTTCGGTCGCGGCTGGGGCGCTCAGGTCTCGGTGGACTGGGGGCAGCGTTCCAAGCGCTTCTTCGGCTCGTTCAGCGATCCGTACTTCCTGGGCAGCAGCTTCAGCTTCGCCGCGACCCTGTTCTTCACGGACGTAGACTTCGAGTCCTTCGAGCAGCAGCAGTACGGAATCGACCTGGTGCTCGGTCACGCGCTCAACCTGGAGGGCAGCCAGCGCGGCTTCCTCCGCTACAGCTTCGCCAGCCGCTCGGTTACCGAGGACAACACCGCGAACGCCGCTTCGGTGATCTTCCGCCAGACCCTTTCGGACCAGGTGACGTCCAGTCTGCTGGGGCTCACCCTGCGCGGTGACACCCGCAACGACCGCGTGGCACCGACGGCCGGCGGGCAGTGGGCCTTCTCCAGCGGCTTCGCCGGGCTGGGCGGCTTCTCCAAGTTCCTGCGCATCGAGGGCCGCATCCAGCGCTTCTTCCGCGCGCCCGAGTGGTGGCCCTTCTTCCAGGATCGCTCCACGTTCATGTTCGCCGCCCGGGGCGGCTACTCCTTCCCGTTCAACAGCGTCGACGACTACGACAACCCGGTTTCCACGGCCTTGCTTTCGCCCGGCGGCGAGCTCCAGGCGCTCAACAACATCGACGACGACATGGTCCTGCCGCTCTCCGAGCGCTACTTCCTGGGCGGTCTGGGCCCGTTCCAGCTGCGCGGCTACCGCGCACGTTCGGTGGGGCCGCGCCGCTCCGTGCTGCGGCGTTCGGGCCTGTTCGGGACGGGCAACGAGTTCATGGCCGTGGGCCGGACCGTCGCTCTTGCGGGCGACGGCGGGCTGGATGCCGTGTGCGATGACTTCTCTTCTTTCAACCAGGGTAACGGCAACGGGCAGTGCAACAGCATCTACGACACGGACAACGACGACTTCGACGACCTGGATGAGACCGACGTCGTCGGCGGCAACAAGTTCATCTCCCTCACCGCCGAGTACCGCTTCCCGATCTCGGAAACCCTGGGGCTGATGGGGATCATCTTCTACGACACGGGAAACGCCTTCGGCGAGGACGAGCAGATCTGGGAGATCGACAAGTGGCGGCACGGCGCCGGGGTCGGCGGCCTCTGGTTCTCGCCCTTCGGGCCGCTCCAGGCCTTCATCGGAATCCCCCTCAACGCCCTCGAGGTCGAGGACACGCAGGTGTTCGAGTTCTCGGTCGGGGGCGCCAACTTCTAGAACGCGCGGCGCGGCAGCCGTGCAGAGGAACGACCCTATGAGAGCATCGAGAACCCTTCTGGCCATTGGACTCCTCGCCGTGTTGGTGGGAGCCACGGGCGCGGACGACGAGCCGCTTCGCATCGCGGTGGTCGACGTCAACCAGGCCCTCAACTCGACGGACGAGGGCAAGGCGGCGCGCGAGGAGCTGGCGCGCAAGCAGCGCGAAGCCGAGGCCAGGGTGCAGCCGCGGATCGAGCGCTTCAAGGAGCTCCAGGAAGAGCTCAAGAGCAAGAAGTTCGTGCTCTCGGAGGAGGCGCTCTACCAGCGACAGCTGGACCTGATCGAGCTCAAGAACGAGATCGAGTCCGAGATGAAGGAGCTGGAAGGCAAGTTCAAGGTGGACGAGGAGCGCATCGTCGGCCCGCTTCGCAAGAAGATGATCGAGGTCGTGCAGGGCATCGGCCGCGAGCAAGGGTTCACGCTGATCGTCGAGCGCGCTTCACCGGGGCTGCTGTATTCGCGCGAGGCGCTCGACATCACGGACTCGGTGATCGATCTGTTCAACAAGAAGAAGGGCTGAGCCACTCGTGCCCAGTGTTCATCCCAGCGCCGTCGTCGATCCGCGTGCCAAGCTGGCCGAGGGTGTGGAGATCGGACCGCACTGCTCCGTCGGGCCGGACGTGGAGCTGGGGGATAACGTCGCCCTGCAGGCGCACGTGGTGGTCCAGGGCCATACCAGCATCGGCGCGGGAACGCGCATCTTCCCCTTCGCGGCGATCGGGGGTGAGCCCCAGGACAAGGGCTTCTCCGGCGAATCCACCCGCCTGGTGATCGGACGCAACAACGTGATCCGGGAAGGCGTGAGCATGCACGTGGGGACGCCCAAGGGCGGCGGCTGCACCCGCATGGGCGATGACAACTTGATCATGAACAACTGCCACATCGGTCACGACTGCCGGGTGGGGTCGGACGTGATCATGGGCGGCTACGTCGGGCTCGCCGGGCACGCGGTGATCGAGGACCATGCCGTACTGGGCTCCTACACCGGGCTGCATCAGTTCTGCCGGGTCGGCGAGTCGGTGATGACCGCAGCCAACTCCATGCTTCCCAAGGATGCGCTTCCTTTCTCCATGGTGGCCGGCGATCGGGCTCGGTTGGTGGGCCTGAACCTGGTGGGAATCCGGCGGCGTGGTTTCTCCGATGACGCCATCCGGAGCCTGAAGCACGCCTATCACGTGCTCTTCCATTCCCAGCTTCGGCTCGAGCCGGCGCTGGAGCGGGTGCAGGAAGAGCTGGGAGGCGTGCCCGAGGTGGCTCAGCTCCTGGCCTTCTTGGAGAAGTCGGAGCGCGGGTTCATCCGCTAGTGCCCTCCGCAGGCGCCCTGGGGGTCCTGGCGGGAAGGGGTCGCTTCCCGCTGGACATCGTTCGCGCGGCCCGCGGACGTGGAGAACGCGTGGCCGTCGTCGGTCTGGTGGGCCTGGCGGATCCCGACCTCGAAGCCGAGGCCGACAGCCTGGCCTGGGTGCACGTGGGCGAGGTACAGAAGCTCGTCGAGGCATTCCATGCCGAGAGCGTGAAACGCGCGGTGGTGGCGGGGAAGATTCCCAAGACGGTGCTCTACGACCCCGCGGCCCTGCGTCTGGATGCGCGAGCGGTGGCCGCGCTGCAGCGCCTGGCCGACCGCAAGGACGACAGCATCCAGGGCGCGCTGGCGCTGGAGCTGGAGGCCGATGGAATCGCGCTCATGGAGCAGTCCGCCGCCGCCCCCGACCTCTTTGCCGGTGTCGGTCCCCTGGGACGACACGCACCCGATGAGGCCGGCTGGGCGGACGTGGCCTTCGGCTGGCCCGTGGCGCGGGCCATGGGCGCCCACGACATCGGCCAGAGCGTGGTCATCCGCGAGCGAGCCGTGATCGCGGTGGAGGCCATCGAGGGAACCGACGCCACGATCGAACGAGCCGGCGCGTTGGCGCCGGGTGGACGCCTGGTGGTCGTCAAGGTGGCCAAGCCGGGTCAGGACCCGCGCTTCGACATGCCCGCCATCGGCATCGGAACCCTGGAGACGATGGTGCGGGCGGGTGCGGGTGTTCTGGCCTTCGAGGCCGGGCGAACCGTGGTGCTGGAGCGCGACGCCGTGGTGGCCGCGGCCGATGACGCCGAGATCGTGGTGGTAGGCGTTCCGTCCAAGGGTCCGGCGTGAAGCCGCTGCGCATCGCGGTGGTCGGCTCCGGTTACATGGGGCGGCTGCATCTGCGCAAGGTGGCCGAGCTTGCCGAATCCGAGCCGGGCGTCGTGCTGGCCTGCCTGGTGGAGCCCGATCCGGAGCGCCGCAAGCAGGCGGCCGAGGTGCACGCGGTTCCGGCCTTCGAGGATCACCGCCAGCTGGCGGAAGTCGCCGACGCCGCCATCGTGGCGACGCCGACGATCAGTCATCGCGCCATCGCCGAGGACCTGCTGCGCGCGGGTCTCGACGTGCTGGTGGAGAAGCCGCTGGCCGCGGACCTGGAGGAGGCGGAAGCCCTGCTCGACCTGGCCCACCGCTCCGGCCGGGTCCTGCAGGTGGGTCACCTGGAGCGCTTCAATCCCGCACTTCAGGCCGTGATGGCGCACACCCGGCGTCCGCTCTTCGTAGAGGCGCACCGGCTGGGGCCGTTTCCGGATCGCTCCACCGACGTGGACGTCGTGCGCGACCTGATGATCCACGATCTGGATCTGATCCAGCGGCTCGTGGGCGAGGAGCCCGAGCGGGTGGAGGCGGTGGGCGTGCCCGTGCTCACGAACAAGGTGGACATCGCGAACGCTCGGGTCACGTTCGCGAGCGGCTGCGTCGCCAACGTCACCGCCAGCCGGGTCTCGCCCACGCCCATGCGCAAGCTGCGCTTCTTTCAGCACGATGGCTATTTTTCCATCGATCTCCTGGAGCACTCGGTGGCGATCTTTCGGCGGATTCCGACCGAGGGTGAGCCCCGCATCGAGATGGAGAAGCTCGAGTTCGATCCCGAGGATGCGTTGACGGCACAGCTTCGCGCCTTCGTGGGCTCGGTGCGCGATCGGGATCACCCTGTGGTGTCGGCGCGCGACGCCTTGTCGGCGTTGCGCACCGCGCTGCGTGTAGTCGAGGCGATGCCCGACGTCTCCGAGCTGGCATGACCACCGTACTCGTCTGCGCGGGAGACGCGTCCGGGGATCTGCACGCCGGCGCCCTGATGCAGGCGCTGCGACAACGCGTGCCGGACCTGCGCGTGATCGGGATCGGTGGCGCCGAGCTGGAGAAGGCCGGTGCGGAGCTGACGGTGCACCAGCGAGAGCTGGCCATCGGCGGGCTGGTCGAAGTGCTGGCCAGCCTGCGGCGCATCGTCGGAGCCTGGCGGCGCTTGTCACGCGCGCTCGTCTGCGAGCGTCCGGATCTGGTCGTGCTGGTGGACTCTCCGGACTTCAACCTTCCCTTCGCGCGCCGGGTTCGGCGGCGAGGGATCCCCGTTCTCTACTACGTGAGTCCCCAGGTGTGGGCCTGGCGTCGCTGGCGCATCGGAAAGATCGCAAGACGTGTCGACCGCATGGCGGTGATCTTCCCCTTCGAGTGCGACGTGTACGCCGGCACGTCGCTTCCCGTGGACTTCGTCGGCCATCCGCTGGTCGAGCGTCTGTCGCCTTGCAGCGATGCAGATCGCGTCGCCGCCCGTGCGGCCCTGGAGCTGGACCCGGAGCGGCCGCTGGTGCTGCTGTTGCCCGGCAGCCGGCGCAACGAGCTGCGCCACAACCTGGGTCTGTACCTGGATGTGGCGCGGAAGCTTCACGCGCGCGACCCGCGCCTGGCGTTTGCCCTGGCGCTGGCACCCACCCTGGACCGGGCGGAGGTGGAGACGCAGCTGGCCGAGGCCGGGCTCCCGGCGCTCCTGCGGCTGGACGTCCTCCAGGGCCACACGCACGCGGCGATGCGCGCCGCCGACGTGGCTGTGGTGATGCCGGGAACCGCGACCGTGGAGCTCGCGCTGTTGGGGACGCCGGCGGCGGTGGTGGGTTTGGCCAACCCGGTGTCGGTCTTCGTGGCGCGGCGCCTGGGCAGTGTGACCCAGTTCGCCATGCCCAACCTGATCGCGGGCCGGCCCGTGATGCCCGAGTTCGTGCAGGAGGATGCCGATCCGGAGCGCATCGCCGAGGCGGTGCACGCCCTGCTGAGCGGCGTCGCGCGTGATGCGCAGCAGGCCGATCTGCGCGAGGTGCGGCGCCTGCTGGGCGAGGGGGGCGCCGCAGCGCGCGCCTCGGCCATTGCTGCGGAGATGATCGATGGGTCCGTTGGGGCATAGCGCGGCGGCGCTGCTGGCACTGGCCGGCGCCGTTCCCGGCGCGCTGCTGCTGGTGGCCCGGCCGCGTGCCCGGGTGGGCCTGGGCGAACGGTTGGGCGCTCCCTTCAAAGAGGGCGAGGTCGAGTCCGGAGCGCTCTGGGTGCACGCGGCCAGCGTGGGCGAGGTGTTGGCGGCGTCGCGTCTGCTGGATCGCCTGGGACGCGCCGGCCGAGCGCTGTGCGCGACGTCGCAGACGCCGGCCGGCCGCCAGGTCCTGCGCCGCACGCGCCCCGAAATCCCGTCGGCCCTGGCTCCGCTCGATCATCCCTGGTGTGTGGCCTCCGCGCTGGATCGCGTGGACCCGAGCGCCCTGGTGATGGTCGAGAACGAGCTCTGGCCGTTCTGGCTTCGGGCCGCCGCGGAGCGCGGCGTTCCCGTGATCTCGGTGTCGGCGCGGCTGTCGGAGCGCTCGCTCGCGCGCTGGCAGCGCTTCGGCGCCCTGGCCCGCTCTACCGTCGGCCACCTGTCCGCGGTGGGGGCGCGCACCGATGCCGACGCCGAGCGCTTCGTGCGCCTGGGTGTCGACGCTGGGCGCGTGCGGGTAACGGGAGACCTGAAGCTCGAGCCGCTGGAGACCGACGCACCTGCCGGCGATCTGCTGGCGCTGCTGGGTACGGGTCCCTTCGTCGTGGCGGCCAGCACGCATGAGGGCGAGGAGCGCGCAGTCCTGGAAGCCTTTGCCCGCGCCGAGGCGGCCGGGAGCCGAGGTGCCCTGGTCCTGGCGCCGCGTCACGCGGAGCGCTTCGATGCAGTTGCCTCCGCTGTGAGTGCGGCCGGACGTCGGCTGTGCCGGCGCAGCGACGCGGGCTCGGAGCCGCTGCGCGCCGGGGAGGTGATGCTGTTGGACTCTTTGGGCGAGCTGCCGGGAATCTTCCATCTGGCCTGCCTGGCCTTCGTCGGCGGGTCCCTGGTTCCGCGCGGTGGCCACAATCTGATCGAGCCGCTCCAAGCCGGCTGTCCGGCGCTGCTGGGACCGCATGCCGACAACGTGCGCCACGTCCTCGATCTGCTCG
>CAMYOO010000032.1 GCA_947260035.1 uncultured delta proteobacterium
GGCCGGCGACTCGGATGCGCCGCGCTCGGGGGTCCCCGTCGTAGTGCTGGACCCCAACCTGAACGTGCTGGAGTGGGCCAAGCGCGCGCTTGCCGAAGATCACGAGCGAGTTCACATCTTCCAGAAGACCGAGCTCGCCATCGCGCGCATCCGCCAGTACCTGATCCGCCACGAAACGCCCCTGGTCCTGGTCTCCCAGGACGCGCCACCGGATCCCAACAGCGGCGCGCGCTCGCCGGGCGAGATCGTGGCCCGCCTCAAGGCCCAGGCCGGGCGCCTGACCACGCTGCTGCTGGCCGATGCCGGGTCGGAGGTGGAGCCTCAGGGAGCCGATGCCGTTCTGCAGCGTCCGACGCCTACCGACCTCTACAACCCGCGCCGCGCCGCGCTGTTGACCGAGCTGGCCGAAGGCTTGCGCCGGGACGTGGCCGCACAACGCTCCGGCTCCGCGACGTCGGCCGCGACGGCCTCCGGGGACGCGCGCTTGCGCCGGCTACGCGAGGTGAGCGCGGAGCTGCGCGCGGCGGCGCCGCGGGGCGAGATCATCCCCGTCGTGATGCGCTTCGCATCGGAGCTCTTCGGGCGCGTGGCCATGTTCCTGGTCCGCGATCAGCTGGCCCTGGGCATGGCCGGTCACGGACTCGAGCGGGCCGGCGGCCCGGACGATGCGGGCCTGCGTGAGGTCGCCCTGCGGGCGGACGGACCCTCGTGGTTTCGCCGGGTTCTGGCGGGAGCCGGCGCCGTCCGGGGTGCCCCCGAAGACGACGGCGACCGCGAGCTGTGTCGGCTGCTGGGAAACGCGGAGCCGGGAGAGGCCTACGTGGCGCCGCTTGAGAGCGGCGATCGCATCGTCGCGCTGCTCTATGCCGACAACCTGCCGGAGGGTGGCTCGCTGGGCGAGACCCAGGCCCTGGAGGTGGTGCTCCACGAGGCCGGCATGGCGCTGGATCGGGCGGCCCTGGAGCGGCAGCTGGCCGAGGCCGAGAGCGGCACCTAGAGCCCCGTCCGGCGGGGTCTTCCGGCCCCGGCGCAGGCCCGCAAAGCGCCCCTCCCCAGGGTGCGCGAAGCCGAGCAAAGTCCTCGCGGCGACTCAAGAACCCCGCCTGCCAGCCGATAGATCCAAGAGCCCCCATGCCGTGTCCGGATTCGGGAGGGAGATCGGCGTGCAGCGCATCCTGATCGTGGAGGACTCCGCCACCATGCGGTCGCTCCTGGCCTCGACACTCGAGGGCCTGGGCGCGGCGATCGAGATCTGTGAGGCCGAGAGCGGCTTCGAGGCGCTGCGCTGTCTGCCTCGGGACGCCTTCGATCTCATCGTCACCGACATCAACATGCCCGACATCAACGGTCTCGAGCTGGTCTCATTCGTCAAGACCAGCGATGCCTATCGCACGATTCCCCTGATCATCATCTCCACCGAGGGATCCGAGCGCGACCAGGCCAAGGGGCTGGAGCTGGGTGCGGATGCGTACCTGGTCAAGCCGTTCGACCCGGATCAGCTCAACCGCATCGCTGGAGAGCTGCTCGAGAAGCGGCGCGAGGAGGGCTGAGCGGTGGCGGCTCGCCGCTCGCGTTCGCGATCCCGACGCAGCAAGGCGTACCGGGAGTTCGTCTCCGAGGCGGAGGAGGTTCTGGAGCGCATGCGCGCCGATCTCTCCGACCTCGCCGACCAGAACGAGGCCGGCGCGGAGGTCGATCCGGAGAGCGTCAATTCGCTGTTCCGCTCGGCGCACTCGCTGAAGGGCCTGGCCGGGATGTTCGGCCTGGACGGCCTCTCGGAGCTCTCTCACCACCTGGAGGACGTGCTCGACGGCATGCGTCTGGGGCGGGTGGCCATGGACTCCCCGGCGGCTTCCCTGATCGACGAAGCCGTGGGCGTCTTCGCTGCGGAGCTGGCGTCGCTGGACGATCCCAAGACGCCGGCCGAGGGATCCGAAGCGGTGACGGAGCTGATCGGGCGCATCGACAGCGCCGTGCGCGAGCCGGCTCCCCCCGGCGAGGCGTTGACCGGGCTGGACCTGGATCCGGCCCTGCTGCGGGCGCTGACCGAGTACGAAGAGCACCGGCTGCGCGAGAACATGCGACGCGGCCGAAACATCCACCTGGTGGAAGCGACGTTCGAGATCCTCGCCTTCGACGAGGGGCTGGCGGAGCTCTCCGCTGCGGTGCGCGAGGCCGGCGAGGTGCTCTCCACCCTGCCGTCGCCGGGCGCGGCCGGGGAATCACAGATCCGCTTCGGGCTGCTGGCGGCCTCGGAGCTCGACGTCGAGGCCCTGCGCGCGCGGGTCGACTTTCCGGACGCCAGCGTGCGTGGAGCGTGGGAGCCTGCGGCCGGGGCCTCCGCGACGCCGGCGCTCGAGCCGTCGCCCGCCCCGGAGGATTCGGTGCCCGCCGCCGCCCCGCCGGCGGACCCGCACGAGATCGAATCGCTGAAGTCGATCAGCGACACGGTGCGCGTGGACATTCGCAAGCTGGACGAGCTGATGAACCTGGTGGGCGAGTTGGTGATCCAGCGCGGTGCGGTGAGCTCCATCGCCCGTCGCCTCCAGGCGGGGCCGGCGACCGCGCGCATCGGCGGCGAGCTCGAGAAGGTTCACAAGCTGCTGGACCGCAAGATCCAGGGTCTCCAGGCCGGCGTGCTCGAGGTGCGGATGGTTCCGCTCCGGCAGGTCTTCGAGAAGCTCTCCCGCGTGGTGCGGCGCCTGCGCCGCGACACGGACAAGGAGGTCCGGCTCGAGCTGCGCGGTGCCGACACCGAACTGGACAAGCTGATCGTCGAGGAGCTCGTGGATCCGTTGATGCACGTGGTCCGGAACTCCTTCGACCACGCCATCGAGCCGGGTGACGAACGCCGTGAGCTGGGCAAGCCCGAGGTCGGCTCGATTCGCATCGAAGCGTTCCAGCGCGGCAATCACGTCGTCATCGAAGTGGCCGACGACGGCAGCGGCATCGATCTGGAACGGCTGCACGCGCGGGGCGTGGAGCGGGGTCTGGTGGACGCCGGCGACAGCCTGTCGCGCCGGGAAGTGCTGGATCTGATCTTCGCTCCCGGGCTCTCGACGCGCGACGAGGTCACCGAGACCAGCGGCCGCGGCGTCGGCATGGACGTGGTGAAGAACAACCTCACCGCGCTGGGAGGTGTGGTGGACGTGGACTCCCAGGACGGCCGAGGCACCACCATCACCCTGACCCTGCCCATCACGCTGGCGATCATCCAGGCCCTGGTCGTCGCTGTCGGAGGCCAGCGCTACGCGGTTCCTCTCAACTCGGTGCTCGAGACGATGCTCGTCGACGCCCAGGAGATCCAGCGCAGCGATGGCCGCGAGATCCTGAACCTGCGCGGGGAGCCCTTGCTGCTGAGGCACCTGAGCCGGGAGTTCGGGCTCCCGGAGACGGAGGGGGCCAAGCCTCATGTGGTGGTCATCGGGCTGGGCGACGCGAGGCTCGGCCTCGTCGTGGAGGGACTCGAGGGCCAGCAGGACACCGTGATCAAACCGGTGCAGGGCCCGGTGCAGAACGTGCGCGGCATCGCCGGGGCGACCGAACTGGGCGAGCTGGGGGCGGTGCTGGTTCTGGACGTGGCGGCGCTGATCGAGGACGCCGGCCGGCGTAGGGAGGCCGCATGAGCGCAAACGACGCGCCGGGCCGCGACGCCGCGACCACGGATGACTGGCGGCAGCTGGCCCGGAACGCGGCCGAGCCGACGTCCCAACGCGACGAGGCGATGCTGCTGCGCGAGCTGCTGGCTTTCGAGCTGGCGGGGGATCCCTACGCGGTCCCGGTCGAGCGGGTGCGTGAGATCGTGCGCCTGCGTCCGATCACACCCATGCCCCGGGTTCCCGAGGCGGTGCTCGGCGTGATCGCGCTGCGCGGAGAGGTGATCGAGGTGATCGATCTGCGCCGGCGCCTGTCCATGCCCGGGTTCGAGCCCACGCGTCACAGCCGCATCATCGTGCTGCACGGCGAGGACGGACGCGTGGCCGGTCTGCTGGTGGATGCGGTCAACCAGGTCCTGCGGCTCCCCGAGGATGCGATCGCGCCCTCCGCCCAGGGTGACTCGGAGGCGGTGGAAGCGCTGTGCGCCCGAGGCGAGGAGTTCGTGTCGCTGATCGACCTGGAGAAGGTGTTGGATGTCGACGTCGAGCGCTGACAGCACGGCGGCCGTGTTTGCGGAGAATCGGGTGGAGCTGGCGACGTTCGAGCTCCGCGGCCAGGACTTCGCGATCGACGTGACCCAGATCCGCGAGATCGTCCGCGACCGGGAGGTGACGCCGCTGCCCAAGGCGCCCAACCTGATCGAGGGCGTGGTGGACCTGCGCGGCGCCGTGATTCCGGTGGTGGACCTGGGGCGCGCTCTGGGCGAAGCGCCCGTCGACGCCGGCGCGGCGGCCCGCATCGTGCTGATCGAGGTCGACGGTCTGCTCTTCGGCCTTCGGGTCGGAGGGGCGACCGAGGTGCTGGGCGCCGACGCGGGCGCTCTGGAGGCCCCGCCCGCATTGGCCACGCAGGCGGGCTACGACGCGGTGCGCGCCGTGGTGCGCCGCCCCGACACGCGGCCCGTCCTGGTTCTGTCGGTCGAGCATATCCTGGAGAGCGTGTTCCGATCGGCGCTCCCGGTTCAGGGAGAGGATTCGTGAACGCCGTTCCCACCGGAAAGGGCTTCTTCCAGCGCTGGGCGATCGAGTCGATCGTCGTCGCCGGGGGAACCGTACTGGTCGTCGCGCTCTACGTGCTGGCGCTGCTGCGCCTGCCTCCGGACCAACTGCACGGCTTCCTGTTCTACGTCGCTCCCCTGGCCTTCGTGGGCCTGTGGATCGTGAGCAGCCAGAGCATGCTGCGTCTGTTCCGTCCCCTGATGACCGCATTCGACGCCTATCACGCGGGGACCCTCGACGAGGAGCAGGGGCGCGTGGCGTTCGCCACGGCCAGCAACCTGCCCGGCTCGATCTTCTTGCTGGGGCTGGTCTGGTGGCTCGGCGGCGGTCTCGTCGTGGCCACCGCCATGAAGCTTTCCTACGAGACCTTCACCTGGTTCTCCTGGACCATCATGGCCATCGCGGCCTTCACCGGCGGCCTGGTCTCGACGATCTTCAACTTCTTCCGGCTGAAGGTGCAGCTGGAGTCGGCGCGCTGCGTGCTGGGCGAGTTGGCCGGTGGTCCGGAAGCTCGCGGTCGCCTGGTGCGGCGCATTCCCATGAGCCGGAAGCTGCTGATCGCCGTCGCCGGCGTGATGGTCGTAAGCCTTTGCTTTGCTTCGCTCCTGGCCCAGGTGCGCGCCTCCCAGTCCGTCGAAGGCATCGCCAACCGGCTGCACGCCGGCCTGCTGGATCGGGGCGTCGAGACGCTGGAGCGCGGAGGCTCCATCGATCGGCTGGCGGGCGAGCGGGCCCTGGGCTCGCGCTTGATCCTGTTGGACGTCGCAGCCGAGGGCGTTGCATTGGGTTCGCCGGATGCGTTGTTCCCCGGTGAGCTGCGTGCCATTCGCGACCTGGGCTTGGAGCAGGGCTCCAGCGACGGCTTCGATTCGCCCAACGCGTTCGCCTGGCGGAAGGTTCCGGGCGGCGTGCTGGTCGCGGTCGCCGATCGCGAGATCCTGGCCGCCGAGACCTCGGGAGTCCTGTTCGATCTGGGCCTGTTCGCTTGCATCTCGCTCTTCTTCACCGTGCTGATCGCGCGGCTGGCCGCCCAGGACGTGTCCCGTGTGACCGGACGCTTGGCCGAGGAGCTCGAGCGCGTGGCGGCGGGCGACCTCACGCGCGGGCGCGTGATCGAGTCCGAAGACGAGCTGGGCGATCTGGCCCGCGGCGTCGAGCGCATGGCCGGCGCCCTCCAGACAACGGTGGGGCGGGTGGTGGAGGCGGTTCGAGGCGTCGAGGGCACGGCCGCCTCGCTCTCGACCGTGGGCGAGGACCTGGCCGGAGTAACCGCCGACCAGGTACAGGGGCTCCAGCAGGCGACCGAGTCCATGGATCGAATCCGAGGTGAGGTCGGCGGCATCGCCGAGTCGGCCCACGGGCTCTCCATGTCGGTGGAGGAGTCGTCCAGCTCGGTCCTGGAGCTGGGGGTGACCGGTGAAGAGCTCAACCAGAACGCAGTCGCTCTCAACGAGCGAATCGGCGAGGTGTCGAGTTCGATCGAGCAGATGATGCAGAGCGCACGGCAGGTGGGCTCGGGAATCGAGGAGCTCGCCGGTGCGTCCGCCGATACCTCGTCGAGTATGGAGGAGATGGCGGCGTCCATGCGCGAGGTGGACACCAATGCGGCCGAGACGGCGCGCCTCTCCGAGGACGTGGTGCAGACCGCGGACCGTGGCCGCCAGAAGGTCGACCAGACGATCCACGGCATGAATGCGATCCAGGAGGCCACGGATGCCGCCCAGAGCGTGATCCACGGCCTGGGCGCACGAGCCGAGGAGATCGGTCAGATCCTGAACGTGATCGACGATGTGGCCGACGAGACGAACCTGCTGGCGTTGAACGCCGCCATCATCGCCGCCCAGGCGGGCGAGCACGGGCGCGCCTTCTCCGTCGTCGCCGACGAGATCAAGGATCTGGCCGACCGGGTGCTGGCCAGCACCAAGGAGATCGGCGGACTGATCCGGGGGGTGCAGGACGAGGCCAGCAACGCCGTGGGCGCCATCGAGAGCGGCGCGCGCAGCGTCGAGAGTGGGGTGAACCTGTCCGCAGAGGCCGGCGTTGCCCTGGAGGAGATCACCACGTCGGCGCGTCAGAGCGGAGAGCGCATCTCGGAGATCGTGAACGCGGTTCGCGAGCAATCCCGGGCAGCGGCCCACGTCGTGTCGTTGATGGACCAGGTTCGCGACGGCGCCGAGCGCATTCGCCACGCCGGGACCGAGCAGTCCCACGGCAACGAGGTGGTGCTGCGCAACGCCTCCGCCATGGGCGAGGTGTCCCAGCAGGTCGGCTGCGCCACCGAGGAGCAGGCGCGCGGAGCCCACCGTATGCGCGAGGCGATCGAGAGCGTCCGCGGGGCGGTGGAGCAGATCAACCAGTCGCTCCAGGGGCAGACCAGTGCGTGTGAGCAGATCGGGTCGCTGCTGGAGAGATTGTCGAGGCGAACGGTATCGAACGAGGAGTCCGCGGGGCGTATGCGAGAGGCGACCCACGGACTCCTGCAACATGCGGAAGGCCTGCGCGAGAGCGTGCGCCAGTTCCGGATCTGAAGCTCTGAAGATGGGGATCCAACGATGATCGCAGCGTGTCCGAACTGCAAGACGAAGTTTCGCATCGCCCGGGACCGCCTGGGGCCCGAAGGGGTGCGCCTGCGCTGCACCCAGTGCTCGAGCGTGTTCCGTGTGAAGGCGCCCCACGACGCCGTGCCGGCAGCCGCGCCGCAGGCGCCTCCGGTCGTCGCGCCGCAGGCGGCTGCGGTCGCCGCGCCGCAGGCGCCTCCGGTCGCCGCGCCGCAGGCGCCTCCGGTCGTCGCGCCGCAGGCGCCCGCACCCGAAGCGTTCCCGCCGGTGCCGTCGCCGCCCTCGCGGGACTCGGCCCGGCTGGTGCTGGTGGCCCACTCCGACGACGAGCTGCGCAAGCAGGCGATGGAGGCGGTGGAGTCGTGGGGGCTTCAGGCACTCGGCGCGCAGGACGGCGTCGAGGCCATCCTGGAGATCCAGAGGCACCTGCCGCGAGCAGTTCTGCTCGATGCCGCGCTGCCCAAGATGTACGGCTTCCAGGTCTGCGAGCTGATCAAGCGCAACGACAGCCTGCGCGCCATCCAGGTGGTTCTGGTGGGTGCGGTCCACGACGATACGCGCTACCGGCGCATTCCCGATCAGCTGTACGGCGCCGACGTCTACCTGGAGACCCCCGATCTTCCCGACGGGTTGCACCCGGCGCTGCGGGACTTCGGGCTGCCGCTCTCGGGCGCCATTCCGAGCGCACCGCGGGAGCCGGCGCCCACCACGCACCGCGGTCTCGGGGGGATCGACGTGGAGACGGCGTTGGAAGCCGCGGAGCCCCCGGAGGAGTTGGAAGCGCCCATGGCGGCGGCGCCGTCGCCGTTGCAGGAGCGGGAGCCGCCGGCGCCTGCGCCCACACCGGTCGCGGAAGCGCCGCAAGCACCGGCGATGCCGGACGCGGGGGGCGATGACGGCGTGGCCAAGGCGGAGCGTCTGGCTCGGATCATCGTCTCCGACGTCATCCTCTACAACGAGGAGAAGTTCGCAGCCGCGGTGGCATCGGGCAGCGTGATCGAGATGATGGAGCCGGACCTGCAGGAGGGGCGTTCGCTCTTCCAGCAGAGGGTCGATCCCGCCATTGCCGGGCAGAAGGACTTCCTGCGCGAGGAGCTGCTGCGCGTGGCGCGGCAGCGGGGGATGAGCTGAGAACACCATGCTGGACCGAGAACGCCGCAGCATCGAGCTCGACCTGGAGAGCTCCGACGAGGAGATCCGCCGTCTGGCAGTGGAGCGCATGGCCGCCCTGCCGGCCGACGCCGCGTTGCCCGGCTTGCTGGCGTGCCTTGGGGATCCGGGTTGGCGTGTGCGCAAGGCGGCCGTGGATCGCCTGGTCGAGGCGCCGACGGCCTGGGGGGCGGATGCCGCCCTCGTTGCGGCACTCTCGGACGGAGACAACCCGGGGCGCCGCAATTCCGCCGTCGAAGCCCTGATCCGGCGTGGCGAGAGTGCCGTGGACTCGCTGCTGGAGGCCACCGGCAGCGGCGACGTGGACGTGCGCAAGCTGGCGGTGGACACCCTGGCCGGCATCGGTGCGCCGCGGGCCCTCGACCGGCTGCTCGAGATGCTCGACGACGTGGACCCGAACGTGCGCGCGGCTGCGGCCGATGCGTTGTCGGTCGTGGGCGACGACGCGGTTGCGCCCCTGCTGCTCTCGGTCGCGACGCGCGCCGACGATGATCCCCTGGTGGCGTACTCGGCGCTTCAGGCCCTGGCGCGCCTGCAGGTGTCGGTTCCCGCACGAGAGCTGCTGCGCACGCTGGATACCCCGCTCCTGCGCCCCGCCGCCTACGCGGTGATGGGGCAGGCCGCCGAGGAGGACGAGAGCGCGGTGGAGGCGCTGCTGAAGGGACTGCAGGCAGCGTCGCGCTCCGGCCGCGAAGCGGCGATCTCCGCGCTCCTGCGTCTGGTGTCGCGGCGTGACGCCGACGCTGCCGAAGTATTGGTCGAGCAGATTCGCAGCCATAGCGACGGTCTGCCGCGAGATGACGCCCAGGAGCGGCTGGCCAGCGCAGATCTCCCCATGCGTCTTGTGCTGATCCAGTACCTGGGGCTCCTGGGTCGCGTGGAAAGCGCCGTGTCGATCCTTTCCGCGGGGCGAGATGAGGCCCTCGAGGAAGTCGCGTTGTCCGCTCTGGCCGGGCTGGGCGAGCGGGCGGAGGAGGGCATCGAGGCTTCCTGGTCCGAGCTCGACGCCGAGGAGCGCTGCCTTGCGTGCCGCGCTCTGGCCCGCACGTCCGGCGCAACCGGGAAGGCGCGGCTCGTTTTCGCTCTCGACGATCCGGACACGGCCCTGCGCAGTGCCGCCGCACTGGCGCTGGGCATCCGAGGCTGCGCCGACGCGCTCCCGGCCCTGGTCCATCGCCTGGAAGCGGTGGCGTCCCTCGACGACGATCTCGACGGCGAGGACGAGCGCAGCGTGCTCACGACGGCCCTCATCGAACTCACCCAGTCCGTCGACGGCGGCCGGGATCTGCACGACCGCACGGTCGAGCTCCTGGGCCAGCGTCTCGACGGCGCGCCCGAGCCGGTACGGCTGGCGCTGGCAACCGTGCTGGGCCGGATCGGCCGGCCCCAGGACGAGCGGCTGGTGGCGTGGCTCCTGAAGGACCCCAGCCCGGGCGTGCGCCGCGCGGCGGTGCAGGCCCTGGCGCGACTCGGGCACGGCGAGGACGCGGAGCCGTTGCGCCTGGCCCTGGCCGATGAGGCCTACGGCGTGCGCATCGCGGCCGCCGTTGCGCTGGCTGCATCCCACAGTCCTCGCGCGCTGGGGGATCTCGAGCATCTGGCGGACGATGAGGATCCCCGCGTCCGGGCCGCCGCCCTGCGTGCGGTGGGTGAGCGCGCGGCCTCCGGCGGCGAAGAAGCGTCACAACAGGCTCGCGAGCTGCTCGCTCACGCTCTCGGCGACGAAGGAGCGGTGGCCCTGGCAGCCGTCGAAGCGCTCCAGGTTCTGGGGGGCGCGTCCGCCGCCGTCGCCGCGCGTAGTCTCCTGCAACGCGACGAGCCCGAGCTGGTTCGCGCCGCCGCCTCGTGTATCGGCCTGCACGGCGAGCGCGGCACGTTGGAAGACCTGGTTCCCCTGGTGAGCCACCCCGACTGGTCCGTGCGTGCCGAGGTGATCGGGGTGCTGGCGGAACGCGCCTTCGTGGCCTCGGTGCCGGCGATCTTGCGGCGGCTCGAGACCGAACAGGACGACTTCGTGCGCGACGTGATCCTGCGCGCACTGCGGAGGCTCGAGGGCTAGGGGCGATGACGGTTCCCGGCGAACAGGGCGAACTGCAGATGAGCGATGCGGAGTTCCGCATGGTCTGCGAGCTGCTGCGCAAGCACTGCGGGCTCCATTTCGGTGAGGAGTCGCGCTACGTGCTGGAGAAGCGGCTGGCGCGCCGCCTGCGCGAGTTGGGGCTTGCCAGCTTCGCGTCCTTTCACTTCCAGCTGCGCAAGGACGACCAGGAGCTGGCGCGGGTGGTGGACCTGCTGGTCACCAACGAAACCTACTTCTTTCGCGAGAAGAACCAGCTGCGGGCGCTCTTCGAGGAGATTCTCCCGGAGCTTCGGCGCCGGACCCCCGAGCATCCGGTGGCCCTCTGGTCCGCCGGCTGCTCCAGCGGGGAGGAGCCGTACACGCTGGTGATGCTGGCCCTCGAAGCGGGGCTGCGTCCGGGCCGGGACATCAAGGTCTACGCCTCCGACATCTCGCGTCCCATGCTCCAGAAGGCGCGTCGCGGTGTCTATCGCGAAGCGTCCTTCCGTCAGACCGAGCCCCGCCTGCGCGAGCGCTACTTCCGCGAGAAGGACGGCCAGTGGCAGATCGCGGATGACGTCAAGAAGCACGTCGACTTCATCCACCTCAATCTCATGGATGCCTCCAAGCTGGCGCTGCTCGGCAGCATGGATGTGACTCTCTGCCGCAACGTGATCATCTACTTCGACACGCCCGTGAAGGAGCAGGTGATCGAAACCTTCGATCGGAAGCTGCGCCCGGGAGGCTACCTCCTGTTGGGGCACTCGGAGTCGCTGATCAACATCTCCAGCGCCTTCGAGCTGCGCCACCTGCGTCATGATCTCGTCTACCGCAAGCCCGCGCCGGGCGACTCCCCCTACGACCCGTGGCACGCGGCTGCGGCCGCGGCGGTTGCCCGCATCGACAGGGAGGGCGAGCGATGACGGAGCGGGGACCGATCCGTGTGCTGGTCATCGACGATTCCGCCTTCAGCCGGCGCACGATCACGCGCATGCTCGAGAGCTCGCCCCTGGTCGAGGTGATCGACTCCGCCCGGGACGGTGAGGAGGCCCTGCGCAAGACCTTCGAGCTGGAGCCGGACCTCGTCACCCTGGATCTCGAAATGCCGCGCATGGACGGGTTCACCTACCTGCGCCTGGTGATGAGCAAGCGCCCCACGCCCATCATGGTGATCAGCGGTCGCAGTGACGACCAGGATGTGTTCAAGGCGCTGGACCTTGGTGCGGTCGACTTCATCGCCAAGCCGTCGCCCCGCGCCACACCGGAGCTCGAGTCGATCCAGCAGGAGCTGATTCGCAAGGTCCACGCCCTGCGCGAGTTGCGCATCGACAAGGTGCGCGAGCGCATCGACGCGCTGCCCAGCATGGCCCGGGAGCCTGTCTCGCAACCCCGCGTGAAGGCGCCTGCGGCGGTGGTGATCGGCTCCTCGACGGGTGGACCCGCGGCGCTGATGCAGGTCTTCAGCGCTTTTGTGGAGCCTCCGCCCTTCGCATTCCTGGTCTCGCAGCACATGCCGGCGGGCTTCACCCAGGGATTCGCCGACCGGCTGGACCGGCTCACTCCCATGCGCGCGCGGGAGGCGCGTGAGGGCGACGAGCCGGAGCCGGGCCTGATCCTGGTTTCGCCCGGCGGATGCCATCTGCTGGTGGAGGCGCGCCGAGGGCGGCCCGTGGTGCGGATCGAGCCTGGGGGCCCGAAGGACAAGTACGTGCCTTCCGTGGACCGGCTCTTCCAGTCGGCCGCCAAGTGCTGGGGGCCGGACTTGCTGGCGGTGGTGCTCACCGGGATGGGGGACGACGGGCGCCGTGGCGTACGCGCGGTGGAGGCGTCCGGCGGCCAGATCGTCGCCGAGAGCGAGGAGACCGCGGTGATCTTCGGAATGCCGCTTCAGGCGATACGGACCGGGACCGTCGATGCGGTGCTTCCGCTGCCGGAGATCGGTCCGGCGATCCAGTCAGGACTCTCGAGCACGCGAGCGCGCTCGGACAGGCAAGGGGAACGGGGATGAGCAAGGAACGCGGTGGCGTGTTCGGACGGGGTGAGGAGTTCTTGAAACTCTTCAGTCGGGGCGCCGAATTCACCAAGGAGATCCTGGCGGAGAACGAGCGTCTCCGCAGCAAGTTGACGCGGGTCGAAACGGCGCAGACGTCGGCGGCGCAGGACCCCAACGACTGGGAGAAGCTCCGCGAGGAGCTGATCGGTCGCATCGAGACCCTGGAGTTCGAGCGCGACGGCGTGCTCGAGCGGCTGCGTGAGGTCGAGGGGGAGAATCAGCACTTCGCCGAGCGCTACGTGGAGATCGAGGAAGAGAACAACGCACTCGCCAACCTCTACGTTGCGAGTTTTCAGCTCCACTCGACGCTGGACCTGCCGGAAGTGCTCAAGATCATCCTCGAGATCGTGATCAACCTGATCGGTGCCGAGGTTTTCGCGGTCTACGTTGTCGACGAGAAGACCAACCGGCTGGAGGCGGTGGCGTCGGAAGGGCAGCCCCTGGGCGCCTTCCCGGCGGTTCCCACCGGCTCCGGCGTCATCGGGACCTGCGTGGCCTCCGGCGATACCTGGTGCGGGGACGCCCGGGGCTCCGACGACCTGAGCGCACCGATTGCATGCATCCCGCTGCGCATCGAAGACCAGTCGATCGGGGCGATTTCGATCTACAGCCTGCTCCAGCAGAAGGAGCGGTTCACTCCCCTGGATCACGAGCTGTTCACGCTGCTCGCGGGGCACGCGGCCACGGCGATCTTCTCGAGCCGCTTGTACGCGCACTCCGAGCGCAAGCTGAGCACGATCCAGGGATTCATCGATCTCCTCACCAAGTGAGGCCGGAAGCGCAGGGAGCTACGGGGAGTACGTCATGACGAAACACAGGATCCTGATCGTCGAAGACAGCCCGACCATGCGGCAGCTGCTGGCCTTCGCGCTGAAGCGTCTGAAGGATGTCGAGATCGTCGAGGCGCAGGACGGCATGGACGGTCTGCGGAAGGTGACCAGCGACGACTTCGACCTGGCCTTGATCGACATCAACATGCCGGTCATGGACGGTTTGAAGCTGGTGAGCCTGATCCGGGGTGAAGACAGCATCGCCGACATGCCGATCGTGGTGGTTACGACCGAGGGCGCCAGCGAAGACCGCGAACGGGCGCTGGCGTTGGGGGCGAACGAGTACCTGACGAAGCCGATTCAGGCGAACAAGGTGCTCTCCGTGGCCAAGTCGCTGCTCAAGGTCGGGTGACGGCCTTGGCCGACCGGCCCGGGCACGATCGGGCGCGCCGGGGGGATCTCTTCCGGCGCCGGCTGATCGTCAACCTGTCGCTGGTCTCGGCGCCGCCCGTGGCGCTGATCGTCCTCTACATCATTGCCCTGGTGCGCCTGCCTCCCGCGCATCTGCGCGTCTTCTTGGCGGTGACCGCCGTTTCGGCCACGGTCTTGTTCCCCCTCCTGAACTGGATGTACCACCGGCTCTACGCCCAGATCGCGGATGTGCTGAACCGCGAGCAGGACCCGAGCCTCAGTCAGGACGAGCGCGTTGGAGCGTTCCGCACGCTCACCGACCTGCCCCGGATCCTGTTCGTGCGGGGCATGTGGGTGTGGCTGACGTGCGCCTCGCTGGTGTCCGGGGGCACCTGGTACCTCACCGAAGGGCTGCGCCCCGCCACCGCGGGCTCGCTCTTCGCAGCGCTGTTCTCCGGCGGGGTGGTCCTGGAGATCTTCCTGGCCCTGCTGGCCAAGCGCATCGCCGAGCCCGAACGCCTGCGGCTGGCGCGCGCGCTGGGCGACCCGGATCTGCGCGAGGCGAGCCTGGAGCCGCTCGGTCTGTCTCGCAAGCTGCGCGTCTCTCTGGTCGGCGTCACGGTCGTGACCGTGGCGTTCGCGATTCTGCTCTCCCAGGTACGCTCGACCCAGAAGGTGGAGTCTTTCGTCTCCCAGCTCCAGGCGGTGATCCTGGAAGGGGCAGGCAGCGCTCCGGACGCTCGCCAGTTGGAGGCGCTGCGACGAGATGCCGCGCGTCTGGGCGCGGCCAGTGAGCTGGCGCTGCTGGATGCCGCCGGCGAGCGGGTGCTGTGGGGACGGGCGGACGCACTGGTGGGCGTGGAGTGGGAAGCGCTGCGCGCAGCGCCGCAGGGCGGCAGCGGGGAGGGCTTCGACTCGCCCAACGTGTTCAGCTGGCTCCGGCTCTCCGACGGCAGGGTCCTGGTGGCTTCGATCGGCTGGGGTGAGATGGTGACCAGCGCGGATCATTCGCAGCTGATCTTCGGCGCCGTGCTCGCCGGCTCCGCGCTGCTGGCGTGGCTGGCGGCCTGGTTGCTGGCCGCGGACGTCACCAGCGCGGTGGAGGCGCTGGGGCGTCAGGCGGAGAGCATCGCCGAAGGGGACCTGGGTGGCGGCGAGGTCTTCGATGCCGAGGACGAGCTGGGCGCCCTGGGGCGCTCCTTCGATCGCATGCGGGGAGGCCTGCGCGGGATGATGTCGGCGGTGGCGGAGACCGCGACCCGGGTGGAGTCTGCCACCGTGGGGATCGGCGGATCCGCGCAGCAGGTAGGTCGCGCCAGCGCGGCCCAGGTGGACGCGCTCGCGGGCGCGGCGGAGTCGGTTGATCGCATTCAGCGCGGCAGCCGGGGCATCGCGGATTCCTCCGATGAGCTCGCGCGCGCGCTTGAGGACTCCACCAGCTCGGCCCATGAGATGGGAGCGGTAGGAGCGGCGCTCAGCGATACGGCGGCGTCGCTCGCGGCCCGGGTGGACACGGTTTCGAGTGCCGTCGAGCAGATGGCGGCGAGCATTCGCGAGGTGGCGCGCAGCGCCGACGCCCTCAGCGAAGCCGCGGGCGACACATCCGGCAGCGTGGAAGAGATGGCGAGCTCCGTGCGCGGGGCCGAGCAGCACGCCGGAGAGACGCAGCGGCTCTCCCAGAGCGTGATCACGGCCGCCGAGAGGGGCCGCGAGCGTGTAGCGCAGACGATCCGGGGCATGGAGGTGATCCGCAGCGAGAACGAGACGGCCCGGTCCGTGATCGGCTCCCTGGGAGCCCGCGCCACCGAGATCGGCAGCATCCTCGGAGTGATCACCGGCGTCGCCGACGAGACCAACCTGCTGGCGCTGAATGCGGCGATCATCTCGGCCCAGGCGGGCGAGCACGGCCGCGCATTCGCGGTGGTGGCCGACCAGGTCAAGGATCTGGCGGACCGGGTGTTGTCCAGCACCCGCGAGATCGAGGAGCGCGTGGGCGCCGTGCAGCGCGAGACCGGCAACGCGGTGGCCGCCATCGAGCGCGGCGCCGAGTCCGTGGCCAGCGGCGTCTCGCTCTCGGCCGAGGCCGGTGAATCCCTGGAGGAGATCACCCAGGCCGCCCGGGAGAGCGGTGGGCGCATCGAGGAGATCGTGTCCGCCACCGGCGAACAGAGCAAGTCGGCGGCCCACGTGGTCGAGCTGATGGAAAGCCTGCAGGCCGGGGTGGAGCGGATTCGGCGCGCCAGTCTGGAGCAGGACCGGGGCAACGAGCTGATCCTGAACGAGGTGACGGACATGCGTCACGCCGGAGAGCGCGTCAGCTCCACCACCCGCGAGCAGCAGGCGGGCGCCGGGCAGATCCGGGATGCCTTCGAGCGCGTTGGAACGTCGGTGGAGCGGATCCGCCAGGCCATCGCCGATCAGGTGGAGGCGTGCGCGCGCGCCGCGGAGCTCTTCGAGGGCATGCGCGGCGACACCCATGCCAATCAGGAGGCCGTGGGCCACATGAGCGGAACCAGCGAAGAGCTGCTGCGCCATGCAGAGGCCCTCCGCGAGCGCGTGCGGCGCTTCCGTCTGGAGGCCTAGCCGCTCCTCGGCCCGCTCCCTATCCTGCGGGCCGTGGCACGCCGCGGGCTATCGCTCCTATGGCTCCTTCCGATCCTCTTCGCCCTGACCGGGTGCGGCTATGCGCTCATCGACTACCCGGAGCGTGATGCGGCGATCGCCATCGGCGTGCAGACCTTCGAGAATGAGTCCTACGAGCCCGGTTACGAGATCGTGGTGGCCGACGCGCTGCGCCGGGAAGTGGCCCGCCGTGGCGCCATGCGCCTGGTCAACGAAGCCGGGGCTGCGGAGATCCTGTTGCGCGGACGGGTGGTCGACGTCGCGACTTCCGGGCGCAGCTTCTCGTCGGTGGTGAGCACGCTGGAGTTCCAGGTCGGGGTGAGTCTCGATCTGGAGCTGGTCCGCCCCGGCACCGAGGTCGGAATCGACCGGAGGGCCGTGCGCGCCCGCGAGAGCTACCTGGCCAGCGCCGACATCGAGGTGCAGCGCAAGAACCGCGAAGAGGCCTTGCGCAAGATCTCGGTGGTGCTGGCCGCGCGAATCCACGACTTGATCTGGGAGGTGGCTCCCCCGTGAGCCCCGACGAGCTCGAGCGCGAGCTCGCGGAAGGAACGCTCCGCTCGGCCTACCTCCTGGCCGGTGAAGAAGTCCTGCTGCGCGACGACTGCCTGAGCGCCATCCGCGCGGCGACGCTGACGGCGGATGCCGGCGACTTCAATGAGGATCTGCTCGACGGCGCCGCCACCGAGGCGGGCAGCTTCCTCGACGCATTGCGCAACCTGCCCGTGATGGCGCCGCGGCGGCTCGTGGTGCTGCGCGAGCCGGTTCAGCGTCGCGCGTCCTCCAGGGCCCTGCTGGAGGCGCTGCCGCAGGCGCTGGTCGAGTTGGCGGACCGCGAGGACGTGGTCCTGGTGGTCACGTCGGCGAAGACCGACGGTCGTGCCAAGTGGGTCAAGGCCTTCGCCGAGCCCCACGCGCTGGTGTCGTGCGAGGCGCCTCGTCGCGAGCGCGACATCGCAGCCTTCGCGCGCGCCGAGGCCGGGCGCCAGGGGGTGTCGCTGGACGCGGGCGCGGCGCAGCTTCTCGCCGAGCGCATCGGACCCAACCTGCTGCTGCTGCGTCAGGAGGTCGCGAAGGCGGCGTTGTTGGCGGAGCCGGGAGAGACGGTCGATCGCCAGCAGCTGGCGTGGCTGGCTTCGGATGTCGCCGAGGAGCCGATCTGGGACCTCACCGACGCCATCGGCGAGGGGCGCACCGCCGACGCACTGGTCGTGCTGCGGCGAATCCTGGAGCAGGGCGCCGCCCCGCCCATGGTCCTGGGGGCGCTGGCCAGTCATATGCGCCGGCTTACGCGGATCTGTCACGGCGGTCGCGTGGGCGGCCCGCCCTTCGTGGTGCGCAAGCTGGACAGCCAGGCGCGTCGTTACCGCGGCGCGCGGCTGCTCGCCTGTCTCGACGCGATCGCAGAGGTGGACGAGGTGCTGAAGGGGCGCGGCTCGCTGCCCCCGGATCTGGCTCTCGAGCGCCTGGTGATGGGCCTTTCGGCCTGACCTGGCTAGAGGAGGGCGTCGGCCCGTCGCCCGCTAGGCCTGGAGGCGCTTGGCCAGACGCGAGACCTTGCGGCTGACCTGCCTCTTGGGCAGCACGCCGTGACTGGCGGCCTTGCGCAGCTCTCGCTCCGCGCTGCGGAAGGACGTCCGCGCGGCGTCAGCGTCTCCGCCTTCCACTGCCTCCAGGAAGCCCTTCACGGCGCTTCGCACCCGGCTGCGAATCGCGCGATTGCGGTCGCGTCGCTTGGGTGTCTGGCGGGCGCGCTTGGCTGCGGACTTGTGATTGGCCACCGGTCTCTCCGTGCAGAAGGCCCGAACCCTAGTCGAGGGGGCGGCGCCTGTCGACCACGCTCGCGGGTTCAGTCGCAGGGGCGAGAGGCCGATACCTCGGCGGGGCCTCGTGTCCCGGGAGGGGACCCGTCTGAACGCGGTTCGACCGCTCGTGTGGCTGCTCGTGCTCGGCGCCGTCGCGTTGGCGGGAGGCGTGCATCCTGCGTCGGCAGAGGCCTCTACGGCCCGCACGCCGCGCTTCGTGGAGGCCTGGTCCGAGCCGGGGGTCTCCCTCGAGGCCCGGGTGGAGAACACCCGCACCGCGGCGCTGGAGCTGGGCCTGAGAAACGTCGAGCCCGCGGCTCGGGCGCTGCTGGCGAGCCCCCCCGAGGGGACCCGCCGCGTGGACACCGCTCGTATGGCCGTGCGCCTGGCGCCCGACCTGCCCGCGGCCCACATGGCCCTGGCCGTGGCGAGCCTGACCGACGACTTCGCGCCGATCGGCGCGGCCGGGGCGACCCTGGACGCGGTGGCCGCCTTCCGGCGGAACCTGGAAGCTTCGCTCTGGCTCTACGCCGCCTCCTTCCATGCCGCCGCCATGGCGCTGGCCGGAGGCGCCATCTTCTACCTGATCCTGTCCGCTCTGTGGGTGACGCGGGAGGCGGCTCACGATCTCGGTGACCGGCTCGCCGCCGATACCCCCAGGCCCTCTCGGGCCGCGCTGCTGGGGGTCGTCCTGCTGGCCCCGGCGGCGGCGGGTCAGGGCATCCTGGGCTTGTGCCTCGGGTGTCTGGTGGTCGCCGCGGCCTACGGAACCCGGCGCAGCTGGGTCGCCGCGGGCTTCGCGGCGCTGGCTCTCACGGTGGCCCTGCATCCGATGCTCCAGCAAGCCGGAAAGGCGCTGGGTGCCTTCCACTCGGACCCGGTAGCCCTATCGGTCCACAACGCCCAGCACGGCTTTGCCACACCGGTCCACCTGTCGCGGCTGGAACGTGCGGCCGAGAGCGACCCCCTGGCGGCACGGGCCCTGGCCCTGGGCGTGAAGCGCACCGGCGACTTGTCGGCGGCGGACGCACGCTACGCCGCACTGCTGGTCGAGGCCCCGGACGACGCGGTACTGCTCAACAACGCGGCCAACGTGCGCCTCGCCCTGGGCGACACCGATGGCGCCATCGGTCTCTACCGGCGAGCCCTGCAACGCCGGCCTTCGGCGGTG
>CAMYOO010000033.1 GCA_947260035.1 uncultured delta proteobacterium
GTACCGCATGTTGGCGATGCCGCCCTCGTAGATCAGGTCCACGATCAGCTTCACCTCGTGGATGCACTCGAAGTAGGCCATCTCGGGGGCGTAGCCGGCTTCCACCAGCGTCTCGTAGCCGGCCTGCATCAGGGCGGTGAGGCCGCCGCACAGGACCGCCTGCTCGCCGAACAGGTCCGTCTCCGTCTCCTCGCGGAAGTTCGTCTCGATGATGCCCGCCCGGCCGCCGCCGATCCCCGACGCATAGGCCAGCGCGATCTCCTTGGTGTCGCCCGACGGGTCGTCGCCGATGGCGATCAGCGTGGGAACGCCGCGACCCTCCTGGTAATGCCCCCGCACCGTGTGGCCCGGACCCTTGGGCGCAGCCATGAACACGTTGACGCCTTCGGGCACGCGAATCGTCCCGAAGTGGATGTTGAAGCCGTGGGCCACCGCCAGGCAGTTGCCGGGCACCAGGCCGGGCTCGATGTCCTCGCGGTAGATGTCCACCGCCAGCTCGTCGGGGACGGTGAGCATGATGACGTCGGCCTCGCGAGCCGCCTCGGCGGGCGTTCACGACGTTGACGCCGGAATCACGCAGGTTGAGGGAGTGGGCGTGGCCCTGGCTCCCGTATCCGATCACGGCCACGGTCTTGCCGTCCAGGCGTCCGAGGTCCGCGTCCTTGTCGTAGTAGATGCTCACGGCCATTGGGGTGCTTCCTCTGTGTCGGGTTCCGCCGAGGTCTAGTGGCCGCCGCGCGCGACGGCCAGCGGCCCCGTACGGACCACCTGCTGCAGTCCCAGGGGTTCCAGCAGACGCGCGATCGCGTCGATCTTGTCCTGGCCCCCGGTGATCTCGATGACGAACGAACGCGGCGAGACGTCGACGATCTTGCCGCGGAAGATCTCCACGATGCGCAGCACTTCGGCCCGGGATTCGGGCAGCGGCGAGACCTTGAGCATCGCCAGCTCGCGTCCCACGAAGTCCGCCTGGTTGACGTAGTCCTTGACGGTCATCACGTCGATCAGCTTGTGGAGCTGCTTGGTGATCTGCTCGATGGTGTCGCTGTCACCGTGGGTGACCAGGGTGATGCACGAGACCTTGGGATCCAGCGTCGGTGCGACGTTCAGGCTGTCGATGTTGTAGCCGCGGCCGCTGAACATGCCGACCACGCGCGACAGCACGCCGAACTCGTTGCGAACCAGTACGGAGACGGTGTGACGCACAGCCGGCCCTACCCGATCGGATCCGGATCGGAGAGCAGCATCTTCGCCGACGAGCTCCCGGAAGGCACCATCGGGTAGCAGTTCTCCGTCTCTTTGACGCGGAAGTCCATGAACACCGGACCGTCGTGGGCGAAGGCCTTCTCCAGGACGGGCTCCACCTCGTCCACGCGCTCGGCACGCAGGCCCAGGGCGCCCATGGCCTCGGCGAGCTTCACCCAGTCGGGGCCCACGTGAAGGTCGCTTCCGCTGATCCGGTTGTCGTAGATCAGCTGCTGCCACTGGCGCACCATGCCCAGGTAGCGGTTGTTGATGATCGCCACCTTGACCGGCAGGCGCTCCTCCACCGCCGTCACCAGCTCCTGGACGGTCATCAGCAGCGAGCCGTCGCCGGCGATGCAAACCACCGTCTCGCCGGGCCGGGCCACCTGGGCGCCGATTGCCGAGGGCAGGCCGAAGCCCATGGTCCCCAGACCACCGGACGAAACCCAGTTGTTGGGCGACTGGCAGTGGTAGTACTGGGCGGCCCACATCTGGTGTTGGCCCACGTCGGTGGTGAGCACGGCCTGCCCGTGCGTGAACTGGAAGATCTTGTCGATCACGAACTGGGGCAGCAGCTGCCCGTCGGCCGGCTGCTCGTAGGCGATCGGATTCTCCCGGTCCCAGGCCTGGATCTGGGACCACCAGGGCGCGATCCGCTCGTGGAAGCGGTCCAGCCCGCGCTCGTCGCCCAGCAGCTTGAGCAGCTTCTGCAGGCAGTTGCGCACGTCGCCCACGATGGGGATGTCCACGTGCACGGTCTTGCGAATCGACGTGGGGTCGATGTCGATGTGGATCTTGCGCGAGTGCTGGCTGAACTCGTCCAGCTTCCCCGTCACGCGGTCGTCGAAGCGGGCGCCGATGGCGATCAGCACGTCGGCCTGATCCACCGCCAGGTTGGCGCGGTAGGTGCCGTGCATGCCGAGCATGCCCAGCGACATGGGATGGTCGCCGGGAATGCCGCCGATTCCCATCAGCGTGTAGGTGGTGGGAACCTTCAGCGCCTCGACGAACTGGCGCAGCTCCTCGCCGGCTCCGGACAGGATCGCGCCGCCCCCGAAGTAGACCACGGGCCGCTTGGCCCGGAGGATCAGGGCCAGGGCCTTCTTGATCTGTCCCCAATGCCCCTCGTAACGGGGCTGGTAGTGCTCCAGGTGGATGCTCTCGGGGTAGAGGTACTCGCATTCGGTGTTGGACACGTCCTTCGGAATGTCCACGAGAACCGGGCCGGGACGCCCGGTCGTCGCGATGTGGAACGCCTCCTTGATGGTGGCGGCCAGATCGCGCACATCGGTGACCAAGTAGTTGTGCTTGGTCACGGGCCGCGTGATGCCGACGTTGTCCGCCTCCTGGAAGGCGTCGCTACCGATGGCGGCGGTCGGGACCTGCCCGGAGAAGCACACCATGGGGATCGAGTCGGAGTAGGCGGTCGCCAGGCCCGTCACGGCATTGGTCAGCGCCGGGCCGGAGGTCACCAGGGCCACGCCCGGCCGGCCGCTGGCGCGCGCGTAGCCATCTGCCATGTGGACGGCGCCCTGCTCGTGGCGGGCCAGGATGTGCCGGAAGCCCAGCTTGTGGATGGCGTCGTAGATGAAGAGCACGGCTCCACCGGGGTGGCCGAACATTACGTCGGCACCCTCTTCGTAGAGTGCGTGAATCATGATTTCCGAGCCGGTCAGCCTCACGGTCCGCGGTCTCCATCAGCGCCGGCGCCCGGGGTCGCCTGGCTGCGATCCCCCTCTAGCGCGCGTCGCCGTGTCGAAAGTGCAATATATCTCTGCGAGCGCCTGCCTGCGCTCGACCCGAGACGCCCGAAGTCGCCGAAAGCGTTTCTACTGCGGCAGGTTAAGCGACACCAGCGGAGGTGTCAAAGCAGCTCTCCCGCGGGGTCGTGCGCCTCGACGGGATCGGCCAGACGACGCGCCTCCGCCTCCGCCCGCCGCACGTAGCGGGGCACCAGCACCGCTGCGTCCTGGGCTGCGCCGGCCGACAGGAGGCGGGCCCCGAGCGCCCCCACGTCTCGGGCCCGAGGCCCGGGGGCGGGAAGCCCCACGTCGGCGCCCGCGCCCACGATCAGTGCGCCCTCAGGCACCCGCTCGGCCAGCTCCTCGGGCTTCAGGATCAGCTCGCGCCAGAGCCGCTCGAGGCCCAACGGACCGCCGGCGCGATAACCGGCCGCGTAGACCTCGCCGCGCTGGGCGTCCAGGCACGCCACCAGGGCCGCAGCCTCGGCCCGCCGAGGCCAGGCCAGGGCCGCCAGGCTGGGCACCGCGGCCGTCGGCCGCACGCCGCCCAGGGCAAAGGCCTTCACCGTCGCCAACCCGATGCGCAGCCCGGTGAACGAGCCGGGCCCGATGGACACCGCGAATCCCTCCACGTCGGCGAGCGTCTGCGCCGCGTCGTCCAGCGCGCGCTCCACGGCCGGCAGCAGCGCCGCCGCGTGGGCGCGCTCGGCGTCTTCGACCTCCGCGAGCACGCGCTCTCCGTCCAACAGCGCCACCCGGGTCACCGACGTCGCCGTCTCGATGGCCAGGATCTTCAAGCGGGGGCGCGCCGCTAGAGCCCCGCGCTGGAGCGGAGCCAGCCCACGACGGACGACCAGTAGCGCGAGATGTCGTTCCAGAAGGCGAAGCCCATCAACAGCATCACCATGGTCACGCCGATCTGCATGGCGATCTCGCGGGTGCGCAGAGAGAGCGGCGCGCGCTTGATGCCCTCGAGGGCGAAGAGCACGGCCTGACCGCCGTCGAGCACGGGGATCGGCAGCAGGTTGAGGATCGCCAGGTTGATGCTGATCATGATCAGCAGGTTGAGGTACACCTCCCAGCCCGCCTCGAAGGCCGAGTGAGCCTGGCGCGCGATCTCGATGGGCCCGCCGATCTGCTTGCGCGAGATGTCGCCGACGATGATCTTGCCGACGGCCTGGAGCATCAGATCCGTCCGCTCCCAGGTCATGCCGACGGCCCGCGGCAATGCCACGAAGGGGTTCAGGGCACGGTCCAGCCCGTAGCTTCCCGGAAGCGTGGCGTCCTCGGCGCGGATGCCCACCATCCAGGCTTCCTCGCGCCCCATGCCCGTCTCGGCCTCCACCAGCCGGGGCGTGATGGACACGCGCACGGTTTCGCCGGCGCGCGCGTAGCTGATGTTCAGCCCGCGGCCCTCGCTGGCGCGAACCGACTCGGCGAACGACGCAAAGCTGCCGACCGGCCGGTCGTCCAGGGTGAGGATCAGGTCGCCGGGCTCGAGGCCCGCCTCGGAAGCGGCGGAATCCCTCGAGACCGCGGAGATCAGGACCGTCGCCGGCGCGACGCCCAGAGCGCCCAGGTCACCCAGGCCCGGCACCATCACGTCGCCACGAACCTTCAGGGTGAACGCGACCTCGCCGCTGCGACCCGCCGCGGCGTAGGCGTTGGACAGGCCCGTCCAGTCCTCCACGGGAACGCCGGCCACCGCCTCCACGCGATCGCCCGACTGCAGACCCGCACGCGCGGCCGGCGCTTCGTCGTCGGTCACGCCCAGCACCGTGCTCACGCGGCGATGCTGGAGTCCGAGCCAACCCACCTCGCTGCGCTGCCGGAAGATGTCGAGACCCGCGCGTCCGGCTACCTCGAGCGTGGCGGAGAGGGACTCGTCCCCACGCTCCACCTCGAGCGCCAGGCTCGCGCCCGGCTCGGTGCGCACGCGTTCCTCGACGTCGCGCCAGAAGCGGACCGGCTCATCGTCGATGGCGGCGATGCGATCCCCGGGCAGCAGCCCGGCCGCGGCCGCCGGCGAGCCGTCCTCGACGGCCCCCACCACGGAGGACGGCCGCTCCAAGCCGATCATCAGGCTGACCAGGAAGATCAGGACGGGCAGCACCAGGTTCATGACGGGCCCGGCGAACACCACCGCGAGCTTCTGCCAGACCGGCTTGGCGCCCAGTGCGCCCTCGGGGTCTTCCAGGACCTCGGTCGATTCTTCCTCGCCGGGAATCTCGCCCAGCATCTTCACGAAGCCGCCCAGCGGAATCCACGCCACCACGTACTCCGTACCGCCGCGCTCCCAGCGCAGGCGGAAACGGCCGAACCCGATGGGCGGCCCGAAGCCGATGGAGAACTTGAGCACCCGCACGCCGCACCACTTGGCCACGATGAAGTGACCGAACTCGTGCACCGTGATCAGCACACCGAGCATGAGCACGAATGCAAAGATGAAGTTCAGGGCGATCAAGCGTGCCTCCCGCGGTGCTTCTCCAGGGCCTCGCCGGCCCGCACGCGCGCCCATGCATCGGCCGCGCGCGCATCGTCGAGCTCGTTCATGGCGCTCCCGCCGTTGCGTGCCAGGTGCGACGACAGCACGTCGCCGTTGACCGCTGCGATGGCCGGGAACGGAATCTCGCCGGCCAGGAATGCGGCCACGGAGACCTCGTTGGCGGCATTCAGCACGGCCGGTGCGTCCTCGCCGCCGCGCAGCGCCTCGAACGCCAGGTCCAGGCAGGGGAAGCGCGCGCGATCGGGCTCCTCGAAGTCCAGCCGGGCCAGCGCGGCCAGGTCCAGGCGCTCCAGGGGCAGCGGAAGGCGCTCGGGATGGGCCAGCGCCACCGCGATGGGCACGCGCATGTCCGGCAGCCCCAGCTGCGCCAGCACCGAGCCGTCCACGAACTCCACCAACGAGTGGACGATCGACTGGGGATGCACCACCACGTCGACCTGGTCGGGCGAAACCTCGAAGAGCCAGCGCGCCTCGATCACCTCGAGGCCCTTGTTCATCAGGGTCGCCGAGTCGACGGTGATCTTCGGGCCCATGTCCCAGTTGGGGTGCTTGAGCGCGTCCTCGATCCGAGCCCGGGCGATGCGCTCCGCCGACCAGGTGCGGAAGGGCCCGCCCGAAGCGGTGAGGATGATCCGCTCCACGTCTTCGAGTCGTTGTCCGGCCAGGGCCTGGAAGATGGCGTTGTGCTCGCTGTCCACCGGCAGCAGGGCCACGCCCCGGGCGCGCACGGCACGCAGCACCAGCGCGCCGGCCATCACCAGGACCTCCTTGTTGGCCAGGGCCACATCCCGTCCGGCCTCGATCGCGGCGAGCGTCGGATCCAGACCCACCGCGCCCACCAGGGCCGAGACCAGCAGGTCCGCGTCGCAGGTGGCCACGGCGGTGAGGCCCGCGTCCCCCACGTGGATCTCGGGAGCCGGGTCGCCGGCCAGCCGCTGGCGCAGCTCGCGCGCCCCCTCGTCGTCGGCCACGGAGACCACTTCCGGGCGGAAGCGACGGACCTGCTCGGCCAGCTTCTCGACCTGGCGGCCCGCGGCCAGGCCCGTCACGCGATAGCGATCCGGGAAACGACCGGCGATGTCCAGGGTCTGCTCGCCGATGCTTCCGGTGCTTCCCAGCAGGGCGACGCGCTTCACGCGTCCTCCGAGTCGCCGGTTCGGACCTGGGCGCTGGTCAGGCCGAAACGGCGCTCTCGCTGCTGGTAGTCCGCGATCGCCTCCACCAGGTGCTCCTTGCGGAAGTCCGGCCACATGCGGTCGGTGACGTGGATCTCGCTGTAGGCGATCTGCCAGAGCAGGAAGTTCGACACCCGCCACTCCGCACCGGTCCGGATCAGCAGGTCGGGGTCCGGCAGGTCCGGCTGGTACAGGCACGACGCGAAGGTCTTCTCGTCGACCGCGTCGGCATGGACCTTGCCCGCCTCGGCCGCCGCCACCAGTTGCCGCGCCGCGTCCACGATCTCCTGACGACCGCCGTAGGAGAGTGCGAACACGAGGATCATCTCCTCGTTCTCATGCGTCCGCTCCACCGCTGCCTCCAGCTTGTCGCGGATTGCGCGCGGGACGTCCTCCACCCGGCCCATCACCCGAACCTGGACGCCGTTGCGATCGATCTCGTCGACCTCGCTGTCGATGTAGCGATCCAGCAGCGTCATCAGCGCCTCGACTTCGCCCTTGGGTCGGTTCCAGTTCTCCTGGGAGAAGGCGTACAGGGTCAGGATCTTCACGCCCAGTTCGTGGGCCGAGCGCACCACGTCGCGCACCGACTCGAGGCCGGCGTGATGGCCTTCGTTTCGCGAGAGGCCCCGCTTCTCCGCCCAGCGGCCGTTGCCATCCATGATGATGGCCACGTGGCGGGGAATCGCATCGCTGCGCAGGCGGCGTTCACGCACGGTCAGACCTCGAGGATCTCCTTTTCCTTCTGCGCGGTCAGCCCTTCGAGCTTGGCCACGAACTCATCGGTCAAATCCTGGATCTTCTTGTCCGCCCGGTGGCGATCGTCCGCCGGCAGGCCGTCCTTCTCCAGGTCCTTCAGCAGCGCCAGGCCGTCGCGCCGGGCCTCCCGCACGCCCACCTTGTGCTCTTCGGAAGATTTGTGGACGTGCTTCACCAGCTCCTTGCGGCGCTCTTCGGTGAGCGGGGGAATCGGGATGCGCACCAACTTTCCGTCGCTCTGGGGGGTCAGCCCCAGGTCCGAGGCCTGGATCGCCTTCTCGATGGCGCCGATGGCCGAACGATCGTACGGCGAGATCACGATCAGGCGCGGATCCGGGACCGTGAGGTTCGCCATCTGGTTGAGCGGCGTCTGCGCGCCGTAGTAGTCCGCCGAGATGCCGTCCAGGAGCTGCGCGTTGGCGCGCCCGGTCCGCACCTTCTGCAGCTCGTGGCGCAGGCTTCGCAGCGCCTTGTCCATCGAGTCGCCCGTCTCGGCGAGCACGACCTCCACATCCGCCTGGTCGGCCATGATTCCTCCGCCCTACTCGACTCGCGTTCCCACTTTCTCGCCGGACACAACTTTGACGATGTTGCCCGGAACCGACATGTCGAACACTACGATCGGCAGCTGATTCTCGCGGCACAGAGCGATCGCAGTCTGATCCATGAAACGCAGATCCTGGCGGATGGCCTCGTCGTAGCGGAGCTGGTCGAAGCGCTTCGCGTTCGGCTCGGTCACCGGATCCGCGTTGTAGACCCCATCGACCTTGGTGGCCTTGAGGATCACCTCGGCGTGGATTTCTGCGGCGCGCAGGGCGGCCGCGGTATCCGTGCTGAAGTAGGGGTTGCCCGTTCCGGCCGCGAAGATCACCACCCGGTCCTTCTCCAGGTGCCGGACGGCGCGGCGCCGGATGTAGGGCTCCGCCACCTCCTTGATCTCCAGGGCGGACAGCACGCGCGTGTGGAGACCCACGTGCTCCAACGCGTCCTGGAGCGCCAGGGCATTGATCACGCTGGCCATCATGCCCATGTAGTCGGCGGTCCCGCGGTCCATCCCGCGCGCGCTGGCGGAGATGCCGCGAATCACGTTGCCACCGCCGATCACGATCCCGATCTGGGAGACGATGCTGTGGACCTCGCGGATCTCCTGGGCGATCGCCTGGATCGTATCGGGATGGATGCCGAACCCGGTCTCTCCGGCGAGTCCCTCGCCCGAGAGCTTGAGCAGGATCCGGCGTTTCTCGCTCACGACTCGCTCGACTCCCCCAGCTTGAAGCGGCGGAAGCCCGCCACGCGCAGGTCGCCCCCGGCCTCCTTCCCCACATCGACCAGCAGCGCCTTCACCTTGCGGTCGGGGTCCTTCACGAAGGGCTGCTCTACAAGGACGATCTCCTTGTAGTACTTGTTCACCTTGCCCTCGACGATCTTGTCGATCACGCCCTCGGGCTTGCCCTCCTGCTCGGCCTGGCGACGGAACAGCACCCGCTCCTTGTCGACCAGGTCCGACGGCACGCCGTCGCGGTCCACCGCCACCGGGCTGGGATCGGCTGCGGCCACGTGCATGGCCAGATCCCGGGCCAGCGCCTGAACCGCATCGCCGCCGACGCCCTCCAGGGCCACCAGCACGCCCAGCTTGCCGCCCGCGTGCACGTAGCCGCCCACCAGATCGCCCTCGAGCCGGGCGACCCGCTTGGCCACGATGTTCTCGCCGATGGTCCCGATCGCGCTCTGGATGCGCGCCTCGACCTTCTCGCCATCCACCTCGGCCGCCAGCAGCGCGTCCGCGGAGCCCAGCGAGGCGTCCGCGAGCACGGCCTCGGCCAGGCTCGTCGCCAGCGCCTGAAACTTCTCGTTCTTGGCCACGAAGTCGGTCTCGCAGCCCAGCTCGACCAGCGCGCCGACGCCGCCCGAGATGGCCATGCCGATGGCGCCTTCGCTGGTCTCGCGCCCTTCGCGCTTGACGGCCTTGGCCAGCCCGCGCTCGCGCAGCAGCTCGCCGGCCTTCTCGCCGTCGCCCTCGGCATCCGCGAGGGCCTTCTTGCAGTCCATCATGCCGGCCCCGGTTTTATCCCGGAGCTCCTTCACCGCCTGTGCACTGATCGCCGCCACCGCTGTCTCTCCCTACTCCGGAACCGGCTCGGTTCCGCTCTCCGGCGCCGGAGCCGGAGCCGTGCCTGCTTCGGATGCGGCCGGCGCCTCCGCCGGAGCCGCTGCGAGGGTGGGCGCGGCCGCCGGGGCGTCCAGCACATCCTGCTCCTCGCGGGCGCGACGCGCGCGCCGCTCCTCGCCGCGTCCCCGACGCGGGGGCTGCTTGATCTCCACCACCACGCGGCCCGTGCTGGGCGTCGCGGCCTCGGCTTCGGGCCTGCGCTGGGCCTCGGCCTCGCGCTCGGCCAGCACGCGCTCGTTGAAGAGCTCGGCGCCCTCCAGGCAGCCGTCCGCCACCAGGGCGCAGTACAAGTGGATCGCGCGCATGGCGTCGTCGTTGCCCGGAACCACGAAGTCGATGCCCACCGGGCTGCAGTTGGAGTCGACGATGGCGACGATCGGGATGCCCAGGCGCCGGGCCTCGGACACCGCGATGTGCTCCGCCGAAACGTCGATGATGAACACCGCGTCCGGCAGCTTGACCATGTCCCGGATGCCCTCGAGCGAGCGCCGGTACTTGTTCGTCTCTCGGGTGAGGCGCGCCGCCTCCTTCTTCGTGATCTCCGCCCGCTTCTCCTCGTCCTCGAGGATGCCGAGCATCTCCTTGTAGCGGTCGATCGACTTCTTGACGGTTCGGAAGTTGGTGAGCATTCCGCCCAGCCAGCGCTCCGACACGTAGAACTGGCCGGAACGGCGCGCTTCGCTCTCGATGGGCGCAGCCGCCTGACGCTTGGTGCCCACGAAGAGCACCTTGCCGCCCTCGGCCACCGTCTCCTTGAGGAAGTCGAGAGCCTCCTGGAACTGCGGAAGCGTCTGATCCAGGTCGATGATGTGGATCCCGTCGCGCTCGCCGAAGATGTAGGACTTCATCCGCGGGTCCCAACGGCGGGTCTGGTGACCGAAGTGGACCCCGGCCTCCAGCAGGCTGCGCACGGTCAGGGGTGCCGCCTTCATCGCCTCGGCCATCTGCTCGACGGGGCCCGACGTCTCGGGGGCGGGGGAAGGCGTTGCCTGGGGTTCGACAGGCGTCTCGCTCATGGCTGTCTCCTTCGCGGTTGGTCCACCGTTCCGATCGTGCCGTTCCCCAACCCGAGAGTCGTGCCGCCGCGCCGCGTATCGCGAGGCAGGCAGCTGGAACTCCGGGCACCGCAGGGGCGAACCGGAACGTGAGAGTTGACGGGGAGATACCACACGGTGCCGGGGAACGGTAGGCAGCAAGCTCGACTCCCCCAGGGGAAGCGCCTATCCTGGGCCCATGCCCAAGCGACCCACGACACTGCCTGCCGCGGCCCTGGCCGCCGCCCTGCTGCTGAGCCTGGCCGGCGCCGGCCCCGCCGGCGCCCAGGACTACCGGGACCCCCAGCCCATGCCCGCCAATGTGGTCGCCCCGGAGCACCCGGCGCCCATCCACCAGGTTCGCGTGGACGCCTTGTTCGTGCGGCCCATCGCACTGCCCGTGACCGCCATCCTGGGAGGGGGCTTCTGGCTGCTGGGCGCGCCGGTCTTCGCCCTCACCGGCGACATGGACTGGTGGACGGACGCCTGCCTGAAGGAGCCGATCCGCCAGCACATCACCCGCCCACTGGGCGAGCTCTAGGGGCGCTCTAGTCCGTCGGCTCGGAGATCAGCGCTCCCACGTCGTCGACGAGACGTCGGATCTCGTCGTCGAAGAGGTCGTAGTCGAGCGCGAAGCCGTCGTCGCAGTGACGCGACACCCAGCCCGTCACCTCGAAAGGCGCCACCGGCTGGACGAACACGTAGAGCGTGACCTTGGTCCCCACCGCGGGCAGGATCGACACGTCGGCCAGCCGGGCCCCGCAGTAGGAGAGCTCGGCCAGGCGGCCTGCCCCCTCCTCCTTGCCGGCGGCATAGAGGGCGTCAAAGCGGGCCTTGAAGCGCGGGCTGCGTCTGCGGTCCATGACGTTTCCGTTTCGGCCTCTCAAGGCCGGGGCTTTAGCAGCTACGCTCGGCGGTCCGGAGGGAACCCATGACGCGCCTGCGACTCCTGCCCGGGATCCTGCTGGTGGCCGCCCTGCCCGCCGCAGCCCAGTACTTCGAATACGACCCCGACAACCCCGAGCATCAGGCGCCGATCCGGGAAGGGGAGAAGGCGGTCATTCCGCTGGACACCTCGGATCCCGCCTACGACTTGTGGCAGACGCCGCGCGCCGATCTGTCAGCGGGGCGGGAGCCCGGCCCGATCGACATCCAGCGCTGGCGCGGCGGAGCCGGCTGGCTGGGGATTCCGACCTTCTTCAAGCTGCCCATTGCGCTGACGCCCGAGGACCTGGCGGCGGGGAACGTCGATGTGGCGATCCTCGGGGGCCACCTCGACATGGGCGGCGGGGGCCGCGGCGCGGCCTGGGGCCCCAACGCGTTCCGGGCGGCGCCCAGCACCGTGGGCTGGGGCGAGTTCGCCATGGAGCACATGCTCACGATGGTCAATCCGTTCAAGGAGCTCGTGGTCGTGGACTACGGCGATGGCCCCACGGACCTCCTGAGCACGGAACGGACCGTCCACGCGATGCGCGCCTTCGTCCGCGAGGCCGCCGCCGTGAAGAACAAGGACGGGAAGAACGTGATTCCCATCATCATCGGCGGGGACCACTCGCTGATGTACCCGGACGTGGCCGCGCTGGCGGACATCTACGGGAAGGGCAAGGTCGGCGTGATCCACTTCGACGCCCACTACGACGCCTCGAAGACGCTGTTCGGGCACTTGATCAGTCACGCGCAGCCCGTGTACCGGCTGATCGAGGAGGGCCACGTACCGGGCAAGAACTTCATCCAGGTGGGGCTGCGAGGCTACTACCCGGGCGCCGAATCCTTCGAGTGGATGCGCAAGCAGGGCTTCCGCTACCACACCATGGCGGAGGTCGAGCGCTTCGGCTGGGAGAAGGTGATGGAGGCCGTGATCCAGGAGGCCAACGACGGGCCCGAGTACGTGTTCATCTCCTTCGACATCGACGTCATGGACCCCGCCTACACCCCGGCCACCGGGACTCCGGAGCCCAACGGGCTCACGCCCCGCGAGACGTTCCCGCTGATTCGTCGGCTGTGCGCCGAGAGCAACGTGGTGGGGTTCGAGCTGGTGGAGCTGCTCCCGTACCGGGTCGATGGATACGAGACGGTGCTCAACAGCGAGCGGATCGTGCGCGAGTGCCTGACCGGGATCGCGATGCGCAAGAAGGGCATCGCTGAGAAGCACTACCTCTCGCCCCTCACTGTCGACGACGGGCGGGACTAGGTGGTGTACTCGGCGTTGATGCGCACGTAGTCGTAGGTCAGGTCGCAGGTCCAGACGCGATCCGAGGCGCGGCCCGCACCCAGGTGGACCTCGATCTCGACCTCGTCGGCGGCCAGGCGCGCCTCCGCACGTCTCCGCGCCGCCGGCCCCGCCGAGGCTCCGTTGCGGAACACGGTGACGCCGCCCAGGCGCACGCGGGTGCGCTCCAGGTTGAGCCGGACGTCGCCGGCACCGACGGTCTGGAGGATCCGGCCCCAGTTGGCGTCGCGCCCGAATACGGCCGTCTTGACCAGCAGCGAGTTGGCAATGCGGCGGGCCGCGCGCTCGGCGTCGGCGGCATCGCGGGCGCCGCTGACGCACACGGTGACCAGCTTGGTGGCCCCCTCCCCGTCCCTCGCCAGCATCTTGGCCAGGTCCTCGAAGACCTGCCCCACCGCCCGTGCGAACGCGGCCGCCCCCGCACTCGACGGCCCGCGCAGGCTGCGGTTCCCGGCGCGGCCGTTGGCCAGCAGCAGCGCCGTGTCGCTGGTGGAGGTCTCGCCGTCCACCGTGATGCGGTTCAGTGTGGGCCCCACCGCGTCGCGCAGGGTTCGGCGCACGAAGGCCGGGGCAGCAGCCGCATCGGTGAGCACGAAGGCCAGCATGGTGGCCATGTTGGGCTCCACCATGCCGACGCCCTTGGCGATGCCCGCCACGTGCACCGTCGCATCCCCCACCCGCACCCGGCGCGTGGCCAGCTTGGGATGCGTGTCGGTGGTCATGATCGCCCGGGCCGCATCCGGAAGACCGTCGGCGCGCAGCGCCCGCACCGCGTCGGGGATTCCAGCGCGCAGCTTGTCCATGGGCAGGGGTTCGCCGATCACGCCGGTGGAAGAGACCAGCACGTCCTCTTCCGGACAGCCCAGCCCCTGGGCCGCCAGGCGGGTCATGCTGCGCGCATCGCGCCGGCCGCGGGCGCCCATGGCCACATTGGAGATGCCGCTGTTCACCACCACGGCCCGCACGCGACCGGAGCGCACGCGCTCCCGGGAGAGCTCGACCGGCGCGCCCACCACCGTCGAAGTCGTGAAGACACCTGCCGCGGCGCAGGGGGCATCGCTGACGATCAGGGCCAGGTCCGGCTCGCCGCCCTTCTTGATGCCGCAGTGCAGGCCGGCGGAGCGGAAGCCGGGAACGATCACGGAAGTCGGGCGTTTCGCGGGGCGGCTCACACCGCGCCGCAGCACTTCTTGTACTTTTTGCCGCTGCCGCAGGTGCAAGGATCGTTGCGTCCCACCTTGCCGGTGGCGGGCACCGCGCGTCCGCGCGCCGCACCGGGCTGGCGCTCGATGGCGCTGCCCGGGGCAACCGCCCGCGGCGCGGCCGCCGGCGGAGCTGCGGGCCGCTGCAGGGACTCTTCGGAGATGTGCATCTTGAAGAGCTGCTCCACCACCTGCTCGTCCACGCGGGCGTTCATCTCCTCGAACATCTCGAAGCCCTCGCGTGCATACTCCAGCTTCGGATCCTTCTGGGCGTAGCCGCGCAGCCGCACGCCATCCCGCAGCGCATCCATGTTGTGCAGGTGGTCCTTCCAGAGCCGGTCCAGGGTCCAGAGCATCACCTGGCGCTCGAAGTCGGCGAAGCGCGGCACGCCCTGGCCGGGATGCTGATCCACCAGCTCGTCCCAGTGGCGCGCCTTCTCGTCGAACTGCTCGAGCATGCGATCCAGCAGCCCGCGCCCCAGCTGGTCGCTGTCTACGACCGGCCGACCGTCGCTCTGGAAGGGCTCCTCACGCGGATCGAACTCCATGCCGACCAGGGCCTCGGCGGCCTTGGCGATGGCCACGCGCTGCTCGTCGTCCGGGTCGCCCTTGGCCGGCCACTGGGAGGCCAACATCTCGACCACCACGCCTTCGACCATCTCCAACGCCTCGGCGTTCAGGTCCTCTCCCGCCAGGACCTCGCGGCGCCGGTCGTAGAAGGCCGTGCGCTGCTTGTTCATGACGTCGTCGTACTCGAGCAGGTGCTTGCGGATATCGAAGTTGCGGGCCTCGACCTTCTTCTGGGCGTTCTCGATGGCTCGAGTGATGAGCTTGTGCTCGATCGCCTCGCCGTCCTCCACGCCCAGGCGCTCCATCCAGACGGTGATGCGCTCGGATCCGAAGATCCGCATCAGGTCGTCTTCCAGGGACAGGTAGAAGCGGGACGAGCCGGGGTCGCCCTGGCGCCCCGAGCGGCCGCGCAGCTGATTGTCGATGCGCCGGCTCTCGTGACGCTCGGTGCCGATGATGTGCAACCCGCCGGCCGCCACCACCAGTTCTCGCTCGGCGTGGCACTCCGCCTCGTAGCGGAGCAGGTGCTGCTCGAAGTCCGGATGCTCGCGATCGCCGCCGCACTTGTGCAGCGCCAGCATGTCGGCGTTGCCGCCCAGCACGATGTCGGTGCCGCGACCGGCCATGTTGGTGGAGATGGTCACCGCGCCGTGGCGGCCGGCCTGGGCCACGATCTCGGCCTCGCGGCCGTGGTGCTTGGCGTTCAGGACGTTGTGGCGCACGCCGCGCTTCTTCAGCTTGCGGGCCAGCTGCTCGCTGGTCTCGATGGAGATCGTACCCACCAGGACGGGCTGCCCGTTCTCGTGGCACTCCTTGATCTCCTCGATCACGGCGTCGAACTTCTCGCGCCCCGACTTGTACACCACGTCTCCGTGGTCCTTGCGGATCATGGGCCGGTTGGTGGGACCGACCACCACGTCCAGGTCGTAGATCTTCGCGAACTCCGGAGCCTCGGTGTCGGCGGTGCCCGTCATGCCGGAGAGCTTGTCGTACATGCGGAAGAAGTTCTGGAAGGTGATGGAGGCCAGGGTCTGGTTCTCGCTCTGGATCGAGATGCCTTCCTTCGCCTCGACCGCCTGGTGCAGACCGTCGCTCCAGCGCCGGCCGGACATGAGCCGGCCGGTGAACTCGTCGACGATCACGACCTCCTTGCGGCCGGTCTCCGGGTTGCGGTTCACCACGTAGTCCACGTCGGACTTCTTGAGGGTGTGCGCCACCAGCGCCTGGTTCAGCGCCTGCACCACGGGCATCATCTGGGGCGCGTAGAGGTCGTCGATGCCGAGGATCTTCTGCGCCTTGCCGATTCCCTCGTCGGTGAAGACCGCTACGTGGTCCTTCTCATCCACCCAGTAGTCGCCGACCTCCTCGATCCCCTTCATGGGATCGCCCTTCGTCCCGGCTTTCAGCCGCGGGATCACGCGATTGGCCACGGCGTAGATCTGGGTGTTCTCCTCGGACGGGCCGGAGATGATCAGCGGGGTGCGGGCCTCGTCGATGAGGATCGAGTCCACCTCGTCGACGATCGCGTAGTGATGCTCGCGCTGGACGAACATGTCGAGCGACGGCTTCATGTTGTCGCGCAGGTAATCGAAGCCGAACTCGTTGTTGGTGCCGTAGGTGATGTCCGCGGCATAGGCCTCGCGACGCGACATCTCGTCCAGGTCGTGGAGGATGACGCCCACCGAAAGTCCCAGGAAGCGGTGGATCTTGCCCATCCACTCGGCGTCGCGCGAGGCCAGGTAATCGTTGACGGTCACCACGTGAACGCCGCGCCCGCTGAGTGCGTTGAGGTAGGACGGCAGGGTCGCCGCCAGGGTCTTGCCCTCGCCGGTCTTCATCTCGGCGATACGACCCTGGTGCAGGATCGCGCCGCCGATCAGCTGGACGTCGAAGTGACGCTGCCCCAGCACGCGGCGCGAGGCCTCGCGAACCGTGGCGAAGGCCTCGGACGTCAGGTCGTCCAGGGGCTCGCCGTTCTCGAGCCGCTGACGGAAGTCCACGGTGCGCGCCGCCAGCTGGGCATCGGACAGAGCCATCAGCTGCGGCTCGAGCCGGTTGGCGGCCTCCACCAGGGGGACGATCTGCTTCAGGGTCCGGTCGTTGGCCGAGCCGAACACCTTGCGTGTGACTTGCTGGAACATGGCTCTCCGTGGGGGACGGGAGTGTAGCGGGCGGCCCCACGGGGCGGCAAAGCCGCGGAATCCGGACGTCTTCGGGAACCTGGCCTCGGTCGGGTTCCGGCGCCTGGCCTCGGACGGGTTCCGGCGCCTGGCCTCGGACGGGTTCCGGCGCCTGGCCTCGGACGGGTTCCGGCACCTGGCCTCGGCCGGGTTCCGGCGCCTGGCCTCACTCGTCCAGGATGTAGTTCATCGGGTTCACGCGGCGGCCGTCGACCTGGACGGCGTAGTGGAGATGGGGGCCCGTGCTGCGCCCGCTGTTGCCCACCGCGGCGATCTTCTCGCCCCGCTCCACCTCCTGGCCCCGCTTCACGTGGATCTCGCGGTTGTGGCCATAGGTGGTGCGGACGCCGTAGCCATGATCGAGGATCACCGTCCGGCCCAGCGGCCCCTTCTTGCCGGCGAAGACCACCCGGCCCCGGGCCGGCGCGACCACCGCCATTCCCGATCGGCTGGCCACGTCGATGCCCGAGTGGAACTGGCGCCGCCCGGTGAAGGGCGACGTCCGGTGGCCGAAGCGCGAGGTCACCCAGCCCTCGGTGGGCCAGATGCTGGGGGTCGAGGCCAGGCGGCGCGACTTGCCCCGCAGACCGTCCACCAGCCCGCCCAGGCTCTCGTGACGAGACTCCGCCAGCCGGGCCAGATGCAGCGCTCGGGCCTGCAGGCCCGCCACCCGGGAGGCGCGGGCCGGTCCGCTCAGCGACGAGAGGGGAGCCGGCGGCTGGGGTCGCAGCTCCGGGGTGGGGCGCTCGGGCAGACCCGCCTCCTCCGGACTCAGCTCCGGCAGGGGCGCCTCGATCTCGTCGCCGCCGAGGCCCTCCGGCGGCGCCACGGTGCGCTCGGCCGGCGCCGGCAGGTCGGCGATCACGCGCACCTTGCGTTCCAACTCGGTCACGCGGCTCAGCCGCTGCTCCAGCGTCAACACGGCGCCCTCGAGTCCCTCGAGCTGGGCCTGCTGCGCAGTGGTCTCCGCACGCAGGGAATCCAGCTCGCGCGTGTCGCGGCGGGCACGAACCCAGTCCACGGTCACCACGCCCACGCACAACAGCGCGATCCCGGCGGCCCAGGCCGTCCGGCGGATGCGCCGCCCCGACACCTGGAAACGGCGCACCTTGCCGCTCCGGTCCGGAATCACCATCAGGGTATAAGAGTCCAAGCGCTTCCCCTCCGAATCGCTCAGTCGGGCACCCGCACCCGAAGGAGCAGGCGTCCCATCTGGATCTCGTCCCCGTCCGAAAGTCGTGCACGCTCGCGGCGGCTTCCGTTGAGGAAGGTGCCGTTCGTGCTGCCCAGGTCCTGCACGAAGAAGGCGCCTTCCCGGAAGCCCACGGCCGCGTGAGCGCGGGAGATGGTGGGCTCGTGGATGACCATGTCCGCACCGCGACCGCGCCCCACAACGAGCCAGTCGCGGTCCAGCGGGAGATCCAGCCCCTCGTAGAAGCCGCGCATCACGCGCACCGCGGCGCCGGCCGGAACGGCCCGGTCCGCGACCGCCTCGAGGCTCTGGCTTCCGTTGGCGCCCATGATCTCCTCGCCGGCGCCGCGCGCGCAGCAGCGCACGCGGATCCGTCTCTGGGGATACATCGGCGCACCGCCGGTCGGCCTTGAACCCACCCCGATTCACGAGGTTGGAGGCCCTTCTGCGCACCCGTGGAGTCCGCTCAGCGGGCGCGTGCGGCCAGCAGCTCCCTGGCGTGACGGCGGGTGGCCTGGGTGATGCGCTCGCCGCCGGCCATGCGCGCGATCTCCTCCACGCGCGCCTTGTCGTCCAGGCGCACGGCCCGCGCCCAGGTACGCCCCCCGGAAGCCTGCTTCTCCACGCGGAAGTGGCTGTCGGCCAGGGCCGCCACCTGCGGCAGGTGGCTGATACACACAACCTGATGTTGCTCCGACAGCTCGGCCAGGGCCCGGCCCACACGCTCCGCCACGGCGCCGCCCACGCCGGCATCCACCTCGTCGAAGACGAGCAGCATGCCCGCCTCGGAGCGCCGCACGCTGTTCTTCAGCGCCAGGAAGACGCGCGAGAGCTCGCCGCCGGAGGCGACCCGGCTCAGCGGCCGCGCCGGCTCACCGGGATTGGCGCGAAACAGGAGCTGCGGCGCCTCGGCGCCGGCCGGCCCGCAGGCCAGGCCGCCCTCCCCCACCACTGGCGCCAGCTCCACCTCGACGCCCGCGTGGGGCAGCGCCAGATCCTGCAGCGCCGCCTCCAGAGCGCGGCTCAGCGCGCGACCCGCCTTGCGGCGACCCTGGCTGAGCCGCTTCGCCGCTCGCGCCAGCTCGGCGGCACGGGCGTCGCGTTGGGCCGCCAGCTCCGCGAGCCGCTCGTCCGCGGTCTCGGCCTCGCCCAGCTCTGCGGCGGCGCGGTCGCGGAACGCGAGGATCTCCTGCTCGGTGGCGCCGTACTTGCGGCGCAGACGCTCCAGCCGGTCGAGCCGATCCTCCAGGTCGGCCTGGCGGCCCGGATCGGCCTCGATTCCCTCCGCGTAGCGCTCCAGGTCGGCGGCGACGTCGGCCACCTCGGCGTGGGCCGCGCTCAGCCGCTCGGCCAAGGGAGCCAGCGAGGCGTCGATTTCGGCCAGCTCCGCGGCGCGGCGCGCGGCATCGGCGACGAGGTCGGCGGCAGCCGGCGCATCCGTGACGGCCGGGTCGCCGCCCAGGAGCCGCGCCGCCTGCGCGGACTCGCCGTGCAGCCGCTCGGCGTGCAGCAGGCGCGAGCGCTCCGCCTCGAGCTCCTCCAGCTCACACCTGGAAGGCCAGGAAGTCGCGCCTGCGGGCGCGCTCCTCGGACTGCCCGCGCAGGGCCGCGATCTCGGCCTCTGCCTGGCGCGCGGCCGCGTGGGTCCGCGCCACGAGCGCACGGGTCTCCAGCAGGTCGCCGTACGCATCCAGCAGGCGGCCGTGGCTCTCCGGACGGCGCAGGGCCTGGGACTCGTGCTGGCTGGCCACTTCGATCCGCTCGCCCAGCACCTCGGCCAGGGCCGACACCGGCACCAGCTGTCCGCCCAACCAGGCGCGGCTGCGGCCGGCGGCCGACACGCTGCGCCGCGCCACCAGCTCGCCGTCCTCCGCCTCGATCCCTCGCTCCTCGAGCGCGGCGGCCAGGTCCGGCCTTCCCTTCACCTGGAAGACCGCCTCCACCACAGCGGCCTCGGCACCGGAACGCACCCGGTCGCTGGACCCGCGCGCTCCCGCGAGCAGCTCCAGGGCCCCCAGCACCAGCGACTTGCCAGCGCCGGTCTCCCCGGTCAGGACGTTCAGGCCCGGCGCAAGCTCCAGCTCCGCCTCTTCCACCACCGCGAGATCGCGGATCCGCAAGCTCTCGATCAACGCGTACCCCAGCGAAGCTTTTCGCGGAGGATGGCGAAGTGGTTGCGGAACGGGGACACGACCAGGGACACGGCGTGGGGCGAACGCTCGATCTCCACACGGTCGTCGTCGCGAAGCGTGACGTCGTCCTGGCCGTCGACGGTGAGGCGCACATCCTCGCCGCGGCCGCGCGCGCGGAGCTGGATCCGCGACGCACCGGGCAGCACCACCGGCCGTTGAGTCAGGGTATGAGGCGAGATGGGTGTCAGCACGAACGCCTCGAACTGGGGCATCACGATCGGGCCGCCCGCAGACAGCGAGTAGGCGGTCGAACCCGTCGGCGTAGACACGATCAATCCGTCGGCGTGATACGTGGTCATCTCGTCGCCGTCGACCCGCGTCTGCACCTCGACCATGCGCGCGGACGTGGCATTGGCCAGCACGGCGTCGTTGAGGGCCAGGAACTCGCCCAGAACCTGGTCTCCGCGCAGGGCGCGAACCGCCAGGCGCATGCGCGACTCCACGCGCATCTGCCCGCCGAGCACACGCTCCAGGGCGGCGTACATCTCGTCCTGGGCGATCTCGGTCATGAACCCCAGCGTGCCCAGGTTGACGCCCAGGATCGGGACGGCCCGCGACCCGGCGCTGCGGGCCACCGAGAGCAGCGTCCCGTCGCCGCCCAGGACCACCACCAGGTCGGTGCTCCCGACCACCTCAGCACGGGACGCGCCGGAGCCGCCGGTGTGCAGCGCGGCGTCCTCGTCCAGCACGAGGCGCAGCCCGCGCTCCTCGAGCCACTTTTCCAAGCCTCGTACGAGACCGGCCGCCTGGGGCTGGTCCGGCTTCATGCAGATGCCGACAGTCTGAAGCTTCATGCTGGGCCTCGCGGGGCGTTGACTGCGTATCACAGCGCCGGCGGGCGCTCAAGCGAGCGCTGCTACGCTGCCGGAATGGGCGACGACGCCCCCGATCTCTTCACGCACCGCGCAACGCCGTCCAGCCGCGCTCCGCTGGCCGATCGCATGCGGCCGCGCAACCTCGACGAGGTGGCCGGCCAGGATGCGCTGGTGGGCGCCGGCGCACCGCTGCGCGCGCTGTCCGATGCCGGAGAGCTGCCGTCGTTGATCCTGTGGGGGCCGCCGGGCTGCGGCAAGACCACCCTGGCGCGGCTCCTGGCCCGAGGCGAGGACGTGCGATTCCACCCGCTGTCCGCGGTGACCGCGGGGGTTGCCGACGTGCGCGCAGCGGTGAAGCAAGCGCAGCTGGATCGCGCCACGGGCCGGCGCTTCGTGCTGTTCCTGGACGAGATCCATCGCTTCAACCGCGCCCAGCAGGACACGCTGCTGCCTCACGTGGAGGCCGGGACGTTGAAGCTGATCGGCGCCACCACCGAGAACCCCTCCTTCGAGGTGATCTCGCCGCTGCTCTCCCGGGCCCGCGTCTTCACCCTGGAGCCCCTGGCGCCGGAAGCCCTGGCCGCGTTGCTGGAGCGGGCGGCAAGCGACGCCGAACGCGGCCTGGGCGAGAGCGGCGTCGCCCTGGGAGCCGACGCGCGTGATGCGATCAGCCACGCGGCCGACGGAGACGCGCGCCGGGCCCTGGGACTGCTCGAAGCCGCGGTGGCGCTGGCCCAGCGCTCGGGGGAGACGGAGCTGCGCCCGGAGCGGGTGCAGGAGACCGCCGGGCGCCGCATCCTGCTCCACGACAAGGAGCGCGAAGAGCACTTCAACGTGGTCTCCGCGCTGATCAAGAGCCTGCGGGCCAGCGACCCGGACGCTGCGCTCTACTACCTGGCCCGATTGCTCGCCGGGGGCGAGGACCCCACATACGTGGCCCGGCGACTGGTGATCTTCGCCTCCGAGGACGTGGGCAACGCCGAGCCCCTGGGTCTGCAGCTCGCGAGCTCCGCGCTGGTGGCGACGGAGCGCATCGGCATGCCCGAAGCCCGCATCCCGCTGGCCCAGGTGGTCACGTTCCTGGCCTGCGCACCCAAGAGCAACGCGTCGTACGCCGCGCTCGGGCGCGCCTGGGAAGCCGCCGAGAAGCTCGGCGCCGCGCCGGTGCCCATGCACCTGCGCAACGCCCCCACCCCGCTGATGAAGGAGCAGGGATACGGGCGCGGCTATCGCTATGCCCACTCGGAGCCCGACGCATTCGTGCCCGATCGCAACCTGCCCGACGCGCTGGGAGAGCGGATCTTCTACGAGCCCAGCGAGCGCGGCGCCGAAGCCGACCTGGCCGCACGCCTGCGCACCTGGCGCCAACGCCGCCACAGCCCAGAAGAAGGCAACTAAAGGGACAGTCCCTTTAGTTGCCTTCTTCTGGGCTGTTCTCGACTCTTACCTGGTTGCGGCCGGCCTGTTTGGCGGCGTAGAGGGCGCTGTCGGCTTCGGCGATCAGGCCGGAGGCGGTCTGGTTCGGCGAACCGGGTCGCGCCCTCGATGCTGTTCTGCGCCAGAATGACGATGAACTCCTCGCCCCCGTAGCGTCCGCCCACGTCGGTGGCCCGCAGGTTCGAGCGAAGCACGTCGGCCACGCCCCGCAACACGGCGTCACCGGCCTGGTGCCCGTGCTCGTCGTTGACTCGCTTGAAGTGATCGAGATCCGCCATCAGCAGGCTCAGCGGCGATTGATAGCGACGCGCGCGCAACACCTCGACGTTGAGAATCTCATCGACGTAGCGCCGGTTGCGCAGGCCGGTAAGGGGATCCGTGGTGGAGAGCCGCGAGAGCTGCTCGTTCTTTTCGCGCAGCTCGCACTGCAGGAGCTTGATCTTCAGGTGCAGACGCAGCCGAGCGACCAGCTCCGACGGATGGAAGGGCTTGACGATCGAGTCGCAGGCCCCGGCTTCGATCAGACGCACCTGGCGGTCCAGGTCGGTGGTCGCGCTGAGGAAGAGCAGCGGCACCTCCCGGACGTCCGCCCGGGACTCCTTGATCTGCAGCAGTTTCTCCCCGTCCAGGCCCGGCATCTCCACGTCGCACAGGACCACGTCGACCCGCTCGGCGAGCAGCAGCTTCAGACCCTCGATGCCGTTCCCCGACTCGAGGATCCGGTCGAAGAGCCCCACGGGTTCGAGCGCCCGACGGATCTTCGCCCGCTGGCTGGGTGAATCTTCGATGACGAGCAACGTGGCCATGGGCTCCCGTCCTGCCGAGACCCGAGCGACCCGGGCCTCCCCATCGCAACGGGTATCGACCGTCCCGAATTCGCCCCGGAGCGGATTCCCGGAGCCCCCCGACAACAGAGGGTGTCGGCCGGGCAGAAACGTCAATCCGGCCGCGGGCATGAGCGGGCCGGCTGCCGACGCGATGCCCTATGCTGAGCCGCCGTGCCCCCGGGAGCCATCCTCGTCTCCGAAGCGGCCGCCGAGCGTTTCGGCCGGCGTCTACAGAGCCTGGCGCCAACGCGGCCGCTGGTGCGCGTGGTGGACGACGCGGTCGACGGAGACCCGGAGGCCGTCGAGATCGCCTTCTTCTCCGGGGACCTTTTTCCCGAGCGCGTGGGCCCGTTCATCCGGCAACTGGTTCGCTGCAAGGAGCTTCGCTGGTTCCACACCTTCTCGGCCGGGGTCGACAATCCCTTCTTCGCGGGACTGCTGGAACGCGGCATCCGCCTCAGCACGTCTTCCGGCGCCATGGCGACGCCGATCGCGCACACGGTGATGCTCTACCTGCTGGCGCTCTCGCGGGATCTGCCGGGCTGGCTGCGCGCCCAGGCAGAGCGCGCCTGGCAGCCGCGCCCGGTCCAGGAGCTGTCGGGGCGCACGCTGGGCGTGCTGGGCATGGGGCCCATCGGCCTGGAGGTGGCCCGGCTGGGGGACGCCTTCGGCATGCACGTGATCGGGATGCGCCGCAAGCCGCGAGGAGACGAACCCTGCGAAACCTGGCCCCTGACACGGCTGGACGAGCTGCTGCAGCGCGCGAACGACCTGGTCCTCGCCTTGCCGCTCAGTGACGCCACGCATCACATCCTGGACGCCGACGCCATCGCGCGGCTGCCCCAGGGCGCACGCATCGTCAACGTGGGACGCGGCGAGCTGTTGGACGAAGCCGCGCTCGTCGATGCGCTGGCTTCGGGACACCTGGCCGGTGCGGGCCTCGACGTCTTCGAGGTGGAGCCCCTGCCCGAGGACAGCCCCCTGTGGAGCCGGGAGGACGTGATCGTGACGCCCCACAGCTCGGGCACCACGCCCGGCAACCAGGAGCGCGCGGCCGAGATCTTCCTCGAGAACCTGGCCCGCTACGACCGGGGGGATCCCCTGCGCAACGAGATCACGTCGCGCTGACCGCGCATCAACGCGCGGGCACGTCGGCGACCAGCAGCTCGACGGCCTTGCGGACCTCTTTCTCGTCGTCGATCTCGCCGTACAGAGTCACATAGGCCCAGCCCGACCAGAAGCGGTCGTTCTTCCCCGGCCGACTGAACCACACGTCCAGCTCGCCCCGGGCGGCCTGGCCCTTGTAGGGCTGGAAAGCGTCGCCGGAGCTCTGGCCCAGCCAGAAGTGAACCTCGTAGTCGGGCTTCACCGAGTCGTGCTCGTAGCCCTTCTTCTCCAGCTCCTGGCGCAGCTCCTGGAGCGCCACGTCGCGGTTGCGCTGACGCTCCGCCACGTTGGCCTGACCGGCGCTGGGCCTCAGGTCCGGGCCCGGCGCGAAAGCGAAGCGGTGCAGGTCGACGAAGTCGCGAGACCGGTCGGGATCGAACTCGACGCGCAGCGAGGTACAGCCCGCCGAGATCATCGCCGCCAGCAGCACTGCCATGCCGAAGAACCCGAGCCGTCTCAATTCTTGCCCTCCTCGGCCACCCCTGCCCCTTCGACGGCAGGAAGCGCTTCGTGCAGATCTTCATTCAAGGCCTTGAACACCTGGTGGACCGCATCCCGCAGCCCATGCGCGACGCCCGCGGGATCGCGATCCCTCAGCGCGGAAATCGACCGGTACGACTTGCGGAAGGCCACGTCGAGCTGGACCGACTGGGCGTCCAGCACCGCGAAGTCGATCTCCACCACGGCGGCCTGCTTGCCCGGGCGCGAGAAGTCCGCGTAGAGCTTGTGAACGTATCCCTCGATCCTCCAGTCCGGGCGAATCGCCTCGCTTGGACCCACCACGTGGGTGAAGAGCCCGGATCGCTCGAACCATTGCTCGAGGGCGGTGCGGATCAGATCGCCCGGCGTCGAGTAGAACTCATGGTAGAAGTCGGCCACGTAGCGATCTTCGGAGACCCGGTAGACCAGCCCCTTTCGCTCGAAGGGCCGGTCCACCCGCATCCGGGCAATCTGCACCCGCCCCCGGTCACCCGGGTCCAGGATCAGCGTCGGCGCCATGTCGAGCAGGTAGCGGGTCTTCTCGGGCTGGCTCTGGCCCAGGCAGCCCGACGCCAGCAGCGCGATCAGGGCCAGCGCCGTCCAGGCGCGTCGCGTCACTGGCCCACCTCGACTTCGATCTGCTTGGGCGGGTCGCCCCGCACCAGCAGCGAGGGCTGGGCCTTGAGCGTCTCGGTCAGGTCGCGCAGGTTCTCGCTGGCCACACGGGCATTCTCCAGCGCGGCCTCCAGGTCGTAGCGGCCGCCGTCCAGCATGCGCTGCGCGCGCACCAGGGTGGCGGTGGCTTCCTGCATGGCCTCTGTGGCGCCGGCGGTCACGGCGGGGACGTCCGCCTCGGCCAGGGTCGTCTGCAGCTGACGGTTGGTCACGCGAAGCTCGGAGAGAAGCCCGACAGCCTCCTCTTCCAGGCGATCCACCTTCGCGTCGCGGACGGCTTCCGTGAGCTCCACGATCAGGGTGTCCAGGTTCCCGGCAAGCTGCACCACGTCCACGTCGTTCAACTCGGCGGCGAAACGGGTGGCCGCCCCGGTGAGCGTGGCGATGGTGCTGGGCGCCGACGGGATGTAGATGTGCCGGGGCGTGTGGATGATCTCCATGGGCGGGTTCTTCTCCGGGTCCAGCACGTCGGCTTCGATGTAGGCGATGCCGGTGATGCCCGACTGCGCCAGCTTCAGCCGCAGCCCTTCCTTCACACGCCGCTCCAGACGCTCGCGGTGCTGCTCGTAGGAGAGGTCGCGCAGCGCCGCGTCCTCCTCGCGGCTGATGACGAACTCCATCAGGATGGACACCATCTGGCCGAACTAGTCCTCCAGCATGCCGATGCTCTTGACCACGCCGATCTTGACCCCGCGGTAGCGGACCGCCGAGCCCACATCGAGCCCGGTGACGGCTTCGTCGAAGTAGCTTTCGAAGCGGATCCGGGGCGCGAACATGCCTTCGCCACCCAGGATCACGGCACAGCTCCCCACGGCGATCATGCCCGCGAAGACGAAGAGTCCCACGCGGAAGTTTCGGGCCGCCTCGCTCACGCAGTCACCTCCGTCACGTCCTGTTCCTCGGTCTGGCGATGGAAGAAGCGCCGCACCCACTCGTCCTCGGAGTGGTCGCGCAGCTCCTGGGGAGAACCGGTGGCAATGATACGCTTGGTTCGCTTGTCCAGCATGATGACCCGGTCCGCAATGGTGTAGATGCTGGGAAGCTCGTGGGTCACCACCACGAAGGTGACGCCCAGGGCCCGGGACAGGCGCAGGATCGTCTGGTCCAGCTCGGCGGAGGTGATGGGGTCCAGACCCGCCGAGGGCTCGTCCAGGAACAGGATCTGCGGATCCAGGGCCATGGCGCGGGCGATGGCGGCGCGCTTGGCCATGCCGCCGCTGATGTCCGCCGGCATGTAGTCCTCGAATCCCTCCAGGGCCACCATGCGCAGCTTGCTGGCGGCGATGGCGTCCATGGCCGCGCGCGGCAGGTCCGTGAACTCCTCCAGGGGCAGCCGAACGTTCTCCAGCAGGGTCATGTTCCCGAACAGCGCGCCCATCTGATACATCACCCCGAAGCGCGAGATGATCT
>CAMYOO010000034.1 GCA_947260035.1 uncultured delta proteobacterium
AGTTCGGCAGGGGGGAACTGATGAGCCGTACGCGTCTTGTGGGAGTCTCGATTGCAGACCTGCAGATTGCCATCGAAGCACCGCCGGGCCTGCCCTGGCGCCTGGCCGGCGAGCCGCTGGCTGCCTTCGCAGCGCCAATCGACCAGGTGGACCTCCACGTCGGCGTTCGGGTTGGGCGAGTCGACCGGAGCCGGCATCCGCTGCTGGGGCCGGGGCTGGGGCGTGACCGCCTGGAGGTTCGGCCGCTGGGCCGAGGCTGGCAGATCCTGCAGCGTCGGCGCGGACGCGTGGAGCGCGAGGCTCGCCTCGATGCCGACCTGAGCGAGGGGGTCGTCATCGTCGATGCCGAGGCTCCCACGGCGCGCCGCTGCGGCTATCCCCTCGCTGGCGCCCTGGACCGCTGGCTCGTGCGCCATCGCCTGGCTCGCTCCGGCGGGCTGCTGCTTCCGGCATGCGCTGCCGTTCGCGACGGACGCGCAACGCTCTTCGTGGGTCCGCCGGGGGCCGGCAAGACCGCCGTGGCCCGGTCACTGGCGGAGCAGCCGGGCGTGCACGTTCTCGCTCACCACGATGTGGCCCTGCGCATCGAGGGCACCGGCTTCCGGGTGCATGCGACCCCCTGGTCCGAGCCGGCGGCGGCCGGCTCCGCACGGCTGGATTCCATCCACCTGCTGCGTCCCGGCCCCGTTCCTGCCCTGCGCTCCCTCGACGGATCCGAAGCGGTGGCCGCGCTGCTGGGCGCGGTGCCGCCGCTCGACGAGCCGGGCGCTCAGGAAGGTGTGCTGATGGCGGTCGAGAGGCTTGCCGAGCGCGTGCCGGTGGCGGATGTCGCCTGGACGACAGCCGAGGATGCGGGCCGCCTGGCGTGGGGGTGCGCGGCCTGAAGCGCGCGACCCTCCGGGGATCCCCCGATCTCCATAGGCAAGAGTTGCCAACAACCCCGCAGATTTAGGCTCTCCGTCGCGCTTTTGAGGCGTACACTTGGGGTGCGCGAGCCAGTGCACCCGCAGTGCGGCCGTTCATCAGATCGGACCGGAATGGATGGCCTGGAGATGGCGATGAAGCCGTTGATCGAAGATATCGTGAAAGCTTTGGTGGATAAGCCGGATGAAGTGCGCATCAACGAGGTCCTGGGCGAGCACGCGCACGTGCTCGAGTTGACCGTGGCCAAGGACGATCTGGGCAAGGTGATCGGAAAGGGCGGGGCGCACGCCTCGGCCATCCGTACCCTGATGGCCGCAGCCAGTGGCAAGGAAAAGAAGCGTTACATCCTCGAGATCATCGAGCACTGACGCTCGCCAAGCGCGGCCCCTGACGTAGACTCCGCCGTTCCTGCGGCGGAGGTCACGTGGTTCAGCAAGAAGCGCTTGGGATCGAGGCAGAGCTGACTCTGCCCGCGCAGATCGATGCGCGGGCACAGCACCCGAAGACGGAAGGCAAGCCCTTCCTGATGAAGGGCGATTGCGCCTGGACGTATCGCCGGTTCCGGGACGAGTCGGTCCGGCACGCACACTTCCTGCTGCAGCGCCTGGGCCCTTGCGACGAGCGGCGACCCGGGCACGTGGCCATGCTGCTCGAGAACCACCTGGAGCTGCTGGGCCTCTACGGCGGCTGCGCCTACGCTGGGCTAACCCTGTTCGGCGTCAACACGGGCTTGCGCGGAGACGTCCTGGCCGGTGTTCTCAACCAATCCCGCGCGCGGCTTCTGGTCGTAGACCAGCGCTTCCTGCCCGAGGTCGAACGCGTCGCCGCGCGTCTCGAGCACCTGCCGGCCGAGAACATCCTGATCCTTCCCGGTGCGGGGGAAGAGGTGCCCGATGAGCGTGCGTGGCTCTCGAGGCTGGCGGACGAGGTGGCCCCTGAAGGCTCCTCCCTGGATGCGCCGGATGTCCAGGTGACGCCGCAGACCAACCTGATGGTGATCTACACCTCGGGCACCACCGGCCTGCCCAAGGGCATCAACAACAATCACTTCAAGCTGCTGGCCACGGGCATCGGCGTCTCGCGGGCCACCGAGATGAACTACGACGACGTCGGCTACGCCTGCATGCCGCTCTTTCACTCCAACTCCATGTTCGTGGGCGTGTCCCCGAACTTCTGGGTCGGCGGCAGCGTGGCGATCACCGACCGCTTCAGCGCCAGCGGCTTCCTGCCGGACGTGCTGCGCCACGGCGTCACCGGCTGGAACTACGTGGGCGAGCCCGTCCACTACGTGCTCTCCGCGCTGGAGAAGGCGTTCGACGGCGACGAGGAGCGGATCCGCGCAGAGGTGACCGAGAACCCGCGCAACCGCATGCGCTTCGCCGTGGGCAACGGCGCGTCGCCGCCGGACATCGACCGCTTCATGCGCTGGTTCGGGCTGGAAGAGATGTACGAGCTCTACGGCTCCACCGAGGCCGCCATGAGCACCTTCCGCAAGAAGGGCGACCCGCGCGGCTCCGTCGGCGAGGTCACCGACGACGCCGTCTGCATCCTGGACGAAGACGGCAATGCATGTCCCGGCGCGGAGCTGGATGCCGACGGTCGCATCCTGAACTACGCGGAGGCGGTGGGAGAGATCTGTCGCAAGGCCGAGGACACGGCGCTCTTCCAGGGCTACTTCGACAACCCGAACGCCAACTCGTCCAAGTACCGCGACGGCGTCTACCACTCCGGCGACCTGGGCCACATCCTGCACCGCGACGGCCGCCGCTTCCTGTTCTTCGACGGTCGCACCGACGACTGGATCCGCAAGGACGGCGAGAACTTCTCCGCCGCCCAGGTGGGGCGGATCGTCCAGGAGCACCCCGACGTCGCCCTGGCGGCGGCCTACGGCGTGCCGTGTGTGGTCTCCGACGAACTGGTGATGGTGGCGCTCCAGCTGCGGCCGGGCGCGGTGTTCGACCCGGTGGGCTTCTGGGCCTGGTGCGACGACCAGTGCAGCAACGGGGCCATGGACCGCAAGTGGTTCCCCGACTTCGTGCGCCTGGTGGACGACTTCACGTTCACCCAGACCCAGAAGATCCTGGTGCGCGAGCTGAAGCGGGATCACTTCCACCGCGGGCGGCTGCCCGACACGCCCCTGTACTGGCGCCAGCGCGGCGACGAGGCCTACCGGTCCTTCTCGACCCAGGAGTTCGAGACGCTGCGCGAGAGCTTCGCAGCCGCCGAGCGCGACCGGCTGCTCTAGCGCATCGCCGCGGGCGCACGGCTCGGTACGCCGGGTTACGAAATCGAAACCCGGACGGGGTGGGGCGGTTTGGTGTCCCGCCGGGGAGTGCCGCTTCCCGCGCGCTTGCGCCGACTTCTGCCGGTGGGGCCTTCGGCACGCGGCTTGCTCTCTCTGCGGGGCGTGAGCCCGATCACATCGGGGGGGGCGAGGAGACAGACCGATGGATGCGAAGTTCAGTGCCGAGGAGCACTACCGACGCGGCTGCGAGCTGCTGACCGACGATCGTTGCCCGGACGCGTTCGAGCACTTCCGCGCCGCCCATGAGCTGGAGCGAAGCAACCCGCGCTACGCCTCGTACTATGGCCTGGGCTTGGCTCTGGTCGAGCGGCGCTTCAACCGCGCCGTCGAGCTCTGCCGCGGCGCGGTGAAGGAAGAGTTCTTCAGCCCCGACCTCTACCGGAACCTGGCGCAGGTCCACCTGGTCTTCGGGTTCAAGGCCGAAGCGATCCGCTACCTGCGCAGGGGCCTGATGATCGACCCGGGCCACGCCCGGATCCTTCAGGATCTTCAGGCCATGGGCATGCGCGGGCAGCCCGTGCTTGGCTTCCTGCCTCGCCGGCACTTCGTGAACCGCTGGCTGGGCCGTGTCCGCAAGCAGATGGGGCTGGAGATGGAGGGCGCCCAAGCGGCCATTTAGCCCGCTGGGAGCAGCCCCCGGAGCGGCTAGCGCTTGCGCTTGTGCCGCGCGCGCTTCAGCAGCTTCTTCTTCTTGTGCTTGCGCATCTTCTTGCGGCGCTTCTTGATGACGCTGCCCACGGCTGCGTATACCTCCGGCTCGAGAGCGCCGGCAGGGATAGTCGCTGGGGGCCGATTCGTCAACCAGGGGGCCCGACTCACCGTCCCTTCGGGCCGGAATCGTTTGGTTGCTAGCATCTTGGTGTCTCATCGCGTTGATTTTTTTGCGCTTTCCCCCTTGACGTATGGAAAATATGGCTGGTAGCCTGACCCGCAAGAGTGGCTCTAGGCCCGCGAACTATGGTGGAAAGCCATAGAACAGGAAGGCGGTTTTGCCTTCAGTCGTGGGTCCTGGGCACCGATGAGGGGGGCCGTAAGGCAACTTGGCGGCGCAACAGTGCGCCAGCCAAGGGGCTCGTCGGTCGCCTCGACATTCGGGTGACCTGGGGGGTCGCAAGGTGCGACGCCAGAGAGCCCAAACAGGGGGGTGATCCCACCAATGGCAGCTCGTCGTAAGAAGAAGGCAGCGACCAAGAAGGCCACGCGTCGCAAGGCGACGCGGAAGAAGGCCACACGGAAGAAGGCCACGCGCAAGAAGGCCACTCGCAAGAAGGCCACGCGCAAGAAGGCTACGCGGAAGAAGGCCACTCGCCGCAAGAAGGCGACGCGGAAGAAGGCCACTCGCCGCAAGAAGGCCACGCGGAAGAAGGCCACTCGCCGCAAGAAGGCCACGCGGAAGAAGGCCACTCGCAAGAAGGCCACTCGCCGCAAGAAGGCCACGCGGAAGAAGGCCACTCGCAAGAAGGCCACTCGCCGCAAGAAGGCCGCGACCAAGAAGGCCCGGCGGAAGAAGGCCACTCGCAAGAAGGCCACTCGCCGCAAGGCCGCTACGAAGAAGGCCACGCGCCGCAAGGCTACGCGTCGCCGCAAGAAGGCCTAGAGCGCCAAGCGCGTTCGAAGCTGAGGTCTTCGCAAGAAGGCCATGGGACCCCGGCCGGCATCAGCCGGCCGGGGTTTCCTTCTTACGGGGGGTCCTCTACTCTCCAGCCGCTGGTCGGCCCCCGAGGGGGCGACCCTCATACAGGGAGCCGCATGGCACGCATCACCGTCGAAGACTGCACCGAGAGGGTCCCCAACCGCTTCCATCTGGTGCAGATGGCCGCCATTCGGACCAAGCAGCTCAAGAAGGGCGCTCGCTGCCTCGTGCAAGGCAGCGGCAACAAGGAGGTGGTCACCTCCCTGCGCGAGATCGCCGCGGGCCTCGTGCAGGCCGACTACCCCGAGACCGAGACCGAGGGCGAAACGGCGACGGAGTAGGCGGACTAGGCGGACTAGGCGGACTAGCCTACGACCTGGACGGGCACCTGGAAGGTGATCGCGGTGCCCTTGCCCACCTCGCTGGTCAGCGAGATGCTGCCGTCCAGCAGGATCAGCAGATCGCGCACCAAGGCCATGCCCAGGCCCGAGCCCCGGTACTTGGTCGAGGACAGCTCGTCCACCTGGTAGAACTCGTCGAAGACGAACTGCTGATCGTCGGGGCAGATTCCGATGCCCGTGTCTTCGATCTGGCAGACCAGGTTGCCGTCGCGGACGCCCGATCGGATCAGGATGCGGCCTTCCTCGGTGAACTTCGCTGCGTTGTCGAGCATCAGGAAGAGCACCTGGTTCACCTTGGCCAGATCCGTCCGGATCTTGGGCAGCGGCTCGTCGAAGATCTTCTCGATCATCACCGGCTTGTCGCCCAGGGTGTCCTGAACGCTGAAGATCGCTTCGTCCACCACTTCGCGGTAGTTGACGTCCTGCACCTCGACCGGCAGCTCGCCCTGCTTGATCCGCCACAGGTCCAGGATGTTCTGGAGCGTGCGAAGGAAGGCGGTGCCGTCGTCCAGGGCTTCGCGCATGCTGACCTTGGCGTTGTCCGACAGGTGGTCGTTCTCGCCGGCCAGGACCGAGATGATTGCCTCGATGATGCTGTTGAGCGGCGTTCGCAGCTCGCGGGACATCTTCTCGATGAAGTCGTTCTTGAGCTTCTCGATCTTGCCCAGCCGCTCGTTGTTCTGCAGCAGCTGGATGTCCTGGGCGAAGAGCTGCTCGGAGAGCTTCAGGATCTCGTCGCTCTTGTCCTCGGCGGTCTGCTCGCTGTTGTGGGCCGTGCCCGCCAGCCTTTCGATCTCGCGGCAGAGGTGCTCGTGATCCAGGCGGTAGGCCGCGCGTGAGCTGGCTGCGGTCACGCCGCCCAGGCGCGGGGCATCCGGGGCCTGGGGAACCCCCAGGACCAGCACGCCGTGGTGGCGTCCCTGGACCGTGAGCGGCGCGAGGACGAGCCCGCCGGCGCCCGCGCTGCCCAGCTCTGCGGCCGGGTCCTCGGTGTGCGTCTGCTCGCCGTCGGTCGCGAAGGCGCTCATCCGAGGCAGGAGTGCCTCGGCGGCGGCCCGCGCTTCCTCCGGGGTGGCGAAGCCGGCCGCGGTACGAAGCTGGAGACCCGCGCCGAGCTCGGGCCGCACGAAGACCAGCGCTCGCCCACCCCCGGCGGCCTCGAGCGCCTGCATCGCCGAGGCGCGCAGCACTGTGGCGAGGTCGTCGCCCGTGCGCCTGGGGTCCTGAGGTCCTTCCACGGCTCCTGCTCCGCTCGACACCGTAGGCCTAGAACCGCTCGTCCGAGTCCAGCCCCAGGGGCTCGAGCTCGGCTTCTTCGGTGGCTTCGGTCATCTCCGCACTGGCACCCTCGAGTGCGAGCTTGGTCTGGAAGTCGGCCGGGTTGGTGGCGGCCGCGAAGGCCGTCTCCACCGAGATCTTGTTGGCGCGCAGCAGGTCCAGCAGGTGCTGGTCGAAGGCCTGCATGCCGTCGGAACGGCCGCGTGCGATGTACTCCGTGATCTCCGCGGTCTTGGCCGGGTCCTTGATGCACTCCTGGATGCTGCGGGTGCTGCGCATGACCTCGACGGCGGGAACCCGGCCGGTCTTCTTCTTGTTGGCCAGCAGCCGCAGGGAGACCACGGCCTTGAGGTTCTCGGCCAGGCGGTTGCGGACCTGGCCCTGCTCTTCGGTGGGGAAGAACGAAACCAGGCGGTTGATGGTGGATGCGACGTCGTTGGTGTGGATCGACGAGAAGACCAGATGGCCGGTCTCCGCCGCCTTGAGCGAGGTGTCGACCGTCTGCAGGTCGCGCATCTCGCCCACCATGATCACGTCCGGGTCCTGGCGCAGGGCGGCGCGCAGGGCGTCGGGGAAGGACGCCGTGTCGGTGCCGATCTCGCGCTGGGTGATGATGCTCTTGTCGTGGGTGAACACGAACTCGATGGGATCCTCGACGGTGATGATCTTCGACTTGCGGCTGGTGTTGACCGTGTCGATCATCGTCGCCAGCGTGGTGGACTTGCCCATGCCGGTCGCGCCCGTCACCAGCACGTAGCCGCGGCGCAGGTTGGCCACGTCGCCCAGGCTGCCCGGAAGGTTCAGGTCTTCGAAGCTGCGAATCTGCAGCGGGATCACGCGCAGCACGATGTTGTAGAAACGCCGCTGGCGACTGATGTTCACGCGGAAGCGGCCCTCGCCCGGAAGCTCGTAGGCCAGGTCCATCTCGTTGAAGTCCATGTCCCGCGGCTTCTGGTCGTCGGCGTCCAGAAGCAGGCGGGCGATCGACTCCGTGTCCTTGGGCGTAAGGACCTTGTACCGCAGCTCCACCAGGTCCCCGTGGAACCGGTAGAGCGGCAGGTAGCCGACCTGGAAGTGAATGTCGGAGGCCCCCTTCTCGATACCGAGTCGAAGGAGGCGGTAGAGCTTCTCCCGATCCATCGCGGGCGACCCTCCGAGGCGTGTCCGGTCCGCAACCAAACGGCGGACCACCCCGCACGTATCGGTTTTTCCGCCGCGCGCTTGACCACCATCGGAGGGCAGCGTGAGCCGGCTATACTTCGAAAGGCGCTGTGCAGCGCAGGAGGCCGGAACATCGAGGCTTTTCTCCCCCGCACCCTGACCGCTCCGTGCCTGGCAGCGCTCTTGCTGTGGGGGCTGGCGGGAGTTCCGGCCGCCGCGGAAGATCCCGCGCCGATGCCTTCCGTGGAGCTGGACGACCTGCTGCGGCTTCCCGCCGGCGTGGTGAGCCCGTATGAGGTGGATCGCCGCGGAGGGGCGACCCCTGAGCAGTGGCGCCGCCGCTTCAGCGACGCCCGGGACGATGTGCGGGCGGCCAAGAAGGCGCTGAGGGCCTCGCTGGACGAGCTGGACGAAATGGGTGGCGAGAAGGGCAACTGGAAGATGACGCCGCCGGGGCTGGGGCAGCTCCAGCAACAGCAGCAGGGCCCCAGCGGATCCGCCTCACCCGATGGGAACCAGAGTACGACCGCCCCGCTCAACTACGGCCTCGCCAACTCCATCCGCGGTCAGAAGCAGGAGGTGCAGCGCGCCGAACGTGCGCTGCGTGATCTGGAGGTCGAGGCGAACCTGGCGGGCGTGCCCGAGGACTGGCGCCACTAGGCGCGGGTGGCCCGCGGTCGGTCGCTCAGGCTTCCTGGGCGTCGATCCAGGCCAGGCGCCGCCGGGCGAAGGGCAGCAGCAGGAGCGCGGGCACGGTGATGGCGCCGGAAAGCGCGAACCACGCCGCATACCCCAGGGCCTGGGTCACCTCGCCGGAGACACCGCCGACCAGCTTCCCCGGCAGTACGAACAGGGCGGAGAGCACGGCGTACTGCACGGCCGCGTGCTCCTTCTCGGTGATGCGCATGCAGAAGGACAGGAAGGCGGTCACCGCGAGGCCGGAGCAGAACGATTCGGCCAGCGATGCGCCGTACATCCCCGCCGAGCCGGCCTCCGGAAAGGCTGCCGCGGCGGCGTAGCCCAGGTTGGAGCCCACCGCCGCCACGCCCAGCCAGAGCAGGCCTTGGGAGATGCCGAAGCGGGAGACGAACACGCCGCCCACCGCCGCGCCCGCCACCGTGGCGACCGAGCCCAGCGCCGTGGTGACGAAGCCGATCTCCTCCACCGGGTAGCCGCGGTCCACCCAGAAGGGCCGGACCATCGGACCCATGGCGATGTCCCCGGCGCGGAACAGGAACACGAAGCCCAGCACGCCCCAGGCGGCGGGAAGCTGCAGCCAGCGCAGCAGCGGCGCCCAGGTTTCCCGGCGCGCTTCGGCCGGCACCTCGATGCGCGGAACGCCGCGTACGGCCGCCGCGAAGAGCAGGGACAACACGGCGCCGGCGGCGAACGTGCCGTTCCAGCCGACCCAGCGGGGCAGCAGCAGCAGGGCGCTGCCACCGACGACGAGCCCGATCCGGTACGCCGTGACGCGCCCCGCGTTGACGGGACCCTCCTGCCCGCGCGGCGTGATCCCGATCGTGTAGGCGTCGATCGCCACGTCCTGGGTGGCCGAGGCCAGGCAGTAGACCGCGAGCACCGCCACGGCCGCGCCCAGCGCCGTGCCGACGTCCACGGCGCACAACGCCAGCAATGCGCCCGCCATGACGAGCAGCGCGCCGCTGATCCAGGTGCGCCGCTCGCCCAGGCGGTCCACCAGCGGGGACCAGAACACCTTCGCCGACCAAGCCAGGCCCAGCAGCGAGAGCCAGCCGATGGCGTCGAGGTCCACGCCCTCGAGCCGCAGCCACACCGGTACCACACCGTCGAAGACCCCCATCGGGAAGCCTTCCACGCAGTACAACAGGCCCACTACGGCCAGCGTCCGGCGCAGGCGCACCGCTCACCCCCGCGCTGCAGGGTACAGCAGCGCAGTGCCGCTTCCCCTGCCGCGCGGGTCGTTGTCCCGGGGGTTAGAGCTTGTCGGCCCTCCAAGTGGCCGTGCAGGTCCTCGTCCCGACGCAGAACAGGTCCACCGAGTCCACGCTGGCGCAGTGGCTGACGGTGGCGCCCGCCGGGACCGGTACCTCGGTTGCAGTGGTGTCGATCAGATCGAGCCGGATCGCGTCCTTGCCCGAGTTGGAGACGGTGACGCAGACGTCCTCGTTGCTCAGTCCGCCGAGGACCGTCACCGATTCGCCCGCCGGGATGGACGTGCTGCCGGGGTCGGCGATGGTGTTTCCGCCGGCGGTCATATCGTCTCCCTTGGCGGCGATGGCGGGAGCGGCCAGCCCCACGACCAAGAAGGAGGCGAGGGCAACGTTCACGAGCTTCATGTTTTCTTCTTGGCGGGGAGTACGAAACGGCGATCGATAGCGCTCCCGCCGCGCCGCGTATGTGACGCTGGGCACGGCCCAGCCCGCTCCGCTTGGGTTCTCGACGCTCGCGCCGCGAGCCGCTAGCTTGCGCGCCGACGCAGAGGAGGGACCCCGTGGATCAGAACGAACCTCAGGAACGCGGCATCGTAGACGGCCTCTCGCTGCTGTACGTGGCGGGCGGAATCCCGGCCATGATCGTCTTCTTCCTGGTGCTCTTCTTCTTCGCGAACACCTGCGACCTGCCCGCCTGAGCCCACTGCGGCTCGCCTGCCCACTGCCTGCGGAGCGGTTGCCACAAAACGGGTGTGCATCCCCACGCTCCAGCTCCGTGAGTGACTGCGGGTTCCTCGACTCGACTATCTTTTTTCTGTTTTTGAATCAGTAAGTTACCTAAACCTTGCCGGTCTCCGGGCCGAAGCGGATCTCCATGAGTCGGAGGCTGGCAAGAGAGGGGCTGCGGTGCCTCGTGACCCTCGTGGTGGGGGCGATCCTGTGTGGGTGCACGTCCCTGGGGGGGCAGAACGTCCGTTACGGCTGGTTCGAGGAGCCGGACCGACGCGACCCCTGGAGCGCCAAGATCCGCGGCTGGCAGCGCCGGGAGCTGCTGGAGACCGTGATGGCGCCCGATCCGCAGAACACGCCGGCCGTGTCCGGCTCGTCCCTGGGCCGCGCCGCTTCCCCGGACACCGACCTGCGCGCCGATTACGAAGAGTTCCGCGCCAAGCGCAAGCGCTCCCTGGCCCGCGATGTGGCCGGTTGGATCCAGAAGCAGGCCCGCCGCCACTACGTGGAGGACGGCGCCATCGACCACTGGGCAACCCTGGAGGAGACCCTCAAGCGAGGCCGCGAGGACTGCGACGGCCTCGAGCTGCTGGTCTACAACTTCCTGCGTGAGGCGGGCTTCGGGGAGGACGAGGTGTTCCGCGCCATCGTCTACCGCCCCCGGGACGGCCAGCACCACATGGTCACGCTCTGGTTCGAGAAGCGCGGCGATCCGTGGGTCATCGATCCGACCGGCGCCATGACCACGGGCATGCCGCGCATGTCCCAGGTTCGCGGCTGGGTGCCTCTCAAGGTCTTCAGCGAGGACCAGGAGTTCAGCGTCCGCCGCAACGTGCCCTCGCTCTACCAGCCCCGCACCACCGCCCGGCTGCGGTAGAGCCCAACCTCCAGCTCGGTCCGGGTTCACGAGCTGGGCTCCAACCGGTTCGCCCCGGTCCGGGGTTCGGCCTAAGCTCCGCCCCCATGGCCGCGCCCGACCGGCTGCACCCCGTCGAAGCCTCCCACCTCCACGCGCGCCGCGAGCGCGTCTTCCTGGTGCTGGCCGGCATCTTTCTGGGCGCCATGGCCATGCTCAACATCCTGGGCATCACCAAGTTCATCCAGCTGGGGCCATTGGAGCTGGCGGTGGGCGTGCTGCCGTATCCGCTCACCTTCCTGTGCACCGATCTGATCAGCGAGCTCTACGGTCGCGCGCGTGCCAACTTCGTGGTCTTCACCGGGCTGCTGGTCAACCTGCTGGTGCTGGGCTTCGTCTGGGCGGGCGACGCACTCCCGGCCATCGATTTCCGCACACCGGTGCAGCGCATCGTCACCCTGGACTACGTGGACGAGAAGGGGCCCGACGGCGCTCCGCTGCTGGATCCCGACTCCGGACGTCCTCTGGCGCGGCCGGCGGTGCCCGAGATCGGGCCGGACGGACAGCCTCTGCGGGACGCGCAGGGCAGGCCTCGGCTGCGTCCCGTGGAGCGCTTCGCGCTGCAACCGGTTCCCGGCGCGGAATCGCAGGCGCGCCGGCTGGTGGACGCCGACTCCGGCCAGCCCGTGCTGCGCGAGGAGCAGCTCTTCACGCGCATCTCGGTCTCGGCACGGCAGGCCGTGCTGGCCAGCATGATCGCCTACCTCTTCGCCCAGTTCATCGACGTCTGGCTTTTCCACTTCTGGAAGAAGGTCACCCGCGGCAAACACCTGTGGCTGCGCAACAACGGCTCGACGGTGGTCTCCCAGCTGGTGGACACCGTGGCGGTGGTGACGATCACGTTCTGGGGCGCCATCAGCACCGGCGAGGTGGGAAGCCGCCAGGTGCTGACCTGGATCGCCGGCGGCTACTCGTTCAAGCTGATCGCGGCGCTGTTGGACACGCTGCCCTTCTACGCGGCCGTGGCCTTCCTGAGCCGGCGGCTCCAGATCGATCCGCACGAGGAGCACAGCCGCGACCGCGAGGCGGTGGCGGCCCGAGACTCTTAGTCGGCGCTCTCGCCCTTCTTCTCAGGATCGAGCTTGAGGTCGAGCTGCTTGCGCTGGCGGTCGGCGCGCTCGTTGGCGGCAGCGCGCTCGCGTTCGATCTCCAGGGCCAGCTCGCGGCGCGTCTCCTCCGCGGCGGCCCGTTCCACCTCGATGCGGCCGCGGCGGATCTCCACCAGGCGCGCCTCCAGCAGCTCGTTGCGCTTGGTGACCAGCTCGCGCGGAACGAACGGGCCCTCGGCATCCGGGGCGTAATGCAGCAGCACGGTCTGGCTGGCGCGGCTGCCGTCGCTGGCTTCGGCGGTGACCTGGATGCGGTTCTTTCCGGCAGCCATGGGAACCAGGGCATTCCACGACCCGTCGGCGTTGGTGCGCACCTGGAACGCGTCCTCGTTCTTGGTCAGGTTGCGCACCTCGACATTGCGGATGTTGGCGAAGCTGACGCCCTCGACCACGTGCACCAGCAGGCCCGGGTGCCGGACCGGTGTGAAGGCGCCTTCGGTGATGGCCGCCATCTCGACGGTGGAGATGGGTCCCGCCAGGGCCTCCGGGCCGATCGCGAAGGAGTGGATCCGCACGCCCGCCCGGTTGGCGCGCTGCGCGGCCCGCAGCACCGCGCGCACGTTGTCCGACTCGAAGCCCTGGTAGGGCAGGGTGGGGGCGCCGTCGGTGAAGAAGAGCACGATCTTCTCGCTGGTGGGGTCCGGCTTGGAGACGGCCCCGGTGAGGCCGAGCAGCTCGATGGTGGCGCGATCGACGCCGGCGGCCATGTGGGTCATGCCGCGCGGCCCGCGTTGGCGAACCCGGTCCAGGGCGCGCTGCACGCGCACATAGTCCGGGGTGAGGGACTCTTCGGTGACGGCGGCCCGCCGCACGCGCGGCGCCGACCCGAAGAATCCCGGGTCCGACTCGACGGGCTCGCCGGCGAACGTGACCAGGCCCACCCGCGTGGTGCGCGGGTCGAGGCCCGACAGCAGGCGCCGTGCGGCCGCGATCTCCGCCGCGAGGATCGAGTCGCCGGGGTCGGTGCTGCCCAGATCGAGCAAGCCCCCCAACGCGCCCAGCCGCGGCGTGCCCACCACGCCGTTGCCGTCCACGTCGACGCCGGTGGGCTGGGACGTCGAGCCCGACGTGTCGATGACCAGCATCACGTCGAAGCGCTTCATCTCCCCGGACAGAGCCAGCGCGCGCCCGGCGATGAAGGCGCCGGCCGCGTCTCCGACCACGCTGTCATTCGCCGGATGCTCGATGCGCACCCGCAGCTTGCCGTGGCTTGCGGCCGGGACGGCCCGCGCCGGAGACGGCTGGCGGGCCGAGGGTGAGGCGGCCGAAGGGGTCGGTGCGGAGGGCCGAGCGGCTCGTGTGGCCGCCCTGGGGGCCGCCACCAGGCTGGGACTGCCGTCGGGCGGGGCGCCGGCGGCAAAGGCGGTGAAAGGCCGCCCCAGGCCGCCGTCCAGGGGCTTGCGGATTCCGGCCACGACACCGTCGATCGGGCCGATGCCCACGCGCAGGGTGTCCGCCGTGGGCCAGGCGGCTTGCAGCAGCCCGGCCACACGCCCGTCGTCGGCCCGGAGCACCGGGCTGCCACCCCATCCGCGCAGGTCGGCCGGCCCGTCCAGGTCGATCTCCACCCGCGAGTCCAGCACCCGCGCCACGCTGCCGCCGATCTCCGCCTGGGCGCTGCGGCCGTCCGAGGGGATGCCGAAGATGCGCACCCGCTCGCCCTTGCGCAGCGGTCGGGTGGCCGGCTCCAGGATGCGGATGTCCCGCGGGCGAAGCTCCAAGGCGAAGATCAGGTAGTCGCCGCGCAGGCTGGCGCCGGGCTCGTGGAAGGCGCGGCCCGGCTGGGAGAAGAAGCGGCTCGACAGCCCCACGCGGCCGCCGTCGGCGGCGCGCCGGAACTCCACCTCACCCACGGCGGCCAGTCGCTCCATGTCGAAGGAGTGCGCCGCGCCGACGGCCACCGCCCCGGCTTCGTCGGCCGCGGCCAGGAAGAAGACCGCGCCCGAGGCCTCGCTGCCGCCGGTAACCGGCAGGTGCCCACGCGCCACGGCCACGTCTTCGGCGCCGGCCGCGAACGGCGCGCCGGTCCATGCGAGCAGCAGCATGCAGAGCGGGGCCAGTCGGGCCGCCGCTCGCAACGCGAGTGCGGGCGTTCTCACGGGACGACGATAAGAGACGGCTCCAGGCCTGTCACGGTGCGGTTGACCCTCTGCGACGCTGCACGTAGTCTGAATGTGCCCTTCCCCCACATCGTCAACCCGATCCTCCTTTGGACGCGTGAGCCGCAGTGGATGTTCCGTTCGCGTCGAGGCCGCTGGAGCTTTCGTGACGGCGAAGCAGGTACTGGCTGATCTGCGCGCCCGGGGCGCGCCCGTGGCGCTGGGGGAGGTCGCCGCTCGGCTGCTGGCTGTTGCCGCCCCCCTGGAGCCCCGCCTGGCCCGCCCCATCGTCGCGGCCGCCCTCGGGCGCCCCGGGGCCACGCTGTCCGACCCGCTGCTCCCCGAGGCGCTGGAGCCGCTGCCGCCCGGCGGCGCGGACGCCACCCCCCTGGAACGCGCCGCCTTCGCCGTGGTGGACCTGGAGACCACCGGCCTCTCCCCCGAACGCGCCGCCATCATCGAGATCGGAGCCGTGCGGATCGAGGGCCTGCAGGTGAGCGACCGCTTCGAGACCCTGGTGGACCCGCGCCGTCCGCTCAGCCCGGCCATCACGCGCCTCACCGGGATCGACGACGCCATGCTGGCCGGCGCACCGACTGGAGGCGACGCCCTGCGCAGCTTCCGGGCCTGGCTGGACCGCACGCCGGGGGCGGTCTTCGTGGCCCACAACGCGCGCTTCGATGCCGGCTTCGTGCGGCGCGGCTTCACGGCCTGCGCGCTGCCTCCTCTGGCCGAGCCCACGCTCTGCACGCGCCTGCTGGCGAGGCGCCTGGCGCCGGAGCTGCGTCGCTTCGGCTTGGATCGCGTGGCAGAGGGGTTCGGGCTGCGTTTCCGCGCTCGGCACCGGGCCATGGGAGACGCCGAGGTCACGGCCGAGGCGCTGCTGCACCTGCTGGAGCGCGCGCGCGAAGCCGCGCTGCGGACGCTCGGCGACCTGGTTCGCCTGCAGGCGGCGGCGCCGCCCAAGCTTCCCTCGCGTCGGGCACAAGGTGCGGTAGCGTCGCACCGATCGGGGAACTCGTGAGAGGTCCGTACAGTCTGCGAGGTTGCGTCGTTGCCGCGGCGCTGCTGGTCACGCCCATGGTCGCGGCGCCCGCGGCCGCCGACGGCGACGGCGACGACGACGCGCGCGATCGCTTCGATACCGTGGTGCTCGATGCCGGACATGGCGGCGAGGACGAAGGTGCGCGCGGGCTGCGCGGGATCGTGGAGAAGGACCTGGTGCTGGACATCACCCAGCGCGTGGCCCGGCGCCTGGAGCAGCGGGGCCTGCGCGTGGTGCTCACCCGGAACGACGATGTGACGGTGCCGCTGGAGACCCGCACGTCCATCGCCAACGACGCCCGCGCCGACCTCTTCGTGTCCGTCCATGCCAACTCTCATCGCACCCGAGATCCGCGCGGCATCGAGACCTACTTCGCCTCCCTCGAGGCCAGCGATGCGGAAGCGCGCCGCGTGGCCGAGCGCGAGAACCAGGCCTTCGGCTCGGCGCCGCCGGCCTCCCGGGGCGACCCGCTGGTGGCCCTGTTGGGCGACCTGATCGCCACCGAGCACCTGGTCGAGTCGCAGCACTTCGCGCGCCTGGCCCAGGAGCAGATGGCCGGCTCCGGCGGGGTGTCCCGGGGCGTACGGCAGGCCCCCTTCGTGGTCTTGATGGGCGTCCAGATGCCCGCCTCCCTGGTGGAGATCGGTTTCATCAGCAACCCGGCCGACGCCAAGGCGTTGCGCGAGCGCGAGCGCCGCGACGCCCTGGCCCAGGCGCTGGCCCAGGCGGTGCTGGAGTACGGGCGCCGCTACGATGCCAAGCGAGGGCTCGCGGAGCCCCGGACCTCGGAGAGGGAGGGGAGCTGATGCGAAGCGATGGACGGGCGCCGGACGAGCTGAGGCCGGTGAAGCTCACTCCCGACTTCACGCAGAATCCGCTGGGTTCGGTTCTGTGCGAGATGGGCAAGACCATGGTGCTGTGCACCGTGCACCACGAGCTCACCGTGCCGCGCTTCCTGCACGGCAGCGGCCGCGGCTGGGTCACCGCCGAGTACTCCATGCTGCCCGGCTCCACGGACCGGCGCAGCGATCGGGAAGCCGCAAAGGGCAAGCTGTCCGGCCGCACCCAGGAGATCCAGCGTCTGATCGGGCGCAGCCTGCGAGCCGTCACCGACCTGGACGGCCTGGGCGAGCGCACGCTGTGGGTGGATTGCGACGTGCTCCAGGCCGATGGGGGAACACGCACGGCGTCCATCACCGGGGCGTGGACCGCGCTCGCCGTGGCACTGCACCGGCTCACGGCCCAGGGCAGCTTCGAGCGGGCGCCGATCCTCGACCGGGTGGCGGCGGTCTCAGTGGGGATCGTCGACGGCGTCCCCCTCCTCGACCTTCCCTACGAGGAGGACTCGCGGGCCGAGGTGGACATGAACGTGGTGGCCACCGGCAGCGGGAAGTTCGTCGAGGTGCAGGGTACGGCGGAGGGCGCGCCCTTCGATCCCGAGCAGCTCACCGCCATGACCGGCCTGGCCATGGGCGGAATCGCCGAGCTGGGACGCATCCAGGACAAGGCGATCGCGGCCGCCGCGGAGCGATGACCCGCCGCGTCGTTGCGGTCGCCACCAGTAATCCGGGCAAGCTGCGCGAGATCCGCGCCATCCTGGACGAGTGCGGCCTGGATCTGCGCGCCGTCGCTGACGAGGTGCCGTTTCCGGAGGAGGGCGACGACTACGAGGCCAATGCCATCCAGAAGGCGCGTGTGGCCGCCGAAGCCATGGGCGTGCCGGCGCTGGCGGACGACTCGGGTCTGGAGGTGGACGCCCTGGCCGGCGCGCCGGGGCCTCGCTCGGCGCGCTACGGGGGGCCGGGGCTCGACGATGCGGGCCGGGCGGCGCATCTGTTGGAGGCGCTGGCCGACGTTCCCCGCGAGAAGCGCGGCGCGCGCTTCGTGTGCCACGCGGCCCTGGTGCGGCCCGACGGGAGCGCCAGCAGCGCGCAGGGGGTGTGCGAAGGCCGCATCCTGACGGCGCCGCGCGGGGTCGGCGGCTTCGGCTACGACCCGGTCTTCTGGATCGACGACCTGGCTGCGGCCGCGGCGGAGCTGCCGCCGTCGCAGAAGGACCGCATTTCCCACCGGGCCCGCGCGTTCCGCGGCCTGATCGACGCGCTCGCCGCACTCGACTAGAGCCCATCTCACAGACCCTCCCGTCGCGAGAGGCGGATCTTCGGCCCGCTGGCTGCGTTGCGCTCCCTGCGCCGTAGCTACGGCTATGGCTCAGTCGCGCGCCTTGCCAGCGGACCGAATCTCCACCTCTCGCTCGGTCCGGGTTTGTGAAATGGGCTCTAGTCCGCTTCGATGTCGTCAGGGCAGGGGAGGCCCGTCCCGTCCAGGGTCTGGCACCAGCGCTTGGGCTCACCCTCACGCCAGCCCACGCGCACCCTCTTGCCCTGGGACACGCTGTAGACGGTGCGGTTCTCCCAGAGCGACACGATGCCGCCCTCGGGGCCGATGCCGACGGCGGGTCCGTGGCGCGACTCGGTCCCGTCCGGAAGGGCCTTCGCGCACCACTTCTCGAATGCCATCGAGCTTGGCCTCGGGGTGGGCGAGCCTGCGTGCTGCGGGCCCGCGAGGGGTTGCCGTGTCTCCGAATGACGCGGCTGCGTTCCCGGTGGGCAGTCGAGGGTGATCGGTCCGGAGGTGCCGTAGAGATCCACCAGCCAGCCGTTCCGGAAGATCTCGATCCGCTTGATGGAGCCGTCGCGGCGCCGATGGATCCACGGTCCGTGCTGCTGCGCGCTCCGGTAGACGCCCACGTCCTTGAGCGCGCCGTTCTCCCACCACGTGAGCTTGGGACCCACCGGAACCGGGGGGAGCCACTCCTCGTCGTCGCGCGGCATGCGGAAGCTGCTGTAGAAAGAGAGGCTTCCATCGGAGAATCGGGAGATGTAGGGCCCGATGGTCACGCCCTCGGGCGTCACGCACTTCTCCGTCCCGCCGTGCTCGTCCGGGATGCGCACGTACTCGGTTCCCTCCGGACATTCGATTTCGATCCGCTCCGCCGTCGCCGGCAGTGCGATCGTGAGCAGCAGAAGCGCCGTGGCACGCATCACGGCCTGCACGTCACGCGCCGGACTCCTGCGCGTAGAGCTCGGGCAGGAAGCTCGCCAGGTGGTTCATCTCCTCGGCGCAGTGGATCAGCAGGTCCCGGCCCAGTCGCTTCGGCAGCAGCAGGCCTCGTGCCGCGCGGGTCCCCAGGAGCCGGTCCAGGGGGTTTCCCTCGGGCAGCCCGCGCATGTGGGCCTCGCCCAGCCAG
>CAMYOO010000035.1 GCA_947260035.1 uncultured delta proteobacterium
GGTCGCGGGGTTCGTGTCGTCGAAGCGAAGGTGGTAACGGCCGCCGAACTCCTCCGCGATCCCGTAGTTCACGCAGATCGCGAAGGCGTGGCCGATGTGCGGGTAGCCGTTGGGCTCGGGCGGAAAGCGTGTCACCACCCCGGCGTGCTTCCCTGTACGCAGATCGTCGGCGACGATCTGACGAATGAAGTCTCTCGGGCGCGACTCGGAATCCGCCGCCACCTATCCCCCTTACGCCCGAGGCCCCGGGCCGCCCCGAGTATAATCCCCGCCATGCGCGTCGCCCTCGATCACGGACACGGCAGCCTGGAAATCTCCCTCCCGGACGGTCACCCGGTCGACGTGGTGGAGAAGACTCCGGGCCCGCCCATGGCTCGGCCCGAGCGCGCGGTCCGCGAGGCCTTGGAGATGCCCACAGGCACGCCCCCGCTGCGGGTGCTGGCCCGGGGGCGCCGCAACGCCGTCATCGTGGTCTCCGACGCGACCCGACCGGTCCCCAACGCCCTGCTGCTGCCGCCGATCCTCGACGCCCTGGAGCGCGGCGGGATCCCGGCCCGGGCAGTCAGCGTGCTGGTGGCCACGGGCCTGCATCGCCCGGCCCGGCCGGACGAGCTGGACGAGATCCTGGGCCCCGAGCTGGCGCGCACGCTGCACGTGGAGCAGCACGACGCTCGAGATCGGGGCGCCCACGCGGACCTGGGCACCAGCGCCGCCGGGATCCCGGTCCGGATCGACCGGCGCTACCTGGCAGCCGACCTCAAGATCCTGACGGGCCTCGTGGAGCCCCACCTGATGGCGGGCTACTCGGGCGGGCGCAAGGCCGTCTGCCCGGGCCTGGCCGCCGTGGAGACCATCCGGGTCGCCCACGGCCCCCGCATGCTCGAGGCCCGGGTGGGCGCCGGCATCGTGGACGGCAACCCGCTCCACGAAGACCTGCTGGAGATCGCCGAGCGCGCCGGCGTCGACTTCATCGCCAACGTGGCCCTGGATCGGCAGCGGCGGGTATCGGGCATTTTCTGCGGCGACGCGCTCGAGGCCCACGCACAGGCCATGCGCTTCGTCGAAGCCGAGTGCCGCGTCGACCTCGAGGAGCCGGCCGACCTGGTGATCACCTCTGGAGGCGGCTACCCGCTGGATGCCACCTTCTACCAGGCCATCAAGGGCGTGGCGGCGGCAGCCGGGGTGGTTCGGCCCGGGGGCACCATTCTTCTGTGTGCCGCCTTGTCCGACGGAGTCGGCAGCCCGTCGTTCGAGAAGCTGCTCCGCGAATCCGCCGGCACCGACGACTTCGAGCTGCGCCTGGCGGACGACTCGTTCTTCGCCGTGGACCAGTGGATGGTCCAGCACCTGTGCCAGGCCCGGCGGCGCGCAAGGGTGCTGCTGTATACCGACGGGCTTCCCCTGAGCGCGGCGAACGAGCTGCTCGTCGAGGCTGTTCCCGACCCCGAGTCCGGCGTGCAACGAGCCCTGTCCAACCGGCCCGGCGCACGCATCGCGGTACTGCCCCAAGGACCCTACGTACTGCCTACCCTCCGCGGTGTGATGCAACCGCTGGGGCGCGGTTAGGGCTGCTACGCTCCTCCCATGGCCGGAGCCCGCGTCATGCGCAAGACCAAGATCGTCGCGACCGTGGGCCCCGCCTGCTCGGACCCGGATACCCTCAAGCGCATGATCGAGGCGGGCATGAACGTGGCCCGCTTCAACTTCTCCCACGAGAGCCACGAGGGCCACGCGCAACGGTTGGACATGCTGCGCAAGGTCTCCAGCGACCTGGGCGTGCCCGTGGCCACCATGCTGGACACCAAGGGCGCCGAGGTTCGCACCGGATCGGTGCAGGACGGTGCGATCCGGCTGGTGGCGGGCGAGCCCTTCGCCCTTCTCGCCGGCGACGAGCTGGGCGACACCTCCGGGGTTTCCGTCTCCTTTCCGGATCTGGTGCGTCAGGTGGAACCGGGGACTTCGATCCGCATCGACGACGGACAACTCGAGCTGCGTGTGGAGTCCAGTCACCCGGACCAGCTTCGTTGCGTGGTCGTGCGCGGCGGCGAGCTCGGCAATCACAAGGGCATCAACATCCCGGGGGCGCCCATCCTGGTGGACGGCCTCAACGAAGCCAACCGGGCCGACCTCCGTTTCGCCGTGGAGCACGGCATCGACTACATCGCCGCATCTTTCATGCAGCGGCCCGAGGACGTGCAGAACATCCGCCGCTTCCTGCGCGAGTGCGGTGGATCCATCCCCATCATCGCCAAGATCGAGAACCGCGAAGGCCTGAACCATCTGGAAGGCATCGTGGACGCGGCCAACGGAACCATGGTGGCGCGCGGAGATCTGGGCGTGGAGCTGGCGCCGGCGGAGGTGCCCGCGGTGCAGAAGCGCATCATCCGCACCACCGTCGGAAGCGGCAAGCCCACCATCACCGCCACCCAGATGCTCGATTCCATGGAGCGCAATCCGCAGCCCACGCGCGCCGAGGCCAGCGACGTGGCCAACGCCATTCTGGACGGCAGCTCCGCGGTGATGCTGTCGGGCGAGACCGCGCGCGGCCGCTTTCCGGTGGAGGCCGTGCGCACCATGTCGGAGCTGGCGTTGGGGGCGGAGGAGTCACTGGGCGAGTACGGCTACCTGCAGCAGATCGAGCCGCACCCCACCGCCCTGATCACCGAGGCGATCAGCCAAGCCGCGATCACCATGGCCGAGCACCTGAAGGCCGCCGCCATTCTGACCCTGACCGAGAGCGGCTTCACGTCCCGACAGATCTCCAAGTACCGGCCGGCCTGCCCGATCATCGCGGTCACGCGCTCGCGTGACGTCGTGCGCCGGCTGGCCATGAACTGGGGCGTCACGGCGACGCTCTACGACGGCGACCCGGCCGACGAGAAGAAGGTCGACGCCGGCGTGACGTGGGCGCGCAGCCACGGGATGGCGAAGGCCGGGGACGTGGTGGTGGTGACGGCGGGGATCTCCAGCGAAGCCGGCAGCACCAACATGATCCGCATCGTCTCCGTGACCTGACCGGCCGGCGTGGACCACCGGGACCGGATCCGCAGCGAGTTCTCCCGCCAGGCCGAGAGCTTCGCGGCCGCGCCGGCCCTGGCCGCCGATGAGGTGACCCGAAAAGTCGCCGCGGCGCTGCCCCGAGACACCGGCCGCGTCCTGGATCTGGCGTGCGGCCCCGGCGTCCTGGCCCCGGCCCTGGCCGAGCGTTCCCGCCGGGTCCTGGGCCTGGACCTGGTCGCCGAGAGCCTGGCGCTCGCAAGGCAGCGCACCGCGCACCTGCCGGGTGTGGCCTTCGCGCGCGGTCTCGCCGAGACGACGCCGTTCGCGGAGCACAGCTTCGATGCCGTGGTGTTGCGCCTGGCCCTTCACCACGTGGAGCGGCCCGAGCGCGTACTGGCCGAGGTGCGGCGCATCCTCGTGCCGGCCGGATGCGTGGCGGTGCTGGACCTCACCAGCCACGCCGACCCGGACATCGCGAACCTGCACAATGCCCTGGAGCGCCTGCGCGACCCCTCCCACACCCGCTGCGGCACCGCGGCAGAGCTGCACGCGCTGCTGGAGGATGCCGGGCTGCGCGTGACCCAATCCGAGAGCTGGACCGCGCCGCGTCGCTTCGACGAGTGGGCGCGGATCATCGCGGATCCGCTCCGCATGGACGCGCTGGAGACCGTGCTGCGCAGCTTGGCACGCGCCGGCGTCGACACAGGCATCGAGCTGCGCGAGGAGGCGGACGGCGCGCTGTGGTTCACCTATGCGTGGCACCTGGCGGTGGGCGAAGCGCCCGCGTAGCCGCGGCCTCCACGCCGGGCTGGGCGTCCTGCGGCACCCCGCCTAGACTCGGGCCCCGGAGGTTCCCCCATGTCCAAGGGCCCCCAGGTCGGGGATCCGGCACCCGACTTTACGCTCCCGTCCACGTCGGGCGAGGTCACGCTCTCCGCGCGCCTGGCGACGGGTCCGGTGCTGCTGGTCTTCTACCCCGGCGACGACACTCCCGTCTGCACACGCCAGCTCTGCAACTACCGCGACAACCTGGACGTGTTCGCCGAGCTGGACATCCAGGTCGTCGCCATCAACCCGCAGTCGGAATCCTCCCACGGCAAGTTCGCGAGCAAGCACGAGCTGCCCTTCCCCCTGGTCTCCGACGCCGGAGGCACGGTCTGCAAGGCGTACGGCGCGGTGAACTTCCTGGGCATGGCCAAGCGGGCCCTGGTGCTGGTAGGCCGCGACGGACGGGTCCGCTGGAGACGCAGCGACCTGCCGATCTTCCATCAGAGTGCCGACGACATCCGCGACGCGGTTGCCGAGCTGGCCAGCTAAGCCGGGCCAGGCAGGGTCAGGCAGGAGGCGCGGCATGCGACAGGTCTGGATTACCAAGGCGGGACCGCCCGAAGTCCTGGAGGTCCGAGAGGCTCCCGACACGCTGCCCGGCCCCCACGAGGTCCGGATCCGCGTAGAGGCCAGCGGAGTCAACTTCGCCGACGTGGCGGGACGGCTCGGCATCTACCCGGACTTGCCGCCCATGCCGGTGGTGCCGGGCTACGAAGTGTCCGGACGAGTCGATGCCGTGGGCTCGGATGTCGAAACCGACTGGATCGGGCGCGACGTCATCGCCCTGTGCCGCTTCGGCGGGTACTCGGACGTGGTCTGCGTTCCGGAGGCCCAGGCCTTTGCGCGCCCCGACGGCATGGATGCGGATCAGGGCGCCGCTCTTCCGGTCAACTACGTGACCGCGTACCAGCTCATGGTCGTGATGGGAAGCCTGAAGCCCGGCGAGACGGTGCTGGTGCACTCGGCGGGCGGCGGGGTGGGCATCGCCGCCATCCAGATAGCCGCCAAGCTGGGGGCGCGGGTGATCGGAACCGCCTCGGCGCGCAAGCACGACTTCCTGAAGTCGATCGGAGTCGGGGCCTGTATCGACTACACGACCGAGGACTTCGAGGCGCGCGTCCGGGACCTGACCTCGGGGCGTGGTGTCGAGCTGGCCCTCGACGCCGTCGGCGGCTCCTCCTTCGCCAAGAGCTACCGCTGCCTGGCCCCCACCGGACGCCTGGGCATGTTCGGAATGTCGGCCGCTTCCCCGGGCAAGACGAGGAACCTGCTGGCCGTGGGCCGCGCCCTCTTCCGCACCCCCTGGCTGCGCTTCAATCCACCCGCCCTGATGAGCGCCAACAAGGGCGTGTTCGGCGTCAACGTGGGCCACCTGTGGGACGAGACGGCCCGCATCCGCGAATGGACCGAGACGCTGCTCGAGTGGGCGACCGAAGGCGCGCTGTCTCCCCTGGTGGATCAGCGCTTTCCCTTCGATCGCGCCGCCGAGGCCCATCACTACATCCAGGACCGAAAGAACCTCGGGAAGGTCCTGCTGGTCCCCTGAACGAAGTCACTGAAGAGGAGCACCGGAAGCATGGCGGATGAGCACGTGCGCGTGATCGCGCAGTTCAAGGTGAAGCCCGAGCACGTAGAGGAGTTCCAGCGTCGCGCACTGGCGGAGATGGTCGGCCCCACCCAGGGCGAGCCCGGATGCGTCTCCTACGACCTGTGGCAGGAGCGGAACGAGCCTACGCGCTTCGCCATGGTGGAAGAGTGGGTGAGCCAGGAGGATCTGGACCGCCACCTTGCGCTGCCGTCGCTTCATGCGACCCTGCGCGAGCTGATGCCCCTGGGCGATGGAACCGTGCAGACCGGATTCTTCCGGCTGCTAGGAGGTGAGAAGTGAGTACGGACCCGATTGCAAGCATCGATGCCTTCATCGCCGAGCAGGGCGTAGACACGGGCGCCTCGGATTGGCGCACCCGGCTGGCCGCCCCCCCGGACTGCACGTTCGACCCGGAGCGCACCTATCTCTGGGAGCTGGAGACGAGCCATGGCCCCATCTCGGTCACGCTGCGCCCGGACGTAGCCCCGCGGCACGTGGCCAGCACCATCTACCTGACGCGGCTCGGCTTCTACGACGGGCTCGCCTTCCATCGCGTGATCACCGAGTTCATGGCCCAGGGCGGCTGCCCGCTGGGCAGCGGAACCGGCGGCCCGGGCTACGAGTACGACGGCGAATTCGATCCGGGGCTGCGCCACGACCGGCCCGGCCTGCTGTCCATGGCCAACCGGGGACCCGGCACCGATGGGAGCCAGTTCTTCCTCACCTTCGTGCCGACGCCCTGGCTCGACGACAAGCACAGCATCTTCGGCCAGGTGGGCGACGGCGAGGAGACGCTCAAGGCCCTGGAGCAGCGCGGCAGTGAGAGCGGGAGCACCTCCGAGCCGCTGGCCATCGTTCGAGCCACGATCCAGGTGAAGTAGGCCCGCCGGAGCTGCGGTGAAGCTCTGGACCGACGCGGGCGGCACGGCGCCGAGCCCCCGGCGGGTGCGGATGTACCTGGCCGAGAAAGGCCTCGAGGTTCCGCTCGCGACCGTCCGCATCGACGACGTGGAGGTGCGCGAGACGCGCACCCCCGAGTTCAGGCGCAGGAACCCCTTCGGCAACGTCCCGGTGCTGGAGCTCGACGACGGCAGCGCGCTCGCCGAGTCCATGGCGATCATCCGCTACCTGGAAGAGCTTCACCCACAGCCGCCGCTGCTGGGCGCCACTGCCCTGGAGCGCGCGGAGATCGAGATGTGGCTGCGCCGGCTGGAGCAGCGCCTCTACATCCCGGTGGACTGGGGCCCGCCTCTGGGCCGGATGATCCCCGGCGCCGAGGTCCCGTTCCGGGAGGGAGCGCTCCGCTTCCTGAAGCGCCTGGACACGCGGCTGGCGGAGCACGAGTTCGTGGCCTGCGACCGCTTCAGCATGGCCGACATCTTCGGCTTCGGAGCGCTCGACTACGGCCGGCGCTTCGCCGGCTTTCCCTTGCCGGCGGACGCCCCCCACCTGCGCCGCTGGTTCGAATCCACCGCCGCCCGCCCCAGCGCCCACGCCTAGGGCGGGTCAGCCGCGCAGGGCTTGCAGGCGTTCGGCCAGGTTGAAGATGTCCTCGGCGCGCTCGCAGTCGACCTGCGGCCAGTCGCCGAAGGGGTCCAGGAGCAGCGGATGGACGCCCGCCGCACGCGCGCCGGATACGTCGGCGTGGTAGATGTCGCCCACATGAAGGGTGCGATCGGGACGGGCGCCCGACGCCTCCAGGGCGTGGTGAAAGATGCGCGGGTCGGGCTTCTCGAAGCCGACCCGGTGTGAGTCCACCACGTGCTCGAAGTGCTCGCGCAGATCGAGCTGCGTGAGGATCTCCTCCACCGATCCGTCCGAGTTGCTGACCACCACGAGCCGAAGCCCCAGATCCCGCAGCGCCTGGAGCGCCTCCGGCACCCGGGGCATGACCCAGCACCACAGCCGCAGGGAGCCGCCGGAGCGCAGCACGGGCGCCAGCTCGTGCGCGAGCAGCGCGCGCCGCTCCTCCTCCAGGTGCGACGCCGCATCCAGCCGGCCCAACACCGTGCGCAGCAGGAACGCAAAGGTGTCATCACCCTCCGTGGCTCCCGCGTGGCTCACCGCCTCGGACACGGCCGGGCGCGCGGCGGCCTCGGCCCGCTGCACGTCCTCCACTTCGCAGGCGACGCCGCGTTCGGCCAGCTCGCGCGCGACCCAACCGAAGTCCATGGAGACGAGGGTGTTGCCCGCATCCAGGAAGATCGTGTCGATGTCGGACCAGGGGATCGCGCTCACGCCCGACGAGGCTACCACGCCGGCCCTCCGGATCCGCCCGCCCCTGGGGCGTATCCTGGCTCAATGAGTTCGTTTCTGCAGACGGCGGGCCGCCTCCATCGCCAGGACATCGAGGGAATCCCCGGGAACACCCTGCGCCAGCATGCGGATCACTTGCTCGAGAATCGCCTCGGTCAGCTTCTGGGCGCCGGCTTCGCCCGGGGCCCGACCACGCGCGAAGGCGAGTACTCGCGGGGAGTAGCGGGCGTAGAATTCCTCGAATGCGTGGGGGTCGCCGCTGCGCAGGGGCGCCACGGGGTCGAGCGCGCGATGCTACCGGGCATGCGGAATCGGGGGGGGCATCCGGCATCGCCCCTGCAGGATACCCCTCGCGCCATCCGATCTGCTGAAGGGAACCTATAGGAAGATCGGATAGATCGCGTTCGCGATCAGGCCCAGGATCAGCAGCCCCCCCGCGAGCCGGGTAAGGGTAAAGGCCCACGCAACGTACCAGAGCGGCCAGATCGGATAGCCGGGCGGCGCCTCCTCGGGCCGCGGCTGCCCGAACACCTTCATCACCTTCAGCAGGCGCGGCACGGCCGCGAATGACGCCAGCGTCCAGACACCGAAGATCCCGGTCAGCACCAGCAGCACCACCGCCACGAAGAACGAGACCATCAACACCTGGCTGATCCTGCGGGCGCGTTCGTCGCCCAGGATCACGGGCAGCGTGTGGATGCCCTTGGCGGAGTCCGCCGGCAGCTTGTCCACGTGCTTGCCGAACAGGACCGTGGTCACGAGGATCGCGTAGGGGATGCTGGCCGCCCACACCCAGGACGGAAGCTGCCCCGTCGACACGAAGAAGGTGCCGGCGATCATCAGCGGGCCCCACACGATGAATACGCCCGGCTCGCCGAGCCCGTGGTGCTTGAGCTTCAGCGGTGGCGCCACATAGAAGACGCTGATGAAGAGCCCGGACAGGGCGAACGCGACCACCGGCCAGCCCCACACCGAAGTCAGGTGCACCAGGATGGCCAGGTCGATCAGGTTGACCAGGGCGATCGCCGTCACCAGGCCGCCCTTGGAGATCAGGCCCGAGAGGATCGGGTGCGGCGCATACTGGCCGCGCACGTAGTCGTCGGAGTCGACGCCACCGGCCAGGTCGAAGTAGTCGTTGATCATGTTGTTGGCCGCGTGGGCCAGCAGCAATCCCACCAACGCCTCGGCGAAGAAGAGCCAGTACAGCGTGACGGGCGTGGGCCCGGCCAGCGCCAGGAGCCCGCCCACCAGGGCCGACGTCAGGGTCATCGGGAAGACGCTGGCGCGCGTGATCAGGAGCCAGCGAGAGACGCCGTCCATCTCCTTGTCGCTGGACAGGTTCTGGGTCCGGATGACCTCGGACCAGTTGCCGACGACGGATGCCATGACGCGTCTCCCCGGTGGAAGGGCGAACGCTAGCGGGGGGTTCGATCTCCGTCGAGAGCGCCGCCTGGCTCGGCCAGCTCGCGCAGCACGGCGCGCATGCGCTCCTCGAGACAGAGCAGCCGGCGCCTCAGGTGCAGGGCGACGTCGACGCCGGCCGGGTTGACGCCCAGCTCGCGCATCAGCAGGGCCGCCAGGCGCAGGTCGTCGGCCTGTTCGGGGGTCAACTCCTCTTCCGGGAAGAGGCCCTCGCGACGCAGCTCCGTGAACCAGTCGCCGTCGTCGGCGTCCAGGAAGCGCATCACCTCCACGATACCCACGCGCCTCACCGGAAGAGCTCCTCGCGAGGCGACTCCGGCTCGAAGCGCGCCATGCGCTCCACGTCGCTGCGCGCGTCGTCGTCCAGGTCGCGCGGGATGCGGATCCGCACCTCCACGTACAGGTCACCGGGCGCGGCGCCGCCGGGCGAGGACACTCCCTTTCCCTTCAGCCGCAGGCGAGCGCCCCCGTCGGTGCCCGGCGGAATGGTTACCGTGGCGCGCCCGTCGAGGGTGGGCACCTCCACCTTGGCTCCCAGCACGGCCTCACTGAGCGTTACCGGCAGCGTCAGATGGAGGTCACTGCCCTCGCGGCGAAAGAAGGCATGGGGTCGCACGCGCACGTGCGCGTAGAGGTCGCCCGCGGGCCCACCGCCCAGGCCCTCCCCGCCCTTGCCCCGCAGGCGGATGCGTCCGCCGTCGGCCACGCCCGGCGGAATCCGCACGGTCACCACGTCCTGCACCACATCGCCGTCGGCCGACGGCCGTGCCAGGTGCAAGCGCTTCCCGCCACCGCGCGCGGCTTCCAGGAAATCCAGCTCCAGCTCCGCCTGCACGTCGGGGCCGCGCATGGCGAAGCCTGGATGATTCGGATCGGACCCGTGGGCCGTTCGGCCGAACAGGCCGGAGAGCACGTCGTCCAGGTCACCGAACGAGTACGGATCGCCCGCGTGGCCGGCACCGGGCCCGCCGAAGCGAGCGCCGAATGCCTCGCGCATGCGCCGAGCGGCTTCGGGGTCGAAGCCCGACTCCAGCGACTCCGCGCCGAACTCGTCGTAGCTGCGCCGCTTGTCCTCGTCGGAGAGGACGGCGTAGGCCTCGGAGATCTCCTTGAAGCGCTGCTCGGCGGCGGCGTCACCCGGATTCAGGTCCGGGTGGTAGCGACGCGCAAGACCCCGGTAGGCCTTGCGGATCGCCTCCGCGTCGGCCTCGCGCGGCACCTCCAGGAGCGCGTAGAGATCGTTCATGTCGTTCTGGTGCTCCGGGGGTCAGGCGCATCACGCCCGACGCCCCCGGCGCTCACCCCGCCCGCACCGCGATGGTACGAGGACGGGCCTCCTCCGACCTGGGCAGCATCAGGTGCAGCACGCCGTTCTCGATGCGCGCCTCGATGCCCTTGGGATCGAGGCGGTTCGACACGCGGAAGCTGCGCTCGAAGTTGCCCACGTTGTACTCGGAGTAGATCGGCTGGAGATCTTCGTAGTCGGCCGGCGACACGTTGCCCTCGATGGTGAGGACACCGTCGTGGAGACCGACCTCCACGCTCTTCTCGTCGACACCCGGCAGGTCCACGGACATCCATACCGCATTCTTGCGCTCACCAATGTCCACATTGGGCTGGTAGGTGCGGCCCGGGCGGGTTCCCTCCTGGGCTGTGGGCTGCTTGACGCTGACATCCTTCGCCATGACTCGTTCCTCCTAGCTGGCCTGCACGTTGATGCGCCGTGGCCGGGCTTCCTCGCGGTGGGGAATGCTCACGGTGAGCACACCGTGCTTGCACTCCGCGCTGGCGTTTCCGGTTGCGGCATCCTCGGGGAGCTGCAGGGAGCGGGAGAACTCTCCCGTCCAGCACTCGCGCCGGTGGATGCTGCCCTCTGCGGGCTCGGGCTTCTCGCGCTTGCCCGACACGGTCAGCGTGCGGCCGTGGGTCTCGATCGAGAGATCCTCCGGAGCCAGCCCGGGCACCTCGAAGCGAGCCACGTAGCCGTCCTTCCCACGGAACACGTTCACCGGAGGGAAGGCGCCACGGCCCGACAAGCCGAAGCCGTGAGGCTGCTCGAAGGCACGCTCGATTTCCGTCTGGAGATGCTGCATCGCATTCCAGGGGTCGTACGAAAGCAGTCGCATGGATCGAACCTCCCGCGCGGGTTCCCTCCCGCGCCGGTTTCAAGGCTGTGAACCGCTCGGCGCCTGTCAAACGGAGGAGATCCCCCCTGGGACCCCGCGGGCAACCCGGATCGGACGCTGGAACCCCGTTGCTTTCGAAGGCTTGCAACGGCCGTTGCGCGCGCGTGAGGGGGCGCCGCGGTCGCACAAGCCACTCAGCCTCGCGAGCGTTCTGCCGATATGCCAGGGCGTATAGCCGCGGAGCGCGTCATGGCCCACCTGTACTTCATTCTCAAGAACCCGGAGCAGCCGAGCCGGATCCTGGTCTGGGACACCCGGACCTTGTCCATCGGTCGCTCGCCGGAGAACGACCTGGCCCTCGACGACGAGGAGGTGTCGCGCAAGCACGCCCACCTCTCGAACGAGGACGGCCGCTTCGAGGTCGGCGATTACCGCACGGGCAACGGCACCTTCGTGAACGGAAATCGAGTCTCCCAGAAGGCCCCGTTCAAACCGGGAGACGTGATCGCGGTGGGCAAGCTCCAGCTGGAGTTCTGCCAGAGCGAGGAGCACCCGGCGAAGCTGGGCCTCAAGGCCGACTTCGCCTCGCACCTCAAGACCATGGGAATGATGCCCCAGGACCAGGACGCAAACGCCACCATGCTGGGGCTGTCCGACACCGCGCCGCCGGACGAGGAGTTCGTGATCGAGCCCGAGCGCGGCTCGGGCGGCCAGGCGTTCGTGGTCGGCGATGAGGTGCAGCAGGGCTTCCAGATGCGCGAGCTGGAGGACAGCCTCAACGACATGCAATTCGAGATGGACGACGCGCTGGACCTGACCGACACGGCCGACGACATCCCGCCGCCGGAGACCCGCCCCCTGGACCCGAACCGGGATCCCGTCCCCGCTCCCGCTCCGGCCGCTGCTCCGGCCGACGACCCGACCGCGCGGCTGCGCAAGCTGAAGGCGCTGCTGGACGAGGGGTTGATCAGCGAGGACGAGTTCCAGGCCAAGCGCGCCGCTATCCTGGACTCCATGTAGGCGTCAGCGGCGCCCTCCCCTCCGCCTGCGCTATCCCTTGCGCGGGCGGGTGGGACGAGGTGACCGATGGAGATTCTGCGCACGCCGGAGGCGCGCTTTGCCGGCCTGCCCGGCTACCCCTTCGAGCCGCACTACACGAATCTGGGGGAGCTGCGGATCCACTACGTGGACGAGGGCCCGCCGGATGCCGCGCCGGTGCTTATGCTCCACGGTGAGCCGTCCTGGTCCTACCTCTACCGGACCATGATTCCCGTGCTGGCGGACGCCGGGCAGCGCGCCGTCGCGCCGGACCTGGTGGGCTTCGGCCGCTCCGACAAGCCCGCGCAGCGCGAGGACTACACGTATCAGCGCCACGTGGACTGGATGCGAGGCTTCATCGAGGCCCTGGACCTGCGCGACATCACCCTGGCCTGCCAGGACTGGGGCGGACTGATCGGACTGCGCCTGGTGGCCGAGCATCCGGAGCGCTTCGCGCGAGTGGTGGCCGCCAACACGATGCTGTCCACCGGCGACGACGGCAGCCCCGGCCCCGCCTTCGAGCAGTGGCTGAAATTCTCCCAGGAGGTGCCGGAGCTCCCGATCGGCGGGATCCTGCAGGGCGCCACCACCAGCGAGCTCTCGCCGGAGGTGATGGCCGCCTACGACGCGCCCTTCCCCGATGAGTCCTACAAGGCAGGAGCGCGCCAGTTCCCGGCCCTGGTGCCCATCCGCCCCGACGACCCCGCATCCGAAGCGAACCGGCGGGCGTGGGAGTCGCTGCGCCGCTTCGAGAAGCCTTTCCTCACCGCGTTCAGCGACAAGGATCCGGTGCTCGGGCACCTGGCGGAGCGGCTGCGCGACCCGATCCCGGGCGCGCAGGGACAGCCGCACACCACGATCGAAGGCGGCGGCCACTTCCTGCAGGAGGACTGCGGACCAGAGCTGGCCCGGGTGGTGGCGGACTTCATTGCGAGGACGAAGTGATGGTTCAGGATCTCTTCTCGGTGCGAGATAAAGTGGTGTGCGTGACCGGAGGCTCGCGGGGGATCGGGCTGATGATCGCGCGCGGCTTCGTCGAGGGAGGCGCGCGTGTCTACATCTCGTCGCGCAAAGCGGATGTCTGCAACCAGGTCGCGACGGAGCTCTCCAAGTCGGGCACCTGCATCGCGCTGCCGGCGGACCTCTCGACCCAGGCCGGCAACGACGGGCTCGCCGCCGCGCTGGCGGATCGCGAGTCCGAGCTCCACGTGCTGGTCAACAACGCAGGCGCCAACTGGGGCGCGCCGCTGGCCGAATACCCGGACGACGCCTGGGACAAGGTGCTGGCCCTGAACGTCAAGGCCATCTTCCACCTGACCCGCGCCTGCCTTCCCCTGCTGGAGAAGGGCTCGGCGCAGCGTGATCCCGCCCGGGTCATCAACATTGGATCCATCGACGGCCTGCAGGCTCCCCTGCTGGACACCTACGCCTACTCCTCGAGCAAGGCGGCCGTCCACCACCTCACCCGCCACCTGGCCTCGAAGCTGGCTCCGAGCATCACCGTGAACGCGGTGGCGCCCGGCCCGTTCGAGAGCAAGATGATGGCCGCCACGCTGGACAACTTCCGTGACGGAATCATCGCGTCCTGCCCCATGGGTCGCATCGGCGAGCCCGAGGACATGGCCGGCGTCGCCATCTACCTGGCCTCACGAGCCGGGGCCTACGTCACGGGGACCGTGATCCCCGTAGACGGCGGCATCCTGGTGCGGTGAATGGCCAAGCCCGACGACGCAGCACGCTTGACCCACTTGGACGCCGAAGGCCGCGCGCGCATGGTGGACGTCTCGGACAAGCCGGAGACGGCACGTGAAGCCGAGGCGGCCGGCCGGGTGCGCATGCTGCCCGAGACGCTGGCCCTGGTCGTCGCCGGCGACGTGGCCAAGGGCGACGTGCTCACCGTGGCGGAGCTGGCCGGCGTGATGGCCGCCAAGCGCACCAGCGAGCTGATCCCCCTCTGCCACCCGATCCCGCTGAGCGACGTGCAGGTGACGGCGCAGCCGGACGAGGCACACAGCTGCATCGAGATCCGGGCCGTGGCGCGCACCACGGGAAAGACCGGCGTGGAGATGGAAGCGCTGACCGCCGTGTCCGTTGCCGCGCTCACCATCTACGACATGTGCAAGGCCGTGGATCGCGGCATGCGCATCGAAGAGGTGCGCCTGCTGCGCAAGAGCGGCGGCCGCAGTGGCGACTGGGTCTCCGAGGAGCGCTGAAGCGTGTCCCGGAGCCTGGACGACTTCGTACGCGAGGCGCTCGCCGTGGTGGAGGAGATCCGCGCCGAGGAAGGCCTGCGCATCCTCGAGGCTGCGGGCCGGGAAGGCTGGCACTTCCTCGACGTGCGCGAGCCCGACGAGTTCGCGGCGGGCCGGATTCCCGGTGCACGCCTGGTGCCCCGCGGCTTCCTGGAGGTGAAGGCCGACCTGACCCACCACAAGCGCGACCCGTGGCTGGCGGAGCGCGCGCGCCCGCTGATCCTCTACTGCGGCGGCGGCAACCGCAGCGCGCTGGCCGCGCGCACGCTCCAGGAGATGGGCTTCACCCGGGTGGTTTCCCTCGCCGAGGGCTGGGCGGGCTGGACCTCCCGCAACTACCCCGTCGAGTCCTGAGCGGCGTCGGCGAAGGAAACTGCGATCTCGACGACCGCCCGCGGATCCTCCATGACCATCAGGTGTCCCAGGCCGTGGGACTCGACGCGACCGCGGGGCATGCGCTCCGCCAGAAGCCGGTAGGTATCGAGGGCGAAGGTTCCCCGGTCGGCATGCACGAAGAGCGTCGGCACCTGGATACGATGCACCTCGTCCAGCGGGAAGAGCGTGCCCCCATTCTCGAAGACCGCGGCCTCCGCCGCGGGCGGACACTTGAGCTCCACCTGACCGTCGGGACGATCGCGCAGGCCCCAACGCGCGAACAGCTGCCGCGCCTCGGGGGTCCAGGCCACGTAGAAGGCATGGTTCTCCCAGGCTTCCAGCGCTTCCGCGCGCGAGGGCCACACCGCCCTGCGTCGCCGCGTGCGCTCTGCAAGGTGAACGCCGGGATCGATGCCCTTCGGCACGTGGGGTCGCGGAAGCTCCCCGATCAGGACGGGATCCAGCAGCAGCAGCGACTCGAACAGCTCGGGGCGCCGTGCCGCCGCCGTGAGCAGCGCCGCGCCGCCGAAGGAGTGGCCGATGCCCAGGCCAATGCACCCCCCGCCCTCGTCATCGGCCAGCCGCCGGCCCACGCACTCCAGGTCCTCGACGAAGTGGTGCCAGGCGTAGGCCTCGGGCGACTCGGGCTTGGAGGAGTCGCCGTGCCCGCGCGCGTCGATGGCCAGGACCCGGAAGCGCCTGCGCAGCCCCACCGCCACCTCGTCCCAGAGCCCGGCGCAGAAACCGTTGGCGTGGTGCAGCAGAGCGAGGGGGCCACTGCCGCCCCAGTCGAGAACGGCAATCTCGATGCCGGGCTGCGACCCCGGAACCCTGCGCTCGCGCACGTCGCCCACAGCGCCGGAGCCTAGCCCTCCGAGAAGTCGCGCGGCTGGCGCGTTACTCGCGGCCGGCAAGGGCTGCCAGCGCACAGAGCCGCAGCTCGCTGGGCGCGAGCTGCCAGTTGGCGACCGATGCCGTCTGGAGCGCCGCGAGCTCCGCGGCCACCTGCCGGCGCCAGACGGCCGCCATCTCCAGCGCGGGCGCACGCCCGGCCGCCGCCCCCGCCAGCGCGGTGACCTCCTCCCGAAACGCATCCGGGTCGGGGTGCTGCGCGAGGGCGACGCGGAGTTCTTCGCGCCCTACGTCACCTCGAATTCGTTCTTCGCCGGCTGGACGAAGAGCGAATCGTTCCAGCGCGACTACGTGATGGCCCGCGCCTACGAGTTCAGGGCGACCCTGTTCCTGGTCACCTACCGGCGCGCCGATCGGCCGGAGCTTTTCCCGCCCCGCTAGCGGCAGCGCCGGCTCCCGGAACCCCGCTGAGAAATGCAGGCTAGGATTCGAGCGGAGGTGAGCCCCGTGGCCGAGTCCGAACCCCGCAATGCCCTGGTGACCGGCGCCAGCCGCGGCATCGGTGCGGCCGTTGCGCGGCGCCTGGCCGAGGACGGCTTCCGCGTCTGGATCAACTACCGCTCGAACCGGGACGCCGCCGAGAAGCTGCTGGACGAGATCCGCGAGGCGGGCGGGGAGGCGCTGCTGCTGCCCTTCGACGTGGCCTCGAGGGAGGCGACCCAGGCGGAGCTCGTGCCGGCCCTGGAACGCGAGGGCCCTCTCTCCGTGCTGGTGAACAACGCCGGCGTCACGGCGGACAAGCTGCTGCCCCGGATCTCCGACGAGGACTGGGAGCGGGTAATCGAGACGAACTTGTCGGGTGCGTTCCGGGTCACGCGAGCCGCGATCCGCGGCATGCTGCGCCGGCGCTGGGGCCGCATCGTGAACGTGGCCTCGGTCACGGGCGAGATGGGCAACGCCGGGCAGTCGAGCTATGCGGCGACCAAGGCGGGCCTGATCGGGTTCACCCGCGCCTTGGCCCGCGAGTACGGCAGCCGCAACGTGCTGGTCAACAGCGTCTCGCCGGGCTTCGTGGACACCGATATGACCGCCGGCCTCCCCACGGGGATCCTGGCCGAGCAGATCCCCCTGCGCCGCACGGCACGGCCCCAGGAGGTGGCGGGCGTGGTCTCCTTCCTGTGCTCCGAGGACGCCAGCTACGTCACCGGCCAGGTGATCGGCGTAAACGGCGGCCTGCACACCGGCTAGCAGCGTGACGCGACTGGACGACGCCCTCCATGCCCGGGTGCGCGAGAACCTGGCGCGCTTCGAGCGCCGCGCCGTGGACGCGGGCGAGCTGCGCGCCGCCGCCGTGGCCTGCACCCTGGTGGACGACGCCCGGGGCGAGCCCTGCTTTCTGCTCACCCGGCGCGTCTCCAGCCTGCGCAACCACGGCGGCCAGTGGGCGCTTCCGGGGGGCCGGGTGGACCCGGGCGAAGAAGCGCCCCAGGCGGCGCTGCGCGAGCTGCACGAGGAGCTGGGGCTGGAGCTGGCTCCGGAGCGGATCCTGGGCCTGCTGGACGACTACCCCACCCGTTCGGGCTTCCGGATCACGCCGGTGGTGGTGTGGGGTGGCTCCGGGGCGGCGATCGCGCCCGACCCCACCGAGGTGGCCGAGGCCTACCGGGTGCCGCTGGGAGCCCTGGAGAGGCCCGGGGTACCGGGCTTCCGGCGCATCCCCGAGAGCGACCGCCCGCTGGTCTTCATCCCCATCGAGATGGTGCGCACCGACATCCACGCACCGACCGCGGCGATCCTCTACCAGCTGCGCGAGGTGGCGCTGCGCGGGCTGGAAACCCGCGTGGCGCACTTGGACGCGCCGGTCTTCGCCTGGCGCTGAGTTCCGCCGCTAGGCGCGGCGACGGCCGAGGGCCGCCAGCCCGATCAGACCCGACACCAGCAGCAGCGTGGTGCCCGGCTCGGGCACGCGATAGACGAAGAGGGAGTAGCCGACCCGTGCCTTGTCGTTGGCGTCAAACGGGGTGCCGTTGTAGGTAAGGTGGGGGTTCTCCCCGAGCAGCCATTCCGCCGTGAAGGCGACCGTATCGCCCGGGTCGGCGGCGTACTTGACGCCCATACCGCCTTCGATGTTGAGGACATCCACGAACGGCATGAAACCCGGCTTGACGCTGTTGTCCGCGTGCATGGGGTCCGAGACCGGGGCGTTGACGGGATCCGCGGCTGTGACCCCACCGACCGGGAAGCCGTCCAGCAGCGACGGCGAGTTGATGAAGTCCGGGTTGGCCTCCTCGATCCAGCGCACGTCCCAGACCACGAAGAAGAGCTTGATCTCTCCCTCGCCGTTCTTCATCAGGTCACAGCCGCTGCCGTCGGACATGCAGATGCTGTCCATTGCGTCCATCCACGGATCGCCGTTGATATTCCCGTTCCACATGATGTCGAAGTCCCACTCCGCCTCCAGGGGATTCGTGGGACTGATGCCGCCCGGGGGCATGATCTCGTCGAGTACGGCGTTCGCCGTGTAGTCGGAGGGGCTTAGCTTGATGAAGCGGTTGCCGTACATGTCCGGCAGATACAGCGACTGGGTCAGCGCGTCGGGCGGGCCGGGCGCGTTGGTGCCGGGGTCCACCGGCGTTACGTCATCGAGGAGATACGGCGACTCGCCCAGCATGAAGTTCTCGGTGTCCATGCGCGGAGGCGTGGGGTCCAACCCGACCGCGGAAACGCTCACCGGCCCCAGCAACATCAGGGCCCCGGCCAGCACCGGCACGCTCCAACCGAATCGAATCCGACGCATGTCCACTCCAATCCGCTTTAAGTTGCCCCCCTGCGCGAACAGGGGCCCGGACCACACCTCTCACGAAAGTGGCAATTGGCGGACCAACCCCCCGGGCGGCCTCACAGGGGGAGCCGGGGCAGGCCCGGAAGTGGTACGATTTGACCGGTTACTGCTGGAATACCCGGAGCTTCCGAGAGTGGGTTGCGAGTCTCGGGGCGACGGTTGCCTGTGCGCTGCGAGCGGCGTGCCGACGGGGGATGAGCACGGAATGAGGTATTCGAGCTGGCGACGGCGTTTCCCTGGGGTGGTGGGGCTGGCCGCCCTCGTACTGGCGATGAGCGTCTTCGCTGCACCGGCGAGCGCGCAGCCGGGGGGCTTGGAGAACGTCAAGCCGACCTCGGCCGCGGATGCCTACTACGAGCGCGGCACGCGCGCCCTGCGCCTGGGCCGCACCGAAGAGGCGCTTCAGAACCTGGCCACGGCGGCGCGGCTGGCGCCGGACGACCCCGCGATCCTGTCGGCCTATGCCAAGGCCTTGATCGACGCCGGCCGCCAGGACGACGCCCTCACCATCCTCAAGCAGGCGCGCGGCACCAAGACCGTCGACGAGGACCTGGCGCTGGGCGTGGTGAGCCTGGAGCTCAAGCAGTGGGCCGCCGCCGAGGGTCACTTGCGCAAGGCGGTGGAACGCGACCCCAGCAACGGCGCCGCCTACCTCTTCCTGGCCACGGCGCTGATTGAGCAGAAGAAGCTCGACGAAGCCGAGCCGATGCTCACCGAGGCAGTGAACCGGGACCCGTGGCTCGCCTCCCGGGTGGAGTTTGCGCGCGGGCGCATCGCCATGGAGCGTGGCCAGCGCGCCACCGCCGAGGAGCACTTCCGGCGCGCCGAGCAGCTGGAGCCGGACACCATGCTGGGCGCCATGGCGCGGCAGGCCACCGGCCGAGCCGATCCGCGCCCCTGGTCGTTCTTTGCCTCCGCCGGCATGGCGTTCGACAGCAACGCCAACATCGCGGGCGAAGACGACACCTTCTCCCGCGACCGGGACGATGACTACCGGATCATCGCCGAGGTGGGCGCCGACTGGGACGTGGTCCGGGGTGACAAGTTCAACCTGCGCATCGGCGCCAACGCCTTCACCTCGCGTCACGGCGACAACCGCGACTTCGACCTGCTCACCACGCGCGCCTTCGGGATCGCCGCCTACGAGCTGACGAGCCAGCTCACCATCGACGCCCGCTACACGTTCGAGTACGTCTGGACCGACCCCGCAGGCATCAAGGAGTTCCGGAGCACGCATCTGGTGGAGCCCAGCCTGCGCTGGCGCCCCCGCCAGGACCTGCTGACCCGGGTGCTGTGGCGCTGGGAGGGCCGCTCCTTTAAACGCGACCGCAGGGACATCCCGCTGAGGGTCTACCCGTTCCCGTTCCAGAATGAGCGCCGCATCGATCCGCTGGACCGCGACGGCAACGTCCAGATGGTGGGCTTGGAGCAGTACTGGTTCATGCCGGACTACACGGGCTGGGGCCGCAGCTTCATCCGCGGAAGCTTCCGCTGGCGCAGTGAGACCACGGACGGGGGCGACTTCGATGCCCACGGCCCGGTGGCCAACATCCTGATCGGCCAGCCCCTGCCCTGGGAGCTGTACCTGCAGCTGGAGGGCGAGTACGACGACCGCAGCTACACCGAGGTCAGCTCGATAGGCCTGATCACGGAGCTGCAGACCGACCAGCGCAGGGACGAGATCTGGCGAGCCCGGGTCGTCCTGCGGCGCCCCATTACTGACTCGATCACGGCCGAGGTCAGCTACCGCTTCCAGCACTGGGGCTCGAATGTCGATTTTTATCGCTTTACGCGTCACATCGGGGGCTTCCTGGTCACTTACACGTACTAGGAGAATTCATGCGTTCCCCCAGGGGATCGCGGGAGGAAGAAGTATGCAGAGCCTGATTCACCGTGGACGGACGCTGGCGGTCTTGACCGCCGCGCTCCTGTTGGCCGGACCGGCGCTGGCCGAGCCCGTCGGGTTCCTGGCCGAGGCGGAAGGCACCGTCGAGCTCAAGAGCGGGGGAGCCGGCTCCTTCGCGGCCGCCGCGCAGGACAGCGACGTGTCGATGGGTGACACCATCCGCACGGGCCGCGACTCGGGCGCCAAGCTGGTTCTGGTGGACGACACGATCATCACCATCGACGAGGAGACCGAGCTCGTCATCGACAAGTACGTGGTGGGCCCGGCTGCAGCCAGCGAGCCGTCCAAGCTCGACCTGCTGGCGGGCCACATGCGCACGCGGGTGGGCGAGGCCTTCGGCGGCCCCACGCGCCTGCAGGTGCACACGCCCACGGCAGTGATCGGCGTGAAGGGCACCGAGTTCTACGTCTGGTCGATCCTCGATCCCCTCACCACCTACACCTGCGTGATCAGCGGCATCGTGACGGTGGAGAGCAACGAGCCGGACCTGAGCGGCACCTACGAGCCGCCGGTGGGCGGCTGCGCACGGGTTCTACCGCACGCACGCCCCGAGCCCGTAGACCTGCGGGACGTGGGCGCCCCGCCCATCGACGTGGTCGTGGACACGGGAATCGACCAGCTCGCGATCGAGCTGAACGACATACCGATCCCCACGCCGACGCCCACGCCCACGCCGACGCCGACGCCGACGCCGACGCCCACGCCGACGCCGACGCCCACGCCCCCGTTCGAAGGCGACGGAGAGGGATTCTGATCCGGCGGACCGAAGCCGCGGTATCCTGAAGGCCGCCCCCGGGAGCTCCCGGGGGCGGCCTTCGTCTTTTGGGAGGATCGGATGAAGCGGCTCCAGTGGCTGGTGGGCGCGGTCGTCTTCTCGGCGGTCTTGGGCGTGTTCGCCTGGGGCCCGGCCTTCATTCACCGCCTGGAGTTCCAGACCTACGACTGGCGCTTCCGCCTGCGCGGCCAGCAGGAGCCGAAGGCGCCGGTATCCATCGTGGCCATCGACGCCCGCAGCGTGGACGAGCTGGGACGCTGGCCTTGGCGCCGCAGCCACATCGCCAAGCTGGTGAAGCGCCTGTCGGACGCGGGCGTCGAGGCCATCGGCTTCGACGTGGTCTTCAGCGAGCCTGAGACGCCGCCCGAGATTGCGCCCCTGCGCGCCGTGGTGGCCCACCTGACCGACGGCGGCAGCGCCGACGACGACCAGGTGGTGATGGTGCTGGACCGCGCCCTCCAGGCAGCCGACACGGACACCCTGTTGGAGGAGGCGATCCGGGAGTCGGATCGGGTGGTGGCGGGCTACTTCTTCCGCACCGCCCAGGATGAATCCATCGAGGGCGCGGGCCGCGTGGATCTGCCCCTGGAGCAATCGCTCCCCATGGTGCGCAAGTCGCGCCTGCTGGTGACGCGGGTGCCGGAAGAGATCGGCAACGCGCCGCTGCTGGAGTGCAGCTCGGTGGAGCCCAACCTGGACCGATTCAACCGGGCTACGCGGCGCATGGGCTTCTTCAACGCCCGGCCGGACCCGGACGGCGTGGTGCGGCGCACTTCGCTGATCGCCCGCTGCGGCGGCGACTACTACAAGGCGCTCTCCCTGGCCATGTACGAGCTCTCGGTGGGCAAGAAGGCCCAGCTGGTCTGGGAGCCGGAGCGCAAGGTGGTCGAAGGCCTCAAGGTCGGCGACGCGATGATTCCCATCGACGAGGGCGGGCGGATCCTGGTGAACTGGCGCGGCCGGGCGCAGACCTTCCCGCACTACTCGGCCGTCGACGTGATCCTGGGCCGGGTGCCCGACGAAGAGCTCAAGGGCCAGCTGGTCCTGATCGGCCCCACCGAGATCGGCATCGGCGACCTCTGGCCCACACCGTTCGCAAACAACGCACCCGGGGTCGAGGTGCACGCGACGGTGCTCGAGAACATGCTCTCGAACGACGTGCTGCTCCGGCGCGACGACCTCGTCACGGCGGAGGTCCTCGGCGTGGCGTGTCTTTCCCTGATCACGCTGATCGCCGTTCCGTTGCTGGGAACCGCCGTGCGCGGCGCGATCTTCTCGTTCTTCCTGGCCGGCTCGGTGGTGGCGCTGACGACGTGGCTCTTCATGGAGCACGGCATCGTGGTGAAGCTGGCCTACCCGGTGCTCGCCGTGGCCGTCAGCTACCTGGCCATGGCGGTGACGCGCGGCTCCGCCTCCGAGGCCCAGGCACGCTTAATCCGCGAGACGTTCGCCCAGTTCGTTCCGCCCGACGTGGTGAGCGAGATGATCGAGGACCCGGCGAGCTTCGTGATGGGCGGCCAGCGCCGCGACCTGTCGCTGCTGTTCAGCGACATCCGCAGCTTCACCACCATCTCCGAGGACCTGGGGCCGGCCGATACCACCAAGCTCCTCAACGAGTACCTGACCCCGATGACGAGGATCGTCTTCGAGAGCCGGGGGACCCTGGACAAGTACATCGGCGACGCGGTGGTGGCGTTCTGGAACGCGCCGCTGGACGTCGACGACCACCCCCTGCGCGCGGCCGAGGCCGCCATCGCCATGCAGGAAGCCACGCGCCAGATGCGCGAGGGACGCCCCGACCTGGTGGGCGCCGAGCGCCTGGCCATCGGCATCGGCATCCACTCCGCCGAGGTCAACGTGGGACTGATGGGAAGCGACCAGCGCGTGGACTACACGGTGACCGGCGACGGCGTGAACCTGTGCGCGCGTCTCGAGGGCATGACCAAGCAGTACGGCGCCGAGATCGTCACCAGCAAGGACCTGGTGGACCGGCTGCCGGCCGACGGCGGCTTCCTGGTGCGCAAGCTGGACGTGATTCGCGTCAAGGGCAAGCACGAACCGGTGGAGCTCTACCAGATCCTGGGCCAGCGAAGCGCCGAGCCCGCAGAGAAGGAGTGGCTGGAGCTGCACGCCGCGGCGCTCGACACCTACGCCAAGGGCGACTTCGCCGCCGCGCAGAAGCTGTTCGAGCAGGCGCGCGCGGCCCACGAAGGGGGCGACAAGTCCTGCGACCTGCTCCTGGACCGCCTGGCCCACCTCCAAGCCAACCCGCCCTCCGACTGGCAAGGCATCTGGACCTTCGAAACCAAGTAAGGCAACTAAAGGGACAGTCCCCTTAGTTGCCAGCCGCGACTGCGCGCATGGGTTCATACCCCGCGCGGCAACTAAAGGGACAGTCCCCTTAGTTGCCGGCGAAGACGTCGAGGTAGAAGGCGAGTTCGGCTTCCAGGGCGGCGCTGACGTTTTCGGCGCGGCGGAAGCCGTGGGCCTCGCCTTCGAAGACCACGTAGGCGACGGGTACGCCGCGAGCGCGCAGCGCCTCCACCATGACCTCGGCCTGATTCGGCGGCACCACGGGATCCTCGCTTCCCTGGAAGAAGATCACCGGGCAGGTGATGCCGTCAGCGTGATGCAGGGGGGAACGCTCCCGGTACAGGTCCCGGCGTTCCGGGTACGGGCCGACCAGGCGATCCAGGTAACGCGCCTCGAACTTGTGGGTATCGCGCGCCAACGCCTCCAGATCCGACACGCCGTAGTAACTGGCTCCGGCGCGGAAGGTGTCGCCGAAGGCCAATGCGCACAGCGTCGTGTAACCGCCGGCGCTGCCCCCGGTGATCGCCAGTCGCTCCGGATCCACCGAGCCGCGGGCCGCCAGGTAGCGGGCGCCCGCCGCACAATCGTCCACGTCCGCCTGTCCCCAGGCGCCGCGCAGCCCCTCCCGATACGCGCGTCCGTATCCGCTGCTGCCGCGGTAGTTCACGTCCAGGACGGCGAAGCCCCGCGTGGTCCAATACTGGATGCGAGGGTCCAGGACCGCGCTCGTGGCCGCCGTGGGACCGCCGTGACTCCTCACCAGCAAGGGCGGGCGCTCCCCGCCCTCCAGCTCGAACTCGGGGCTGGTCGGAGGATAGAAGAAAGCGTGGGCGGTCTGGCCGTCCGTCGTGGGGTAGGAGATTGCCTCGGGCACCGAGGCCCAGGCCCGATCCAGGGGCACGTCGTCCGACGGCCGCAGCGACTCACACCGGCCCGACGCCACGTCGAGGCGAACGACCGACGACTCCCGATCGGGAGAAGCGCCGGCGAACACCAGGGCCCCGGCAGCGGCCCGCAGGCCGGCGATGGCGGTGAAGGGCAGATTCAGCACGTCGAGCGCACCACTCTCGGGCTGCAGGAGACCCAGGCGCCAGCAGCCGGCCTCGCAGAAGGCGCAGGCGATGCGCCCGTCGTCCAGCGCCGCCCATGTGGACATGCCGAAGACCCATTGGGGGAGGCCGAACTCCGCACTCCGAGGGCACAAGGACTCCACGGCGCCCGCGCGCTCGCGCTGCAGGTTCCACCAGCCGCTCTCGTCGGAAACGAAGATCAGGTCTCCCGCGGCCGACCAGTCCGGCTGGAAGACGGATACGCCCTTCCCTCCCGCCACGCGCCGCGACGGACCGAGGCTCCCGTCCGCCGCGATGTCCGCAACGTGGAGGCCGGCCGAGTCCCACGGCATGTCGGGATGATCCCAGGAAAGCCAGGCCAACCGACGCCCATCCGGCGACAGCGTCGGGCTGGAGAAGAAGTCGTGGCCCTGGACCAGGGGCACGGGCTCTCCCCCGTCCGCCGCGATCGAGACCAGCAGGTTCTGCGGCTCGCCGTCCCCACGGCCGTCCTCGCACACCGCCAGCAACCGCGAGCGGCTCCGGTCCACCACGGCGTCCGCGTAGCGCCGTCCATCGTCGGGGGTGAGCGGCCGCGGCTCTGCGCCCGCGTCGATGCACCAGATGCGTTGGTCCGCCAGGTTCGAGAACCACACGCGCCCAGCGTCGACGGTGTACGAGCCCCCGCCGTACTCGTGCACCCGGGTCCGCACCGAAAAGGGCGCCGCCACCACGTCGCGCGGCCCGTCCTGGGGAGACCAGCGCACCAGCGCGCTGCGGCCGGCCTCCTTGGGGCGACCCTCCACCCACAGGACGTCTTCTCCGGCGCAGGCGATCTCGCCGATCCGAGCGCTCCCGGCCGCGACGCGCGCGGCCGTCAGCGGCGAGTGCCAGGTGCCACCCCGGGCTGCGACGCGACTCACGCGTCCGGCTGCTCTTCGATCGGCAGCGTCACCCGGAAGGTCGAGCCCACGCCCGGCTCGCTCTCCACGGCGATGGAGCCACCGTGGGCCCGGGCGATCTCGCGAGCCAACGACAGGCCCAGGCCGAAACCCTCCTCGCTGCGCGAAGCATCTTCCTTGCTGAAGCGCTCGAAGATGCCCTGAAGCCGGTCCGACTCGATTCCAACGCCGGTGTCGTGCACCTCCACCACCGCGCCCTCGGAGTTCGGTCCCGCCTTGACGGCCACGCTGACCGAGCCACCACTCGGCGTGAACTTGATCGCGTTGTGGACCAGGTTGGCGAAGAGCTGGTGGAGCCAGCCGGCATCACCCACGACCGGAGGTACCCCGGGGTCGACGTGCAGCTCGAGCTTGACGTCCGCTTCGGATGCCAGGGGATCGAAGAAGTCCACCACGTCGGAGAGCAGGCTCCCGACGTCCAGCTCCGCACTCATTTCGGGATCCAGGCCGGCTTCACTCTGAGCCAGCCGCAACATGGCGTCGGTGCCGGAGCCCAGGCGGTCCACTTCGTCGAGCAGCTGGCCCAGGACGCGCTCGTACTCCGCTTCGGAGCGTGTCTTCTCCAGGGTGACCTCGATCTGGTTGCGAATCGCGGCCAGCGGGGTGCGCAGCTCGTGAGCGGCGTCCGCGTTGAAGCGCCGGATCCGCCCGACGCTGGCCCGGATGCGATCCAACATGCTGTTCAGGGTCGCGGCAAGCTGGTCCAACTCGTCGCCCGAGCCGGTGGTGGGGACGTGGGCGTCCAGGTTCGTCACGCTGATTCGCTGAGCGGTGCTGTTCATGCGCCTGATGGGGCGCAGGCTGCTGCGCGCCAGCAGCCAGCCCAGCCCCACCGTGACGAACAGCGCGATGGGAATCGCAACGAAGAGCCCGTCGGCGATGAAGGCCCTGTGGCGGTCGAAGCGCCGGCTGTAGACCGCCGTCTGCAAGTAGCCCTCCGGCGCCTTGGCGCTCATCACGTAGAAGCGCCGCCCCTTGGACAGCTCGTCCAGCTCGAGCTCCCACGATTTCGCGGTGCGGCTCCCTTCGAGAAGCCCGCGCGGCAGCGGAATCGGACGCTGCTCGAAGCTGCCTCGGGCCAGCAGCAGGCGCCCTCGCGGGTCGAAGAGCTGGATGCCGAGCCGCAGGTCGCCGTCGGCGGCGGCGACCTCGCGGTCGATCATCTCGGCCCAGCGTGCGCGGTCGCCCGGGTAGCGCTTGATGGCCTCGCGCACGTTGCGCAGGGGAATCTCGGCAATCAGCTCGGCGTCGCGCACGATGCGCCGCTCCACGCGGTTGTACACGTAGAGCCCCAGGAGAGAGATGCAGACGAACGTGACGACCGTGTAGCGCAGGGCCCACTTGGCGCCGATCGAGAGGCGGCGCACGGATCAGACCGCCGGGCTCTCGCGGCGGCCCATGAAATAGCCCACGCCCTTCACCGTGTGGATCAGCTTGGGGTCGAAGCCGCGGTCCATCTTCTTGCGCAGGTGGTTGATGTGGACGTCGATCAGGTTCGAGTAGCTGTCGAAGCTGTAGCCCCAGACCTTCTCGGTGATCATGGCACGCGACACCACCTGCTCGGCATTTCGCATCAGGTACTCGAGCAGCGTGAACTCCTTGGGCGTCAGATCGATGGGCCGCCCGGCGCGCTCCACGGTGTGGCGCTGCGTGTCGAGCATCAAGTCCTCGACCTGCAGGCGCCCATCCA
>CAMYOO010000036.1 GCA_947260035.1 uncultured delta proteobacterium
TGTCGGCGACGCCGGCCTTCTCCCAGAAGCGCCGGGCGATGGTCGTCCACTCCTCGCTGACGTCGCAGGTGATCAGGGTTCCCCCTTCGGCCAGCCCGCGGGCGATGCACAGCGACGAGTAGCCGGTGAAGGTGCCCACCTCGACGGCGCGGCGCGCTCCCAGGAGGCGCGCCAGCAGCGTCATGAAGGCGCCCTGCTCCGGCGCAATCTGCATCAGGGAGACGCCGCCGAGCCGCTGGGTCTCCTCCATCAGCTCGATCTGGACGGCGTCCGGCGGGCTGCCGTGCTCGATCAGGTAAGCGTGGATTTCGGGAGACAGGTGGAAGGATTTGGGGTCGTCGCTCATGAGGGCCAGTCTAGCCTAGCGGTGGGCGCGGGCCGTCCGCGACAGGCCGAGATAGACTCCGGCGCCGATCACAAGGAGGACTCCCCATGGCCAACGAACGTCCCGGCGCCGTCACGATGCGCGGCAACCCGCTCACCCTGCTGGGCTCCGAGCTGCAGTCCGGCGACGACGCGCCGGACTTCACGGTGCTGAACACCTCGCTGCAGGAGGTGAGCCTGGCGGACACGAGCGGGAAGACCCGGATCTTCAGCGTGATTCCGAGCCTGGATACGCCGGTGTGCGACGCGCAGACCAAGCGCTTCAACGAAGAGGCCGCCGCCCTGGGCGACGGCGTGGCGATCTACACGATCTCGGCGGACCTGCCCTTCGCGGCCAATCGCTGGTGCGGCGCGGCGGGCGTAGATCAGGTGCAGTGCCTCTCGGACCATCGCGACATGTCCTTCGGCGGCGCCTACGGAACCCACGTGAAGGAGCTGCGGCTCGACGCGCGGGCGCTGTTCGTCGTCGATTCCCAGGACAAGATCGTGCACGCCGAGTACGTGGGCGAGATCGCCGAGCACCCGGACTACGACGCGGCGCTGGAGGCGGCGCGCAAAGCCTCCGGGAGCTAGCTCGCGTGGAGCAGCTCCGGGACCGCGTTGCGGTGGTCACCGGCGCGGCCGGCGGGATCGGCCGCGCCCTGGCTCTGGCCCTGGCCGACGAGGGCATGCACGTGGTGGTCTCCGACGTGGAGGCCGACGCCGTCGAGGCGGTGGCGGAGGAGGTGCGGTCGCGCGGCCGGCGCGGGCTGGGCCTGGTCACCGACGTGTCCCAGCGCGACGCCGTGGAGGAGCTGGCGCGCCGCACCTGGGACGAGTTCGGCGGCTGCCACCTGCTCTGCAACAACGCCGGCGTGATCGTGATGGGGTCGCTGGAGGACCGCAGCGACCTGGACTGGGAGTGGGTGCTCGGCGTCAACCTGCGCGGGGTGGTGAACGGCCTGCAGGCCTTCGTGCCCCGCATGCTGGAGCTCGAGGGCGAGCGCCACGTGGTGAACACGGCTTCCATCAGCGGCCTCGTGGCCTTTCCGCTGGTCGGTGTCTACACCACGAGCAAGTACGCCGTGGTGGGGCTGTCGGAGACCCTGCACCAGGACCTGGGCAAGCACGGCATCGGCGTCTCGGTACTGTGCCCGGGCGGCGTGCAGACCGGCATCCTGAAGGCCGACCGAAACCGGCCCGAAGAGCTGGGCGGCGCAGCGCGTGCCCAGGGTACGGTTCGTTCGGTGGCCGGCTCGGCCGGCGCCGACGCGGCGGAGCTGATCGATCCCGCCATCGTGGCGCGCGCGGTGGTCGAGGGCGTTCGCGCCGACGACCTCTACATCATCACCCACCCGCGCTACCGCTCGCTCCTCGAAAAGCGCCACGCCCAACTCATGGCCGCCTGCGACACCGCCGAATCCCGCGGCCTCAACTAACCAAGAAGCCGGCAACTAAAGGGACTGTCCCTTTAGTTGCCGGGGTCAGCTTTGGCGTTTCATTTGGAGGCGCATGGCGATGGCCTTTTCTTCTTCGGCCTCGGGGACCATGCCCTTCTGCTGGTAGATGATGGAGAGGCTGGTGTGGGCCAGCGGCTCATCGGGCTCCAGCTCCACCAGGCGCCGGCCGGCCTCGAGGGCGCCATCCAGATCGCCCTTTCGCTGCAGCGCCATGGTCAGCCCGTTCCAAGCCAGGGCGTAGTCCGGCTGGATCTCGACGGCCTGGCGGTAGCAAGTCACCGCGTCGTCGTAGCGCTCGGCGACGAAGTGCTCGAAGCCTTGCTGGTAGTGCGTTCGGGCATCGGCCATGGAAGAAGTATACTCGGCGCCCCGTGGAGATCCGAACCCTCAAAGCAAGCGAGCGCGAGCAGGTCCTCGACCTGCTGGACCGCTGGCAGATGCCCGACGGCTGGAGCGGCCGCGACTTCTTCCGCCGTTACATGGACCTGGACCCCTCCTACCGGGATGAGAACTTCTGGGTGGCCGAGGCCGGGGGGCGGCTCGCCTGCTGCGTACAGATCTTTCCCAGGGCGCTCCGCGTCGGCAGCGGCGTGGTCCCCCTGGGCGGAATCGGCAGCGTTTTCACCGACCCGGAGGCGCGCAGCGCCGGCACCGCCAGCGCGGTCTTGCGCCGCGCCGAGGAAGCCATGGGCGAGCGGGGCATGTCCCTGGGGATGCTCTTCACGGGACGCATCGGCTTCTACGAGCGGCTGGGCTGGCACGCCTGGCCCCTGGCCAACGCGCTCTACATCAAGCGGTCGGATCCGCCGGCGCCCGAGCCGGGGCTGGAGCTGGGCGCGCTGGACGCCCCTGCCGACCTCGACGCCGTGAAGGCGCTTCATGCCGACTACTCGGCGGGCCGCGCCGGGACCGTGGTGCGCGACGCCGCAGGCTGGGAAGGCAGCCTGCGGGTCGCGGGCAACCCCGACGAGGACTTCCGCGTGGCGCGGCGCGACGGCGACGTCGTTGCCTACGCGCGCTTCATCGCCCTGGAGAACCATCCCATCGCGGCCGAGTTCGGCCGCAGCGCAGACGACGTCGAGGCCCTGGCGTCGCTGCTGGCCGCCGGCTTCGCGGAGCGGGGCGGCGCCTACGGCCCGGCCCCCGCCGACCCGGAGCTGGAGGCCGCGCTGGCCGCGCGCGGCATCGAGGTGCGCGGGATGGGCGACCCCAACGCCATGCTGCGCTGCCTGGACGCCAAGGGCCTGTGCGCTGCTGCGGGCGTGGATCCGGTTGCCGATGAGAGCGACGCCGACCTGCTGCGTCGGGTGCTTCCGCCCGAGCGCATCCTGTTCTGGCCGAGCGACCGGTTCTAGTCGCCATGGCTCGCCTGCGCAGCGCGCTGCTGGGAAACCTCTTCCTCACCCTGGGGCTGCTGCTCGGTGTGATGCAGGTGGTGGTGGGGCACTGGGTCACGGTGGTGCTCGCCGGGCGCGCGGGCCCGGGCCTGGTGCTGGGGCTCGCGCTGGCGGCGTCGCTGGTCGCGGCCAACGCCGCCGTGCTGCCGGCCATGCGCCGTGCGCGCCGCGCCGGCGGCTGGGGCGGCCGCGTCGCGCGCGCCTACATGGGCGCGGGGGTGGCCACGCTGCTGCTCGGGGTGGTCATCGTGCTGGGCTGGGCCGGCTTCCTGCCGGTGGCCGGGATCCTGGCCGCCCTGGGGGTGAGCGGCGATGCTGCCTTCCAGGTCTTCCGCTTCCTGACCGTGCCCATCGTGCTCGCCCTGGCTTTCATGATCGCCTGGGGCTTCACCGCCGGCCAGAAGCGGGTGGAACACACGAACGTGCGCATCGACCTGAAGGATCTGCACGCCGCCCACCGCGAGCTGCGCATCGTGCAGATCAGCGACCTGCACATCGGCAACGGAATGGAAGGCGAGCACCTGGCGCGCATGGTGGAAAGGGTCAACCGCCTGGAGCCCGACCTGATTGCGTTGACCGGCGACATCTTCGACTTCGATCCGCGTTTCGTAGATGAGGGAGCGCGCGGCCTGGCGGGGCTGCGCGCGCGCCTGGGTGTCTACGCCGTGCTCGGAAACCATGACACCTACACGGGGACCGAGCGCGTGGTCGAAGGCTTGACCCTCCACGCCCCGGCGCTGCGCTTGCTGCGCGGCGACGTGGTGCGCGTGCCGGAGCTGGACCCGCCCTTCTACGTGGCGGGGATCGACGATCCCGGCCGCGACTGGACCGGGCGCGGAGTGGAGCTTCCGGAGCTGGAGGCGTTGGGTGAGGGGCTCCCCGACGACGGCCCGGCGCTGCTGCTGGTGCACCGGCCCGAGCTCTTCGCCCAGGCCTCGCGGCTCGGCTTCCAGGTGGTGCTTGCCGGCCATACCCACGGCGGACAGATCGCGTTGCCGACGCCCGGCGGTCGCTTCAACATGGCGCGCCTGATCTTCCGCTATCACCGCGGGATCTACCGACTGAACGGATCCACCCTCTACGTGAACCGCGGCCTCGGCGTGGCGGGACCGGCGATCCGCTTCAACTGCGCGCGTGAGATCGCCAGCATCCAGCTGGCCTGAAATCCCCAGCCGGACAAGGCCCTACGTTCGCCTACGGCTCACTGCGCGCGCCGCAACGAGCCGTGTCTCGAGCGCGCAGAGCGCGGGCGGCGCTTGCGGGCCTAGGGAAGCGCGCGCTCCAGTACGTCGAAGGTGCGGTGGCGGCGGAACCCGACCTTCTCGTACGCCCGGTACGCCGTGCGGTTGGCCGGGGAGAGCAGCAGCAGCGCGCTCTCGGCCTCGCCGTCCCAGCGCTGGCGCAGCGCCCACGCGACCAGGGCCGAACCCACGCCCTTGGCGCGGAACCCGGGATCGACGCCCACGAACGCCACCCAGACGCGTCGCGGCCAGTGGGTCTCGATCTCGGCGAAGGCCACGATGTGGCCGTCATGTCGAGCTACGGCGTGGAAATGGCGCCCGTCTACCAGCATCGCGTCCATGGCTTCGGGCGCGCGCTCCTCGAACCCGCAGGTGTGGTACAGCGCCAGCAGCTCGGCGGCGTCCTCGGTAGCGGCCGGCTCGAAGGTCAGGCCGTCTACCGGCGGAACCGGGTTGGCGGGCGGCTCGTCGCAGCGCATCAGGAAGTGCTGACGCACCGGCCGAAAGCCCAGCGCGGTGAGCAGCGAGTAGCCGGAACGGTTGCGCGTGCCGATGCCCGCCACCACGAAGTGGATGCCCAGCTTGTCGGCGCCGTGCGCCAGCGTCGCCCGGAGCAGCTCGCCGCCCAGGCCCTTGCCGCGCTCCTGGTCGCTCACGATGGGCGCCACCAGGCCGGCCATGCCCGCGCCCGGACGGCGCAGGAAGCCGGACACGCCCACCACCTGCCCGTCTCCGGCCTCGGCCACCAGCAGGTGCTCGGTCGGGTCGATGCGGTGGCGCTGGAACTCGGCGAAGAGCTCGGCCGAGGTCTCCCAGAGCGGGTTCAGCACGAAGTCCGTCTCGCCGCGCAGACAGTCGGCGGAGAGGGTCGCTACGGCGTCCGCGTCCTCGGGCTGGAATGTGCGTACGGGCATGGGGCTTCCTCCGGATGCGCTTCCATTATAGGCAGACGTTGCCGGGCGGCGTCCCCCGTTGCAGGTTTGACACGGGAATCAGCCTCGCCGAGAATCTCCGGCGTTGCCCATCCCCCCCGGTCGCGGCGGGGCTCGGGCGTGAACCCCAGAAGGAGCCGTCGCGATGGGTTACAAGGGAAAGGCGGTCATCTGCCGCCAGTGGAATCAGCCGGTGAGCGTCGAGGAGATCGAGGTCGACTCGCCGCTTCCGAACCAGGTTACGATCAAGATCGAGGCCATCGGGGTCTGCCACAGCGACCTCTCGGCCACCAACGGCACCATGCCCCTGCCTCCGCCCGTCGTTCTCGGCCACGAGGCGTGCGGCAAGATCGTCGAAGTCGGCGAGGGTGTCACCGAGTTCGCCGTCGGCGACAAGATCATCCCCTGCTGGATCCCCATCTGCGGGAAGTGCCAGTTCTGCCAGGAAGGCCGCACCACCCTGTGCGATGACTGGGGCAAGGGCTTCCTCGGTCCCAAGGACGGCAGCATGCCCCGGCGCGACAAGGACGGGAACACCTTGCACGCGTTCTCCGGGGTCGGCGTGATGGCCGAGTACTCCACCCTGCACGTGGACAACGTGATCAAGATCGATCCCGACACGCCCCCGGACAAGGCGGCGCTGGTCGGCTGCGGCGTGATGACTGGCGTGGGCGCGGCCATCAACCGCGCCAAGGTGAAGCCCGGCTCGTCCTGCGTGGTGATCGGCGCCGGTGGCGTGGGCCTGAACGTGATCCAGGGCTGCGCGGTCGCCGGGGCGGAGACCATCATCGCGGTGGATCTGGTGGACAAGAAGCTGGAGTTCGCCCAAACCTTCGGCGCCACCCACACCATCAACCCCACGACCGACGGCGACGCCGTGGCCAAGGTCAAGGAGCTGACCGGGGGCCTCGGCGCCGACTACGGCTTCGAGGTTATCGGCCTGGGCGAGACGATCGTCCAGACCTACGCATCGGTCCGCAAGGGCGGCACCGCGGTGCTGATCGGCGTGCCCAAGATGGACGCCATGGCCAGCTTCCCCGCGGCGATGATGTGGATGGAGGAGAAGGCGATCCTGGGCTCGGCCTACGGGTCCGGCGCGCCCAAGAGCGACATCCCCAAGCTGATCAAGCTCTACCAGCGCGGCCGCCTCAAGCTGGACGAGCTGATCACGCAGACTTATTCAATCGACGACGCGGCCCGCGCGTTCGAAGATCTGGAGAAGGGGATCAACGCCCGGGGCGTGATCATCCTCTAGCGCTCGCGCGGCCGCCCCAGGTCTCGACCTGGGGTGGCCGCCTCAGGCTCCGGCCTGGGGTGGCCGCTACTCTCCCCATAGATGGCGGAAGCGGGCTCGCGGCTAGGGCGCCCCAAGCGGGGTGCCGTGATCGATCTCGGCTCCAACGCCCTGCGCTTGCAGATCGTCGAGTGCGTCGAGGGCGCTGAGCCGGTCGTCCTCACGCGGCACCGGGCGCCGGTTCGACTGGGCAAGGACGTCTACGCCCAGGGCCGTATCGGCCCGGAGACGTTGGAGGCGGCCGAGGCCGCGCTGCGGCGCTTCGCCGGCCTGTGCGAGCAGTACGGCGCGCAGCGGATTCGCGCCGTGGCCACCGCCGCCTTGCGCGAGTCCTCGAATCGCGACGAGGTGGTCGAACGCCTCTCCGCAGCGTCGCCGGTGCCCATCGAGGTCATCTCCGGAACCGAGGAGGCCTGGCTTCTGGCCCGCGCGGTGGAGACGCGCGTGGACCTGGCGCACGGCCGCTCGTTGTTGCTGGATCTGGGCGGTGGCAGCGTCGAGGCGATCCTGGTGGAGGATGGGCGCGCGGTGGCCGCGGACTCCTATCCCCTGGGCGCCATTCGCCTGCTGGAGGTGGCGCGTCGCCAGGCCGGCAGTGCCCACGGCGCCACCTTCAAGGCGCTCCTGGAGCAGCACGCCGGAGCCTGCGACCACACCATCGCCGAGCGCATGGCGGCGCGTCCGCTGGACCGCCTGGTGGCGTGCGGCGGCAGCGTCGAGGTGCTGGCCGACCTGGCCAAGGAGGCTGGACGGCTGGGTTCCGTCGAAGGGCTGGACGCCTTGGATAGCCAGGACCTGGAACGCTGGATCCTGGAGCTGGAGAACCTGTCCCCCGATCAGCGCGCGGTGCGCTTCGGGATGCTTCCGGATCGCGCCGACGTGATCCTGCCCGCGGCGGTGGTGGTGCGGCACCTGGCCGAGCTGGCCGGGGCACGCCGCGTGCTGGTGCCGCGGGTGGGGCTCCGGGACGGACTGGAGCGCGACGTAATGGGCGGCGCCGAGGCCTTCCAGGAGCGGCGGGAGACGCTGCTGGCCAGCGCCGGCGCCCTGGCCCGCCGCTACCACTGCGATCTGGCCCACGGCGAACGCGTGCGTGTCCACGCGGTGGCGCTCTTCGATGCCACGGCGCCCCTGCACGGCCGCGGGCCCGAGGACCGCGCGCTGCTCGAGGCCGCCGCCCTGCTTCACGACGCGGGACGCTTCATCGCCAGCGACAGCCACCACGTGCACAGCGCCTACCTGATCGCCGCCAGCGAGCTGGTGGGCGTGAGCGGCGCCGAGCGCGATCGGATCGCACAGGTCGCGGGCTATCACCGCGGTCCGCACCCTTCGGAAGACGACGCCGGCTACGCCCGGCTGGGCTCCGGCGAACGGGCCTGCGTCTGCGTGCTGGCCGCGCTGCTGCGTCTGGCCGATGCCCTGGATCGCCAGCATCGCGGAGCCGTGGGCGACGTCGCGGTGCGGGTGGAGGGTGGCCCCGGCCGGGTGACCCTGATCCTCCACGGCGCCCAGCCCGGATCGCTCGAGCTCCACTCCGTGCGCGACAAGGGCCGCCTCTTCGAGGAGGTCTTCGGCGTCACGCTTGGCGTCGAGACAGCCTAGCTTCCGCCTCAGCGACGGCGGTAGCGGTAGACGAGCATCTGACCGCGCGGCTCGAGGCCGTAGAGCTGGGCGACGGGTTCGAAGAGGTCGTCGCGTTTCAGCAGCTCCGTCAGCTCCGGGAAACGGCCGCGCGCCAGGTTGGGCCGACCGTAGTTGATGAAGAGCTCGCGCCCGCTGCGATCCGCCTGATCCAGCAGCTCCAGGAGCTGCTCGCCCCGGCCGATCACGTGGATGTTGGGGTCGTAGTAGTAGGGTGTCCGCATCCAGCTCACGGTCAGGATCTCGCGGTTGGCTTCGGAGTACGGATCCAGGTCGGGGCGCGTCATCAGCACGGCGGCGCGAGTCTGCTGGATCGGAACGCTGCGCATCGTCCCGCGCACCTCCGCGGAGATCCAGGCGTAGACGCCCAGGTAAGCCAGCAGCAGGCTCGCGGTCAGCGCGGCGCGCGCGCGGGCCGGCCGGACTGCGGCGCCCAGGGCCTCCAGCCCGGCGCCCAGCAGGATTGCGACCGAGGGCAGCGCGAAGACGACGTACCACTCGTGGATCTCGGTCTGGCGCAGATGCGCGCCCAGGATCGTGAGCGGGGCGGGCAGTAGGGCGGCGGCCAGCAACAACCAGCCGAGCCGGGCGCGCAGGCCCACGCGCAGCGCGCCCAGCATGCACAGCGCGCCGGTCGTCAGCACGCTGATCTGGAACAGGCGCGGCGCGCGCCGCGCCACGTCCGCCAGCTCTACGTAGTGCTCGTTCAAACGCCGGAAGGCGAAGCTGGTGCCCACCCACAGGTGCGAGGCGACGTCGCGCAGGAAGCCCCACTTGATCGACTCCTGGTGCCACTCGGTGTGCCACAGGAAAATCATCAGGTTCGCGCCGTGCAGCCACAGGAACAGCGCGGCGGCGCACAGGCTGGTCACCACGAAACGGGTGAGCGGGGTGCGGATCTCCCCGCCCCGATGTCGCCACAGCGCCAGCAGCAGCGCGGCGTTGGTTACGCCCACGATCGCGCTGCCGCCCGGGTACGCCCACAGCAGCGCCACCTCCGCCAGCCCGAAGGCGATCCAGCGCGGCCAGCTGCCCCGGTGCACCACGGATACGGCGGCACCCCACAGCAACGGTACGCACAGCAGCAGCAGCGAGTAGCCGCGCGCCTCCGACGTGTAGCGGAGCTGCCAGGGATGCAGGGCCAGGAAGAGCGGCGCGAAGAGCGCCGCCCAGAAGAGTCCCACCCGCCACAACAGCCAGCCCGTTGCGGCGATGGCGGCCAGGCCGAAGACGAAGGCCGGCGCGCGCACCGCGGTCTCGTCGGCGAAGCGCAGCTCCGGCCGAGCGACCGCGCGCCAGGCGCCCAGCGAGAGCTTGCCCAGCAGCGTGAACGGGACGTGGTTGTTGGGCCGGCTCAGGGTGTAGAGCCAGGCGTCGCTCCACCTCTTCTTGTGGAAGATGAGCTCGCCGTCGCGCTGCTCGTAGCGTCCGTCCAGGTGCTGGCGGACCGTATACTGCTCGTCGTCCCAGAACGGGAAGCTCAGCCGCGGCGCGGCCAGGACCGCGGCGCCCAACACGGCCAGCGCCGCCACCGCGGCTACGCTGCGGCGCCCGGTGCGCGGCGGCGCCAGCTCCGGGCACTCGGCGGGCTGCTGCGGTCCGATCCAGTGCCGCACGCCGGCCAGCAATGCGGCCGCCAGGCCGGCGCAGCCCAGGGCGATCCACCAGGTGTAGGTCTCCGCGTAGTCGCGCGGGCTGGGGGGATGCCCGCGACGCAGGGCCTTGGCGACTCCGTCCTGCCAGGGGTTGTCGCCGAAGACCAGGTGCAGGACCAACCCGACCAGCAGCACCAGCAGCACGAAGCGGACGCGGCGCACACGCCGGTCGCCGGCAATCTCGTTCATGCGCTCAAGCGGCCTCGCCGCCGGTCACGCGCTCGCGGATCGACTTGACGACGCGTCCCAGGTCGAAGCTGCGGCCGCGGGGGATCTGGAAGTAGTGGCCGCCGTCGTCCTTCACCAGCAAGCGCACGCGTCGACCCGCCAGCAGCTCCTCCAGCGGCTCGTCCTCCGCGGGCGCGTGGTCCAGGGTGGCGAAGACCCGCCGCCCGGCGATGCGCAGCAGCGCCACGTGCACGGGTTCGGCGCCCTCTTCGCCGGTCACGAAGATCGAGGTGGCGCCTTCCACCACCGCCCGGGCGCCGTGCAGGCTGGCCCCGTCCTGTTCCGGGGCGCTCGGCGCGCGGGGCTCGAAGTGGATTCGCGGCGGCGCAACCTCGGCGCGCTGTCTCCTCGAACCGGTGGCCTCCAACAGCGTCACGTAGACGTTGTTGCCCGGTCCGCCGATGGAGTGCGCCAGCCCCATGCTGGCGCCGCGCACCTGGGCGCGCGGGTTGGGAAAGCGCTCGGTGATCTGGAGATAGGTCTCGGCGATCTGGAACAGGCCCGTGCCCCCGACCGGGTGCCCGCGCGCCTTGAGCCCGCCGGAGAGGTTGATGGGGACGGCGCCGCCCACGCCGCTGACCGGATGCTCCAGCGGATTCGCGGGCTCCTCCCGGGTGCTGCCCACGAGCATCTCCACCACTTCGTCGGGCGCGGCAAGTCCCAGGTCCATTACGCTGATGGGGAGCAGGCTGTTGAAGGCGTCGTGGGCCTCGACCACCAGGCCGGGAACGCTGCGGGGGTCGGCGATGCCGGCACGCCAGTAGGCCACCCTGGCCGCCTGACGCGTCGCTTCCAGGCAGCCCAGCTCCCGGCGATCCAGGATCGACGAGGTCTCGGTGGCGGACCCGATGCCCGCGACCCGCACCGGCTGCGGGCGCGAGGTGAGGATCACCGCGGCCGCGCCGTCGCAGATTGGAGAGCAGTCCTTGCGCGTGAGCGGCGTGGCCACCGGCAAGTTGCGCTCCTCGTCGAACCAGGATGCCAGGGGCTCGGGGCGCCCGTAGAAGGCGGCCAGCGGGTTCTCCGCACCCAACGCGTGGGCGCGCACCATCAGGCGCGACAGCATGTCGGACACCCGCTCGCCGCGGATCTTGCGCTCGCGCAGCCAGGCCTGGGTGACCAGGGCGATGAGCGCGGGCATGGTGAACCCGAAGCGCCGCTCCACCGGGTCCACGGTCTTCGACATGATGGTCGTGGCCATCTCGGTGGTCACGGTCTTCATGCGCTCGCCGGCCAGGACCAGCACGCTCTCGCACTCGCCCGACGCCACCTTGTAGCAGGCCTCGTGGAAGGCGGCGGCGCCCGACGACGACGCCGTCTCGCTGCGAACCGCGGGAATTCCCACGAGCCCGACGCGGTCGGCCACCTTGGCTGCAAGGTTCGCCCGGTTCTCGAACGCCTCGGTGCCCATGATCCCGATCTGCAGGGCGTCGAACGAGCGCACCGGGCAGTCCTCGAGGGCGCGCTGGCACGCCTCGGCGAACAGGTCGAAGACCGTGGCGAAGATGCGTCCAGTGAGGTCGACCTTCGTCAGGCCGACGCCGGCGACGTAGACCTCTTTGGGCATGGCGCGGCATGATAGCCTAGCGTTCACCCGGACGTTCTCCGGAGGTGGAATGCGCTCATTCGTCCGTGTGCTCCTGCTGGTGTTGCTGGTGGGGGTCGTCCTCAACTGGCTCTTCGCGGTGCGTGGTCCCGACGTGGCCGACGGCAGCGTGCTGGTGCTCGATGTGGGCGGCGAGTACGTCGAGGCTCCGGAGCCGCCGCTGATCGCCCGCCTGCTGGGCGGGACCAAGACCCCGCTGCTGCGCCTCTACTCCCAGCTCCGCAAGGCGGAGCGGGACCCGCGGCTGCATGCGGTGGTGTTGCGGATCGGTCCGTCGCAGATGGGTTGGGGCAAGGCGCAGGAAGTCCGCGACGCACTGCTGCGCCTGCGCGAGGCGGGCAAGAAGACCGTGGCCTACGTGGAAGTGGAGCCGATCGGCGCCAACGCGGAGTACTACATGGCGTCCGCGGCGGATTCGATCTGGGTCTCGCCCGGCACGCGCATCCCCTTCGTGGGGCTGGCGGCCGAGTATCTCTTCCTGGGCGGCTTCTTCGAGAAGCTGGGTGTGGATATCGAGGTGGAGCGCGTGGGCCCGCACAAGACGGCGGCCGACTTCCTGGCCGGGCGCTCGATGTCCGGGCCGGCTCGGGACATGGCCAACTGGCTGCTGGACTCGATCGACGACCAGTTCCTGGGCGGCATCGCCGAGGCCCGGGGCCTGGAGCAAGCCGAGCTGCGGCGCCTGATCGCCCAGTCGCCGTCGTCGCCCGACGAGCTGATCGCGGCCGGCCTCGTCGACAAGACGGGCTTCCTCTCCGACGTGCTCGATGACCTGGGCGCCGAGCGCGCCGTGATCGAGCACGAGGACTGGGCGCTGGTGGAGCCCGTGGGTGACTTCGAGCCCCAGGCCACCGTGGCGCTGGTCTACGGCAGTGGAAACGTGGTGACCGGCGACGCGGACCGCACGCGCCGCGGCGATCCGGTCCTGGCCGGCCGCGCGGTGGCCCGCAACATCGAGAAGGCGGCCGAGGACGAGTCCGTGGCGGCAATCCTCTTCCGCATCGACAGCCCGGGCGGCTCGGCACTGGCCTCGGACGCGGTGTGGCACGCCACCCAGCTGGCGCGCGAGAAGAAGCCGGTGGTGGTGTCCTTCTCGGACGTGGCGGCGTCCGGCGGCTACTACGTGGCCTGCGGAGCCGACGCGATCTACGCCCAGCCGGGCACGATCACCGGATCCATCGGCGTGGTGATGATGCGCCCGGTGCTGAGCGGCCTGTACGAGAAGCTCGGTATCGGCTTCGAGGTGCTCACCCGGGGCGAGAACGCCCGGCTCTTCACCCTGTCCCAGACCCTGGACGACGAGGACCGCAAGCGCCTGGGGGACGAGGTCGAGCGCACCTACCAGCTCTTCCTGGATCGGGTCGAGGCCGGGCGCGGGATGGATCGCGCGGCCATCGACGCCGTGGGGCGCGGCCGGGTGTGGACCGGGGCGCAGGCCCGGGAGCACGGCCTGGTGGACGAGCTCGGGGGCATCTATGCCGCCGTGGCAGGTCTGCGCGAGAAGCTGGGCCTGGAGCCGGGTGCGGACGTGGCGCTCACCGTGTACCCGCCGCCGGTGTCGCTCCAGGAGCAGCTGGCGGGCATGCTCCAGGGCGCCGTGGCGCGGGCGGCCGCCCCCGCGCTGCCGCTGCCGGGCGCCGCACGCGCGGCGATTGCGTGGCTGGAGGGCGTTCCGGTCGGCGCACCGGCGCTGCTTCCGCCCCTGGCGCTGGAGATCCAGTAGTGAAGCTCGAGCGACGCTTCGACGTCGCCTGTCCCCGCGACACTGCGGTCGAGGTGGTGGCCCACGAGGACACGCTGGTCGGCCTGTTCCCCGACTCGCAGACCGAGGTCGTGGAGAAGCAGGGAGACCGCATCACCACCCGCTCCCACTACCGGGCCCTCGGGCGCGAGGGCGAGGCCACCTTTCACTTCGACTTCCTCATGGATGGGAACGTCCGCTTCGAGAAGGTGTGCGACGGCAACGTGTGGCGTGAGCTGCGCGGCGAGGTGAGCTTCGACGAGCGCGGGGCCGGGACGCGGGTCGCCATCCACATGGAAGGTCGCACCAAGGCGCTGGTGCCCGAGTTCACCATCAAGGGGCCGATGCAGGACCAGATCGAGGCCATGGCCGACGCCCTGCGCGAGCGCCTGGAGGATGCGTCGGCGTGAGTACGGTCGAAGCCGGCGACGGCGTTCGCCTCTACGTGGAGGCGCACGGCGACGGCATCCCCGTGGTCTTCTCGTGCGCCTTCGCCACCACCCACGAGAACTTCCGCCCGCAGGTGGAGCCCCTGGTGGCGGGCGGCGCTCGCGTCATCCTCTGGGACTACCGCAGCCACGGCCGCTCGGAGCTGGGCGATCCCGAGTCCTACGGAATCGACCAGGTGATCGACGACCTGGGGCGCGTCCTGGATCACGCTGCGCCGGGGCAGCCGGCCGTGGTGGGCGGGCTCTCGCTGGGCGGCCTGGTCTCGCTGCACTTCGCTCTGAGGCACCCGGAGCGCGTTCGCGGCCTGCTGCTGCTGGACAGCGGCCCCGGCTTCAAGAATCCCGACGCCGCGGCGCGCTGGCAGGCCCAGGTGGAGAAGACCGGCTCGATCCTGCGCGAGCGCGGCATGACGGCGCTGACCCGCGGGAAGGCCGCCGCCACGGCGATCGGCCGCGATCCGCAGCTGCCCGGCGCCCAGGCGGCGGCGCGCGCCATCGAGGCCCAGGATCCGGCGGCCGTGGCCGAGTTCGGGCGCCGCGTGGCCGGCCCGGCGCCCTGCGTGATCGACGATCTGGCGAGGATCGAGGCCCCGGCCCTGGTCCTGGTGGGAGAGCACGACGCTGCCTACCTGCGCGCCGCCGACGTGATGGAGGCCAAGCTCCCCAAGGCCGGCAAGGTCGTACTCCCGGACGCCGGCCACATCAGCAACATCGAAGCCCCCGAAGCCCTGAACACCGCCATCCTCCACTTCCTAACCAACCTCCCCTGAGCAACAAATGGCAACTAATGGGACAGTCCCTTTAGTTTCCGTTCTTAGGGTGTGCATGGCCGACGCCTTGTATCCGGCAACTAAAGGGACTGTCCCGTTAGTTGCCCCCCTGGGGGGCGGAACTTTTCGTGGGTTTGAGGGTTAAGGGTTCGATGGAGGCCGGGGTGCGCGTCGATGATGAAGACGTCCGCCTGATGCTGGCGTTTCGCGACGGCGACACCGCCGCCTTCGACGCGCTCTTCGGCCGCTGGGCGTCCCGCGTCATGCGCTACCTCGACCGCATGCTGCGGGACGCGGCTTCGGCCGAGGAGCTGGCCCAGGAGGTCTTCGTGCGGGTCTTCCGTGCTCGCGAAAGCTATCGACCCGAAGCGCGCTTCTCGACCTGGCTCTATCGCATCGCGACGAACGTTGCGCTGAACGAGCTGCGTCGCCCCCACCGGCGCCGTCCCCACGACAGCACCGATGAGGAGCAGGGTGTTGCGACCCGCCTGGCCGGCAACGAGCCCAGTGCGGAGCGTATGACCCACGTGCGCCGAGCGGGCGGCGCGGTGGACCGGGCGCTCCAGGAGCTTCCGGAACGGCAGCGCAGCGCGCTGTGGCTGTCGGCGGTGGAGGGACTGTCCTACGCCGAGGTGGCCGAGGCGTTGGGGACGACGGAGAAATCGGTGAAGGCGCTGGTGCACCGGGCCCGCGTGGCCCTGGCCCGGCAGCTTCCCGTGGAGGAGATCGTATGAGTGAGCGTGACCCCCGCGACCCGCAGCTGGACGAGGCGCTGTCCGCCCTGCTGGACGGCGAGCTGGATGCCGCGGCCGAAGCGGAGCTGCGCGCGCGGCTCGAGCGTTCGCCGGAGGCGGCGGCGCGCCTCAGAGAGCTGGAAGGCGTCGATTCGGCCCTGCGCGGGATCCCGGAGCCGGAGGTTTCGGGCGACCTGCTGGCGCGCGTCCACGCCGCCGCCCAGTCCGAGAGCGAGAGCCCGCTGCGCGCCTCCGCGCGCGGACGCGCGCCCCGCGGTGGGCGGCGCTGGCTGGCCCTGGGCGGCGCCCTGGCCGCAGCGGCGGCCGCCGCCGCGCTGGCCCTGTACCTGGCGCCCGGCCCCGCCCCGCCCGGCGACCCGCGCCCGCAGGCGCCCGTCGCCCGCGCACCCAAGGCACCGGCTCCGCCGGCACCGCAGCAGCCAGCTCCGCAGGAGCGCGCGCCCGAGGCGCCGCCCACGCGCCTGGCCGAGAAGCCGCGGCCCGAGAGCGCTCCCGAGATCGTCGAAGCGCTGCCGCAGGCGGTGGCCGAGCTGGACCTGGGTGAGGCCAGCGACGAGGAGCTCCTGTTGGCCATGGAGCTCGAGACCCTGGAGGACCTGGAGCTGATCGAGCACCTGGATCTGCTGGAGCGGCTCGACGAGCTCCAGGGAGCGGAGCGCGGCTAGCGTGAAGAAATGGGTTCGCAGCGTGTTGACGGCGGCGCTCCTGTTGGGAGCGGCGGCGCCCGTGCGCGCGGACGACACCGGCGCACCCGAGCCGCCGGCGGGCATCGAGCTGCCGGCGCCGGGGGTGCCGCCTCGCCAGTGGCTGCGCGACCTGCCGGCGGAGGATCGGATTCGCGCCCGCGACTGGTTCCGCTCGCTCTCCGACGATGATCGACGCGCCCTGCGTCGGCGCCAGGGCGGCGTCTCGCCGGACCGCGCCACGGACCGCCACCAGGCCGGCGGTGCCGAGCGGCGTCGGCAGCGTCAGGAGCTGATGCGAGACCTGTCGCCGGAAGACCGCCGCGAGCTGCGGCGCAACTGGCAGCAGATGAACCCGGACGAGCGCCGCGCCGTGCGCCGCGAGATGCAGAGCCTCGGCCCCGATCAGCGTCGTCAGCTGGCCGAGAAGATCGCCCGCTACCGCAACCTACCGCCGGATCAGCAGCAGGCCCTGCGCGAACGCATGCAGCGCTTCCGCGATCGCCCGGCCGCCGAGCGCGAGCGCATCCGGCGCAACGCGGAGCGCTGGCAGCAGATGACGCCCGCCGAGCGCGATCGCATCCGCAAGAACTGGCGGCGCTACCAGAGCCTCACGCCGGACCAGCGCCGGGCGCTGCAGGATCGCGCCCGGCCTCGGCGCTGAGCGGCGGGTTCGGCTCAGAGCCCCAGCAGCGAGCGATCCGCCAGGCCCTTCTCCTCGGCGTGGCGCAGCAGCGCGCCCAGTCCGCCGCGGAAGTTCCAGGCCTGCATGCCGGCCTCTCGCATCTTCTCGGCCAGGTGGGCGCTCTTCAGGCCGAACTCGCAAACCAGCACGTAGGTGCGGTCGCGGTCGAAGCTGGCGTAGGCCGCCAGGGCCCGATCGAAGTCCAGCTGCAGCGCGTCGGGCCAGTGCCAGCTCTCGAAGGCGGCTCGCGAGCGCAGGTCGATCACGCCGGCGTCGTCGGGGATCGTGTCCACCTCCAGCTCCGGGATGGAGATCCGGTCCGGGTCGAGGGTGCGCAGGTCGAAGACGGCGCGTTCGGCGACCGCGCGTTCCAGGACGCGCGGGTCGAGCTTCTCTTCCTCGGCGGCGATCGCGTCGGGCTTCGCGGCGGTGGCGGGCTTGCGGGGCACCATGGCGCAGTACTCGTCCACCACCGCCGAGAGCGGCCCGGTTCCCACGTGCTCCGCCCGTGCAATGATCTCGTCCTTGTTGAATCCCACCAGCGGACGCAGGATCGGCCAGTCCGTGGCGCCGGAGATGGTGGCCAGGTTGGTGAGCGTCTGGGACGAGACCTGGCCCAGCGCCTCGCCGGTCACGATCGCTTCGGCGCGCAGCTCGGGCGCCAGCGCCTGGGCGGCGCGCAGCATCTGTCGCTTCAGGATCACCTGCCAGTAGCGCGTCTCGGTCCGTTCGCGAAGCTCGCGGGACACGGCCTCGAAATCGACGGCATGGAGCTTCGGGGCGGTGCCGTAGGACCAGCGGTCGGCGATCACCTTCATCACGCGAAGCACGCCCAGCTGGTGGCTTGCGCCGCCCAGGTTGCAGAAGGCGTAGTGCTGGGCGACGCCGCGCCTGAGCAACAGCCAGGCCGCCACCGCGGAGTCGAATCCGCCCGACACCAGCGTCACGGCGCGCCCCTCGGCGCCCAGTGGCAGGCCGCCGGGCCCGGGCAGCCGCTCGCCGAAGAACCAGGTGCTGTCGGCCATCAGCTCCACGTGGGCCGTGACTTCCGGATTCCCCAGGTCGACGCCGGCGGCGTGCTCCAGGAGCGCCGTGCCCAGATCGCGCTCCACGGCGCGGGAGCGTGTGGCGATCTGGGTAGGGTCGCCGACACGGCGTGCGCGCACCGCGAATCGACGTCCCCGCACCGCTTCGCCGAAGTGCTCCGCGCCCGCCGCCACCACGTCGGCCAGGGCCGTCACCGGCCGGGCTACGGCAGGCGAGACGCTCTGCACGCCGAACACCCGCGCGGCTACGGCGCCGGCGTCGGGCGACCCAGAATCCACGTAGATGCGCTCGCGGGTGGTGCGCACGCGGGCCGTCATGCCCTCGGCCCGGAGCGCATCGCGCAAGTTGTCGCTCAGCCGCTTGACGAAGCGGCCGCGGGTGTAGCGGGCCTTGGTGCTGACCTCACCGGAGAGGCGCACCAGGAACGCATGGGGGAGCGACGCGTCCACGTCGCTCAAGCTACCGAACCGCCGCGCCCCGCGCCCCGCGCTACCCTGCCGCCTCCATGGCCAGGCTCCCCGACGGAACCGAGATCCGGGTCCTGCTCCTAGACCTGGACGACACGATCCTGGACAACCGCAGCGGCATTCGCGCGGCCTGGGACTTCGGATGGCCGCGCGCCGGACCATCCTGGGCCGGGTGCTCAACGCACTGTGCGTGGACGATCCGACGTTGGTGGATCGCGCGGCCGCCGCTTATCAGGAGCACCGCTCCTCCTCCCTGTGTCTGGAGGAGCGCGCCCTGGAGACGCTGGAGGCGCTGCGCGCCCAGGTCGGTGCGCTGGGCCTGGTGACCAACGGCGCGGGGGATGCGCAACGCGCGAAGATCGATCGCTTCGATCTGTGGCGCTGGTTCGACCACGTGCAGATCGAGGGCGAGCTGGGAGTCGGCAAGCCCCAGCTCGATGCGTACCGGCACGCCACCCGCAGCCTGGGAGCCGCTCCGGAAGAGACGCTCATGGTGGGGGACGACTTCGAGTGCGACGTGCTCGGCTCGCTGGGTGCGGGGCTGCACGCCGCCTGGATCGATGCCCACGGGCGCGGCCGTCCCCGGCGGCCGGCCCCCCGGGACTTCCACGTCCTGCCGTCGATTCGCGAGCTGCGGGGCCTTCTCGAGGGCTGAGCCGTCGGATGGGGGACGATCGAGTTCCGGGCGCGTTCGGCCGATACGCAGCAGATGAACGCAGGCTTCCCTTGAACGGCTGGTGGCTGGCGCTCGGCGTCTGGTACCTGGGCCTGCTCTACGTAGCTGTGTGGAACCGGCGCTCGAAGGCCACCTGGCAGCGGCTCGATGCCTATCCCCTGCCGCTGCGGATCCATCTCTTCACGCCCTTTCGGAAGCACTGGCGCAGCGCGATTCACACGGACGACGTGGGCTGGGTGAACGCCTTCCGCGCCGCCGTGCAACGCCGCACCCTGTTCGTGGTAGTGCCGCCGCTGGTGATCTTCGGTTGGCTCTACACAACGACGTGGATGCGCATCGAACACACCCTGGAGCGACGCGCGTGGCTGGTGCAGGAGGGCGATCGCCTGGTGGCGATCCAGGCCGAGCGCGGCTTCCCGTCGTTCCTGCTCACTCCGTCGGATCACTGCGAAATGCCCGCAGTGGAACGATCGCCAGCAGAATGACCGCCGCGCATCCCGCGAACAGGCAGCGGTAGACCAGCAGCGGCTCGACCCCCGCCGTTAGCAGGCGCTCCAGGAGCACGCCGACCAGCAGCGGGGCGGACCCGCGCGCCAGGCTGTCGGTCACACGGGTCACCACCAGGGTGCGCGCGGGAGAGTCCGCCGGAGCCAGCGCGAAGATGACGTGGGTGTCGGCCACGTCGAAGCCGGAGCCCAGCGCCCACAGCCCGAAGAAGAGGCCGATGGCCAGGGTCAGACTGGCGCTGTCGTGCTGGGAGACGAACAGGAAACCCAGGAAGAGCAGCGCCTGGCCCAGCGCCGTCCAGCGGAACACCGGCCCCGGGCCGAGCCGGTCCACCACGCGGCCCCAGAGCAGCAGCGAGGCCAGGCCTCCGGAGAAGATCGCCACCGTGGTGTAGAGGACTTCGCCTTCGCTGAAGCCGATCACCCGGCGCATCATCACGATGGCGAACGTGAACACGATCACGCGCATGGATCCGGCCACGGCGACGCCCACCAGATAGCGGCGAAGCAGGGGCTGGCTTCGCAGCAGCGCCAGGGCCTCGCGCACGTGGATCACGGAGCCGGTCTGCTCGCTGCGCTCCGGGAGGCGCACGATCAGCGCCACGCGCAGCACGCCCAGGGCGAACGCCACGGCGAAGAGCTCCGCG
>CAMYOO010000037.1 GCA_947260035.1 uncultured delta proteobacterium
GAGCTCGAGCTGTTCGACGTGATGTTCAAGCGCGCGATCGCCCAGTCGTCGTCGGCGCCCACCGCATTCCTGGTGGACTGCATGGCGCTGCTGCGCCGTCTGCGGGCCGTCGATCCCTACACGGTGCCCGAGTCGGCGGCCATGTACGCGGGGGTCGTCGCCATCTTCTCGTACGGCGGTCTATCGTTCTCGCTCGGGGCGCGCTTCCTCGGCATGGCGCACGAGCTGGCCGCAGGCGGAGCCGTGGATGAGCGCGTCCTCTACTACCGGACGCTGGGCTACTTCCACCATATCCTGGTGGGCGACTGGTCGGACGAGCACGAGGTCGAGGACGCGGTCGTCGAGCAGGGGCTCCGCGAGGGTCGCTTCTGGGAGGCGAGCACCTGCGTCAACCTCCAAGGCGTCAAGCGCGTGTATCAGGGCGACTTCGGCCGAGCCCGCGAGAGCATCCGGCGCCTCGCCGAAATCGCCGACGTGTACCAGCACGACCACGCGGCCTCGGCCCAGCACGCGCTCAGCGCCTACCTGGCGGTGGAGCGGCGCGAGTTCGACGCCGCCCTTCGGGCTCTCGAGCTCTACTACGACGAGCATGCCGAGCCCGTGTTCAACCTGCTGGCCCTCGGCACCCGCGCCAAGGTGGAAACGCTCCTGGGAGATCTAGAGGCCGCGAGGGCGACTCTGGAGCGCGCCGAGAAGGTCCTGGAGGAAGCGGGACGCGCCGCGCCCTACCAGACGAGCAGCGTCCGCAGCGCGCGCTACTTCGTCGAGGTGGCCGGGCTCGAGGATGCGCTGCGCCGCGGCGACGACTCCTCGCTGGCGAGCCGTCGCAAGGCGGCGCAGCAGGCGCGCAAGGCCGCGTTTGCCACTGCCGAGAAGGTCGCCTTCCGTCGGCCCGAGGCGCTGCGCATCGCCGGGTGGGAAGCCCTGCTGGAGGGTGACCTGGACCGGGCCCTGGGATGGTGGGAGCGCGCCGTCGTCTGCTGCGAAGGCCTGGGGACCCGGCCCGAGTTGGGGCGGACGCTCGCCGAGGGGGCGCGGGCCCTGGCCGAGGAGCCGGATCGGCTGCTGGCCGGGCGCGACGCCGACGCGTGTCGTCGTGAGGCGCTCGCCATCTTCGACGAGCTCGACCTGGCCTTCGACCGCAAGGTGCTGGTCGAGGGCGCATGATCCGCTCGCCCCTGGCCGCCGCCGTCGCGACGCTCGTCTCCGCCGGCCTCTTCACGCTCGCCTACCCGCCCTTCGGGATCCGCCCGTTGGCCTTCATCTGCCTGGCGCCGTTCTTCCTCGCCATCGGAGGCGGCGGCCTGCCACGCGCGCTGGGTCTCGCCTGGCTGTGGGCCGTCGCGGCCTCCTGCGGAATCGCCTCGGTCTTTCCGGGCTCCATCGCCAGCTACTACATGCGTCCCCCTTGGTTCGGCTGGGCCGTGGGCATCCTGATCTTCACGGTCATGGCCTCGTTCTATTACATGGCGTTCGTGCCGGTCTACCGGGTCCTGACACGCCGGTCCGGGCTGGCGACGCCGTTGCTGGTGGCGGCGGCCTGGGTGGGCGTCGAGCTGGCCCGGGGGCGCCTCTTCACCGGCACGCCATTCTTCATCGGGAACCCCTGGGGCCTGCTGGGTTACACCCACGCGTCGGGCGCACTCGCGCAGGTCGCCTCGTGGACCGGCGTCTACGGGATCGGCTTCGCGATCGTGGCGGTGAACGCGGGAGTCGCCGGGTGGGTCGCGGCCCTCAGGGATCCTGCGCGCTCCGCGCGCGCAGCGGCGCGCGCCCTGGCGCTGGCGACGGCGCCGGCGCTGGTGTTTGGGCTGGGCGGGGCCTGGACGCTGCACTGGGCGCCCGCTCCCTCCGAGGGCGAGGGCTTCGTCGAGATGGCCGTGGTGCAGGGCAACGTGTCCCTGGGCCGACGCTGGCGATCCGACTACTACGGCAGGAACCTGGACGTCTACCTGGGGCTGACGCGCCAGGCCCTGGCCCAGGGAAGGCCGCGGACGGTGGTGTGGCCGGAGGCCTCCATGACCTTCTTCCTGGAGGAAGAGCCGATCTACGCCCGCGCGATCGCGCGGGTGCTGGCGCTGGGCGACGCCGAGCTCCTGGCGGGAGGGCCGAGCGGGGACGGGGAGGTCCCTCCGTACAACAGCGTGTTCCGTATCGCTCCCGACGGGAGCATCGGCGCGCGCTACGACAAGCAGTACCTGGTGCCGTTCTCCGAGTACTTCCCGTTCGCCGGCCTGGATCTGGTTCGGCGCCGGATGGAGGGCGCTCGCCGCTTTGCCCACGGCGCCCGGGAGGGCGGCGTGCTCGACACGCGCATGGGGCGCGCGGGCATGCTGATCTGCAACGAGGGCATGCTTCCGGAGGTGGCAGGTGACCGCGTGCGCGCCGGCGCCGAGCTGCTGATCAGCCCGTCGAACGACAACTGGATCGTAGGGGGAGGCTTCGGCGAGCACTACCTGGCGGTGGTCGCGTTGCGGGCGATCGAGCAGCGCCGCTACCTGGTGCGCGCCTCCACCGCCGGCCCGTCGGCGGTGGTGGACCCGTGGGGCCGGATCCTGGTGAGGACCCCGCCCCGCACGCGGCATCTGCTCCTCGGGCGCGTACGGTCCGAGACGGGGCTTTCCGTCTACGGGCGTCTAGGAGATGCTTTTGCGCTGGCGTGTGTCGCCTTGGCCGCCGGCGGGCTCCTCCACGCGCTCGCCCGGACGAGACGAGCACCGGGGGTTCGATGAAGGTCGGGATTCTGGACATCCTTTGTCTTCCCTCGCGGCGGTTGGTGGACCCCGCGTATCACCGAGTCATGACCAAGCAGTACTCGAGCATCACGCCGCAAGCGATCGCGGTCTGGTGCCGCCAGTTGGGCCACGAGACGTTCTACGCCACCTACTACGGGATCGGCGATCCCCGCAGACGGATTCCGCAGGACCTCGACTTCCTGTTCGTATCCACCTACACGCAGCCGGCCGCTCTGGCCTACGCCTTGGCCAGGCTGTACGGGAGGACGGGGACGACCACCGTCATCGGCGGAGCGCACGCCCGGTCCTTTCCGGCCGACTGCCTGCGCTTCTTCGACTACGTCGTCAGGGACTGCGACAAGGACTTGATCGAGGATCTCCTCGCCGGCCGCTTCGATCCGGGCCACCTGGTCTCCAGCGCGAAGCCCTACGACGACGTTCCAACGGCGGAAGAACGGCTGCCGGAGATCCGCGCCTCGTCGTTCATGGGCGGCACCCGACAGGTCTTCACCACGACCGTGCCCATGCTGGCCAGCATGGGCTGTCCGTACGCCTGCGATTTCTGCGTCGACTGGAACACTCCCTATCGGGCCATGTCGCTCGAGCGTCTCGTCGAGGATCTCCGCTTCCTGAGCGAGAACCTGCCCGGAGCGATGCTGGGGTTCCACGACCCCAACTTCGCCGTGAAGTTCGATCCGGTGCTCGACGCACTGGAGACCGTTCCGCCGGGATCCCGGCTCCCGTACCTGATCGAGAGCTCCCTGAGCACGTTGAAGGCGCCCCGCCTGGCGCGGCTGAAGCGCACCAACTGCGCCGTTGTGGCGCCTGGAATCGAGTCCTGGGTCGACTACTCCAACAAGGCCGGCGTGGGACGCAACGGGACCGGCATGCAGAAGGTCGAGAAGCTGGTCGAGCACTTCCAGCGTATCGCCGAGGCGGTGCCCTACCAGCAGGCCAACTTCATGCTCGGCCTGGACTCCGACCAGGGACGCGAGCCCGTCGAGCTGACCAAGGAGTTCATCTCCAGGACCCCGTCCGTCTGGCCGGCCATCAACGTTCCCATTCCGTTCGGCGGCACTCCCCTGTTCGACGACTGGCGGGCAAAGGAGAGGATCCATGCCGCGATGCCCTTCGCCTTCTACTACTCACCGTACCTCGTCGCGACCTTTGAGAACTACGACCCGATCCGCTTCTACCAGATGCTGATCGAGCTCACCTCGCACCTCTCCACGCGCAGGATGCTGCTGCGCAGGCTCCAGAGCGCCTCCCCCTTCCTGGCCAGGACCGTTCACGCGGCACGGACCCTGGGAGCGTGGGGGGACGTGAGCACATACCGGCGCATGCTCGGGATGCTGCAGGCGGATCGCTCATTCCTCGACTTCCACGAAGGGCGTTCGCAAGTCTTGCCCGAGTTCTACCGGCGCGAGTTCGACGGCCTGCTGGGGCCCTACGCCGCACTTCTGACCCAGGCGGAGCGCACCCCGGACCTGGAGCAGGACTGCCCGGTGCTTGGGGCCTCGAGCTTCAACGCGCCGCTGGAGCGGCTCTCCGCCGTGGGCTGAGCACCGAGCGAGACACTGTGTCTCTCTCGGAACCGCGGACCGCCACACAGCGTCAGGGAATCCGCCCCCGGGGTAGCTGTCCGGTTGGGGAAAGCCCTGAGGGAGATTCGCCGCGTATCGGGGATTTCCGCATTGATTCCATGTGTGAAGTAGTTCACTGTGACGCATTGCCGCTATCCCGCATGGTGTCGAAGCAGCCGTGCGGATGAGTCGCGACTGGGCCAGTCCAGCGCTCCACTACACCAGTAGCCGCTCGATTCCCGCGCTCGGAAACCACAGCGAATCACGCTAGGCACGCATCGAAGTGCCGGGAGAATTCCATGAAGCCCCGAACACCCCGCAAGCAAGCTTGTCGACTCTTCGCGGTGTCGCTTGTCGCGCTGGTGAGCCATTTCGGAGCGGCGCACACCGCCGGCGCCGACTGCTCGGTGATTCCGCCTAAGGGCGTCGACCAGCTGGGCTTCACGGGAAACTCGACGTCGCCCTTCCTCACCCCCGGCCTCACCAACGACATCCGCGTCCCCGGGGCCGAGTGCGATCTCGCGAGCCGGTCGGCGGCGCCCGACTTCCAGGTTGGGGGCGTCGATCAGGACGCCGACGACTTCGTGATCACCATCGCCTTCACGCCCGAGGACGGGGCGAATTCGCTGCTGGTGTTGGGGGCCGACGGGAGCCTGTGCGATGGGCACGCCAGCTGCACCGTGGACACCGCGGTCGAGCGCGAGATCGCCGTGATCCAGCTTCCGGGAGGCGACGAGCGCCGGCTGCGCTTCCGCGTTCCGGAAAACCTGTCCGTCTTCGGGCCGGCGCGCCTCGGCGTGAAGCTGGCGAGCAACCCCGACGACCTCGAGCCCGTGGCCCTCACGCTGCGCGATGCCGGGTGCGACACGGCCGCAGGCGAGTTCGTCGCCTGCATCGGCCTGTTCTACCTGCCCGACGGCAGCTGCCGAACCACCGGCGCCTTCGTGAACCGGCCTTTCAGCGGACTGGTCGCCATCCCCAAGACCAACTTCACGAGCATCTGCACCGAGGGGTGTGAAGACGCGCCCGGCTGGGTCGGTCCGACGCTCACCAATCTACCGGTCACCACCGACCGCGACGGCAACGCCGTCTTCTCGATGATCTACGAGGACCAGCTGATCCGGGAGGATCGCGGCGATGGGCAGATCGAGCCGCGGCCCCGGCGGCTGCGCCTCAGCCTGGCGGACGCCGTGGACAACGGGTTCACCGACGACCTTCCGGTCGTGTACGAGGCGAAGCCGTCCTCCGTCACCTTCGAGGGGTTCCCGCTCTCGCCCCCCTTCAATCCCTTCGTCGATCCCACCGTCGAGGTGGGCCAGATCGGCATCTGGGGCATGGCCGACGCTCCGGCGACGGTCCACTTCCTGCCGGCGCGAGCCTGCACGGCGGATCTGGACCTGGCGTGTACCAGCGACCTTGACTGCCCGAACGGCGGGACCTGCGAGGCGCCGGAGTTCATTCTGGACCAGACCGGCCAGGCTGTGCAGATGCCCGTGGGCCAGGCCATCGCCCAGCAGGCGGTGGAGCTCAACGCCTGGCTCGACGGCGGGCTGGACGACGCCGCCGTCGCCCTGAGCGAAGATGAGCGGCTGCGAAACGCCGCGCTCAACCGGGACGAAGCGGCCGACGACGTCGTCGTCGAGGTTCTGGACCGCAAGACCGGCCTGATCCGGCGGCTCGGCAACGACACCGCGGGGGGGGACCCGACCCCGGGTCGTGGGCTTACCCGCGTGCGCGTGGCCGAGGGCGAACGGGACTTCGTGGTTCCGTCCATGGCCGCCAAGGGGCGGACGCTGGCCTTCTTCGAGTCCGAGTTTGGCGAGGGACTCGCGGGACTCGAGGGCGCGACTCAGATCCAGACCCTGACCGCGGACTTGAACAACAACTCCCGGCTCGACCAGAACCTGCGCGTGTTCGCCATCGACACCGACAATCCCCTGGAGGAGGAGGCCCAGAGCCTGCTTCCCGAGAGCTCCGCCATCGGCGTGCTGCCGGACCTGCGCTTCCGCGGCCGCAAGAACCTGGTCCTCTCCGAGGACCTCGGTGACCCCGCAGATCCCGACGACACCAGCGACGACCGCCTCTCGCTCTTCTTCGCCTACTCGCCGCTGCGCCAGGAGGACCACGACTACCAGCTTCTCAACCAGTCGAGCGACGGCGTGGCGGGCAACTCCACCGCCGGCGAGGCCGTGGTCTCGTCCGACGGGACCTGGGTCGCCTTCGTTAGCGGCGCCGACAACCTGTTCGTTCCGGCTCCTCCGGGCCCGCTGAGCAACCTGACGTCGGGCGGCACCGACATCCAGGCCGTCACCGGCCCGGACGGCGAGTTCCCGGTGATCGTGGACGGCAAGAGCGTGTACGAGTACCAGGCCATCGACAACGGCCAGGGGCCGGCCCCGAGCCGCATGTACGTCGAGCTCAAGCTGTGTGACACGGCCCCCGGCAGCACCGAGCCCGACCTCGTGAATCTGTTCAACCCCGACCTGAGCGGCCCCAACGGCTCCCTCCGGGCCGAGCCGACTTCCTGCTCGGCGTGCAGCTTCGAGGGCTCGTGGCTGGTCCAGTTCGACCAGGGCCTCGGCAAGGGAGGCACGAAGAACTACAGCCTGGTGTTCGACTCGCCCGACGTTCCGGCAGGCGAGGTGGGGGTCTCCTTCAAGGCCGGCGGCCAGGTCGAACTCACGACCATGCGCGGCCCGGTCTGCATCGACCCCACGATCCAGGCCGGCATCGACCGCGTCTACCTGCGCAACACGGTGGATAACACGACCCAGCTGGTCAGCGCGCCGGATCGCTCGAGCTGCGACGACCAGGTAGTCGCGCCCAACGAACCCTCGGGCAGCCCCGACGTGACGCTGGGCGGAAGCCTCGTGTTCTTCGACAGCACCGCGGACCTGACCGGCGACGGCAGCGTCGAAGATGTCTACGCGTACAACCCCGATACGTGCGAGGTCGTCAACCTGACGGCGGATCTCGCTCTCGACGGTCCCTCGGAGAACCCCACCAGCTCCGACGACGGCGGCGTGGTGGCCTTCCAGTCGGGCGAACCGCCGGAGATCTTCCGTCTCGACCGCGGCCCCGACCCGGACGTGCTCGTGAACCTCGGCCCGGGCTCCGACCCGGAGCTGTCCGCGGACGGCACCAAGCTGGTCTTCAGCGCCGACGTGAGCGGTGTGCTCCAGGTGTTCCTGGCGGACTTCGCCCAATCGCCCAACCCCGTTCCCGTCGCGGTGAGCGTCGACGACGGGCCCGGAGGGGCGCTGCTGGCAGACGGTGGCGGCGCGGCCACGGTGGCGAACTCGAGCGACGTGGCCTTCGAGACCCCGCCGGGCGCCGGTGAAGCCGAGATCCTCGTGCGCGACGTCGCCAACGACGACACCAGCGGCGCGAGCCTGCTGCCGACCTTCGAGCCCCTGTGCAACGCGTCGCCCTGCGGAGCCTTCTCGCCGTCCATCTCGGACGACGGGCGCTTCGTCGCCTTCGTGGTGAGCGGCCTCGCCGGGCTCCCGCTCGGCGTAAGCCAGGAGATCCTCATCAAGGACCTGGTCACCGGGTCGCTCACCCCGCTGACGCGGATGGCCGGGGCCGACGGCGACTCCTTCGATCCGAGCCTGGGCGCCAGCGGCGACTTCCTGGGCCTGACCAGCTTCGCAAGCCAGCTCGGCAGCGCGGCGGGCGCCGGCCTGCCGAACGTGTACCTCGAGGGGCCGGTCGACAGGACGGCCGATTCGCAGGCCATGCTCGGCGTGCTCGACGTGGCCAGCTGCCTGTCGGGCGGGTCCTGCGAACCGGTGCTGACCGGAGAGCCCGTCACGAAGGGAGCCGTGTTCGGGGCCGACGCCGCCGTGGTGGGCTCGCCGGTGCGCCTGGTCGAGGTGGCGGGAGCCGGTCCCAGCGGGATCTCGGTCAAGTCCTTCAAGCGGAACAACGTCGAGGTCGAAGGCATCGACGTCGCGCTCAGCGAGGACTACCTGTGCGCCATCGAGAAGGGCACCCAGCTTGCCATGTGCGGTGCGCGGACCGGGAGCCTGAACAATCTCACCAGCGGAGGTGGGTCCATCGCCGCACAGGCCATCGGCCTGTGCGGGGCGCGCGCTGTCGCGCTCACGCCGGGCGGGCAGCTCTACGTGGCCGACCTGACTGGCGGCGTCGAGGCTTCGTGGGTAGGGAGCGCCCAGGACTTCGAGATCGGTGAGGACCTCGACCTCGACCTCCCCGTGGACGGGATTGCGGACAGCTGCCTGGTCGCCTTCCGGACGCCTGAAACCGTTCTCACGCCGCAGGGCACCTGCCCTGCAGGGGCCGTGACGACGGTGGGCAACTGCGATGGGGACACCGACGATCTCGCGATGTTCGTGCTCGGGACCGACGACGTCGTCACCGACTGCATGTCCTCCACCTCGGACTGCCCCGGCGACGCCTGCGAGCAGTTCAACTACCAGGTGGGTGAGGAGTCGGTGCTCTTCATCGTGGACGAGACCGAGGAGAACTACGGCCTCCCGGACGCGTGCGCGATCGGCACCGACGTAAACCTCGACGGCCTGTGCGACCTGACCGTGCGGCGCTGCACGGCGGCGGGCTCGCTGACCGAGGGCGCGTCCCTCAGCGTGGCGGGCGATCCGTTCGCGGACGGACGCTTCGAGGACGGCGAGAACGTGGTGACCGTCGGCGGCTTCTGCGGCCCGACCTTCGACAACGTTCGGTCGGAGGCCCTCTGTTCGGAGAACTCCGAGTGCCTGCAGGGCGAGCTCTGCCAGGGGCCGTTCCTCATCCTCTCGGCGCTCGCGGACTCGGACGGCGACGAGGTGCCGGACCGGGACGACAACTGCCCGACCGCCTACAACCCGGGCCAGGAGAACAGCGACCAGATTTGCGAAACACCTCCCTGGTACGAGACGCCTCTTTGCGTCGAGCCCGACCGCTTCGGCGACGCCTGCGACACGTACACGTGCGGCGATGGAATGGTGAACATGCCGGAGGGCTTCGAGCCGGCGGAGCAGTGCGATGAGGGGTTGCTGCTGAACGGCGCGCCCGGCAGCTCGTGCTCGGCGACCTGCACCTGCCAGGTCAACTTCGAGGTCAGCGAGACGCTGAAGCCCGGCTCCAACGGCAACACGCCCATCGTGATCTTCGGTTCCGCTGCCCCGGACGGCTCGGGCTGCGTGAACCTGGACAAGGTGGACGTGGGCGGCGTTCCGGCCAAGAACATCGACGCCGCGACGCTGCGCCTCTCGGCGACCCCGCCGACGGAGTCTTGCCCGACGAGCGGTGGCGCGCCCGTCCACAATCTGGCCAACACGGGCCGCTACAACGCTCACCTTAACGACTTCAGCTTGGATGGGATCCGGGACCTGAAGGTCCACGCCGACACGCCGGGCATCGGCGGGGATGACACGACCACGGAGCTCTACCTGACCGGCCGCTTCAGCGACGGGAGCTGCTTCGAATCGGTGGCGCCGGTCGACGTCGCCGGCAACTAGGCGTCGCAGGCGGGCCGGGCCTTCGAGCCCGGCCCGCCTGCGACGATGGGACCCTGGCGCAATGAAGGACTCGGCTGGGACGGACCGCCCGACGTGAGCGACGTCGCAGTGTCCGCGCGGCCTCCGCCCACGCCGTTCACGCCCTACCAGAAGAGGCTCTTCTTCTTCCTGTCGGTGGCGACCTTCTTCGACGGCTACGACCTCATCGCCATCACCCAGATCCTCCCGAACCTGCGCGCCGACTTCGGCCTCTCCAAGGCCGCCGGAGGGATGTTGGTGGCCGGCGTGAACCTGGGCGCCGTGGCCGCGTGGCTGCTGGTGCGCCGCGCGGACCGCTGGGGCCGGCGACGGCTGCTGGCGATCACCATCGCCGGGTACACGCTCTTCACGGTGGCCTCGGGCCTGGCGCCCGACCCGGTGAGCTTTGGGATCGCTCAGTTCCTGGCGCGCATGTTCCTGCTGGCGGAGTGGGCCGTCGCCATGGTGTACGCGGCCGAGGAGTTCCCCGCGGATCGTCGCGGCTTCGTGATCGGCGTGATCCAGGCCTTCTCCAGCCTGGGCGCCGTGCTCTGCGCCGCACTGGCGCCGACGCTGCTGGCCACCGCGTTCGGCTGGCGCACGGTCTACTTCGTCGGGGCGATCCCTCTGCTGCTCCTGGCCTGGGCGCGCCGGGGGCTGCTGGAGACGCGGCGCTTCAGCGAGCAGGTGGCGTCCCAGGGCGCCGTAGCGCCCCGCCCGCTCACGGCCATCTGGCGCGGGCCCTACGCCCGGCGCGTGCTGCTGATGGGCGTGATCTGGATGCTCATCTACGCCTGTACCCAGAACGCCATCACCTTCTGGAAGGAGTTCGCCGTCGCCGAGCGCGGCTTCAGCGACGCCCAGGTGGGGACGTCGATCAGCATTGCGGCGCTGGCCGCCATGCCCCTGGTCTTCTTCGTCGGCAAGCTCCTCGATTGGATCGGCCGGCGCCCGGGCGCAGTCCTGATCTTCGGCGTGACCGCCCTGGGTGTCTTCGGTTGCTACACGTTCCACGCCCAGTGGGCCCTGACCGCCGGTCTGGCCCTTGGCGTGTTCGGCGCCACCGCGGTCCTCCCGGTGCTCTCGGCCTTCAACACCGAGCTGTTTCCCACGGAGCTGCGAGGCGACGCCATGGGCTGGGCCAACAACGGAATCGGGCGCATCGGCCACGTGCTCTCGCCGGCGCTGCTTGGGGTTGCAGCCGAGACCTTCGGCTGGGGCGCCGCGGTGCGCTTCACCGCGATCCTGCCCATCCTCGCGGCCGTGCTGGTCGTCCTGCTTCTGCCGGAGACCGCGGGCAAGGAACTGGAGGAGACGGCGGCGCTCGACTAGGCAAGCCGGCCTCGCGCAAGGGCGCGAGCGGCTTCCTCCCCGGCCCCGCTCGCTCTCGTGGCTCGATGGGATGCTCTCGCGTAGATCCGCCCGTTGCGACGCGGGCCGAACACCTGGTTTACCAACCGGTAGACGTCGCTGAAGTCGTCGAGGCTCGCGTCGATCGCGTTGCCCCACAGCACCGCCAGGTCCAGCTCGGCGTGGGGCGGGCAAGCGGGGCCACGCGTTCCAGCATGAACTCGCCGCCTCCGTCCACCTGGAGGCTCTCGTGCAGGAAGGCTATTCGGGCGACGGGGGAGTCCTCGCACGCGACCTCGGCACGCCTTCAGCCTACCCATCACCGCTGGCTCGTCGTGGACTCGCGGGTGCGGTGAGGTGGCGGAGAGGGTGGGATTCGAACCCACGGAATGGCAAGCCATTCACCTGATTTCGAGTCAGGCCCGTTCAACCGGACTCCGGCACCTCTCCGGGCGGCGCTCAAGCTAGCACGCGGCGCGGGGGGATCGCTGGCGGGGCAGGGCCCCAGTGCTACCGTGCGCGGCCGGAGGCCATGGCTTGGCAAGAGACGATCTGATCCAGACAACCGGCCGTGTCGAGAAGATTCTCGGCGGGGGCCGCTATCAGATCAACCTCGATTCCGGCCAGACGGTGACCGCGCAGCTCTCCGGACGCATGCGCCGCTTCCGCATCCGGGTGATCCCCGGGGACCGGGTCCAGGTGGGCCTCTCGCCCTACGACCCCACCCACGGCTTCATCACCTTCCGCCTCCGCGAAGGCCAAGACGCCCCCGGCTGAGCCTGCATTCAGGGACGTTCCTGCGTAACTGCACTCAGTGCCACTCCTGAGCCCAGGAGTGGCACCCGGCGCAGGACTGACCCTTCGTGCAGTTATGCAGGAACGTCCCCCAATGCAGGCACCGGATGCAGTCTATGATTGGGGCGTGCGATCGCTGCTGATTCTTTGGATGCGGGTGGTGGCTTGGCGGGATCGGATCTGGCTGCGGGTGTTGCCGCGGCTCTATCCGGGGCTCGAGATCGACCCGTCGGCGGCTTCGGCTCTTGCCGTGGCCCGGTTCGTGATCGCGCCGGGGGCGCGGCTGCGGATCGGGCCCGGCGTGGTGACCGAGCGCAACCCGCGCATGCTGCACTTCGAGCTGGGGCCGGGCGCGGACGTGGAGATCGGCCCGGGCGCCTGGCTGCGCACCGAGCTGGGGGCGGTGCACGTGGTGGCGTTCGCGGGAGGGCGGATCCGGCTCGGTCCCGGCGCGTTCCTCAACGGCTGCCACCTCTCGGCCAAGAACTCGGTGACGCTGGGTGAGCGCGCCCAGATCGGGCCCGGCTCACGCGTCTTCGACTCGGACCAGCACGATTTCGACGATGCGCGCCTCGAGGAGAACGCGCCGGTGGAGATCGGTGCGTTCGCGTGGGTCGCGTCGGACGTCACCGTGCTCAAGGGCGTGACGATCGGCGCCCACAGCATCGTCGGCTCGCGTGCGCTGGTGACGCGCGACGTGCCGCCGCACCGTCTGGCCTTCGGCAGCCCGGCGCAGGTGCACGGCGAAGTCGGAGACCGGTCGCGCGCACGCTGAGCTACCGTCGGCGCCATGTCGCTGCGCATCGCACTCTTCGGTCAGGCTCCCTTCGGCCGCGACGTGCTGGCCGGACTCGTCGAAGCCGGCCACGACGTTGTCGGCGTCCACGTTCCCCCGGACAAGGGCCGTCCGGATCCCCTGGCGGCCGAGGCGGAGTCGCGCGGCGTGTCGCTGCTGCGCCACCCGGGCTTTCGCCGCAAGGGCCAGCCGCGCCATGAGCGCGTGAACGACGTGCTGGCCTGGGGCGCAGACCTCAACGTGCTGGCCTACGTGACGGTGATCCTGCCCGTCGAGATCGTGGATGCTCCGAAGCACCGCTCGCTGTGCTTCCACCCGTCGCTGCTGCCCAAGTACCGCGGCGGCGCCGCGATTCCGTGGCAGATCATGCTGGGGGAGACGGAGTCCGGCGTCACGGTATTCCGGCCGGACGAAGGCGTGGACACCGGGCCCATCGTGGTTCAGAAGGGCGGCGTGCGCATCGAGGAGAGCGACAACGCGGCGTCGCTCTACTACGACAAGCTCTACCCGCTGGGGGTAGAGGCGATTCTCGAGGCGGTGGCCGCCGTGGATGACGGGACCGCCGGCTACGAGCCGCAGACTGAAGCCGGCGCCAGCCACCAGGGCCTGGTCGACGACGAGGTGGCGCGCATCGACTGGAGCAAGCCGCTGGCTGAGCTGGACTGCCACGTGCGCGGCTGCGATCCGGCGCCGGGCGCCCACGCGCGTTGGGGCGAGCGGGTGGTGCGGCTCTTCGACGCGCGCCGCCTGGGCGAGCCCTGCGACGCAGCGCCGGGCACGGTGCTGCGCGCCGAGGAGGGCGCCCTGGTGCTGGCGGCAGCGGGTGGTGCGTTGCGCGTCGGCCGCATGCGCGTGGACGCCGCCAAGAAGGCGCCCGCCGCTGAGTCCGGTCTCGCGGCAGGGGATCGTCTCACCTGATGCGCGCCTCCGGGCCGCCGGGCGACCTGCTGGCCCGGGTCCGCGCGCGCCTGGCTCGGGCCGAAGGCCTGCTGGCCCGCTCTGCCGCAGTGGCGCCGCCCACCCTGGACGATGACGCAGCGCTGCTCCGGGAGGCCCGGCGGCTGGCGCCCCGGGTGGAGGCCCTGGTGGGCCGGCCCTACGGCCGCCTGCCCCAGGTGCGCTACCGGCGCGGCCTCGGCGCCCGGATCGCGGGACCCTGGAGCCAGTACCTGACCCTGGGCCACCCGCGAACCCGCCGCGTGCGGCTGACGCCGCTCCCCACCTCGAGGGCGGCCATCCCCACCATCCTGGCCCACGAGCTGGCCCACCGGTACTCGTTCGACGAGTCGCTCACGACCCTGCGCGGGCTCGAGGTGAGCGCGCGGCTGGCCCTGGACGGCGACCCACTCCACGCCCACGCGGCTCCCCGCGAGCTGGCGCGGCTGCTGCTGGGTGCGGCCATGGCCGAGGCGGTGGCCGCCGGAGAGCAGGCGGAGGTCGAGCGCTTCCTGACCGGCCGCGGCGGCGATCCGGCCCTGGCGCGGGTCCGGGCGGCCTGGGGCCGGCTGGCGGGCCGCGGGAGCCGGCGCCGGATCGATTGCGTGAGCGCGGTCTACTCGGTGCTGCCCTGCGCGGCCCTGGAAGCGGCTGAGGCCTCCTGCGGGGCCGCGGCCGGGCCGATTCCCCACCCTCGCTTCCCCATCGACTCCCTCCAGGCCCTGGCGGTGGCCGCCTACACCGGCGCCGACGCCCTGGCCGGGCGTCGCGGGGATTCGGTCACGGTGGAGGCCACGCTGGCTCTCCTGGGCCCTCGGGAGTAGGGGCTTTTTCCCGGTCCGGGCTGGGTGGATTCCGAACGGGAAATCGCAGATTGAGGTGTTAACTTCCGCCGCCACGGAGTCGATCGGGACGCCGGGCAGGGGCAGCGTCCCCTGAGCCCTCCAGGAAGTCGCCCTGGTCCTGGAAACGATCGACGGCATTCTCACGCACGGACCCACCCCACCAATGGAGAGGGGGGCTGCGGGAGGCCCGGGTAGCGCCCCAAGGGGGGTCGCCGGGTCGAGTTCCCACGGCTAGATTGCGCCACCGCCATGCAAAAGGACCTCTCGCGCATCCGGAATATTGGGATCAGCGCCCACATCGACTCGGGGAAGACCACCCTCACCGAGCGGATCCTCTTCTACACGGACCGGATCCATCGGATCCAGGAGGTCCGGGGCAAGGAGGGGACGGGCGCGACCATGGATCACATGGAGCTGGAGCGCGAGCGGGGGATCACGATCACCTCCGCCGCCACCTACTGCTCCTGGAACGATCACCACATCAACATCATCGACACGCCGGGCCACGTCGACTTCACCATCGAGGTCGAGCGCTCCCTGCGTGTGCTGGACGGGGCCATCCTGGTGCTCTGCGGTGTGGCGGGCGTGCAGTCCCAGTCCATGACGGTCGATCGCCAGATGCGCCGCTACCGCGTTCCGCGTCTGGCGTTCATCAACAAGCTCGACCGCTCCGGCTCGAACCCTGCGCGGGTGTCGGACCAGCTTCGCGACAAGCTGGGCCTCAACTCGGTGCTGATGCAGCTTCCCATCGGGCTCGAGGCCGACCACGCCGGCGTCGTCGACCTGGTCCGGATGAAGGCGCTGCGCTTCGAGGGCGACAACGGCGAGCACATCATCGAGGACGAGATCCCGGCGGGGATGCAGGCCGAGGCCGACGCCGCCCGGGAGAACATGCTCGATGCGGTCTCCCTCTTCTCCGACGAGCTCACCGAGGCCATCCTCGAGGAGCAGGTCACCGAAGAGCTGATCCACGAGGCCGTGCGCAAGGGTGTGCTGTCGCTGGAGCTGTGCCCCGTGTTCATGGGGTCCGCCTACAAGAACAGGGGCGTGCAGCCGCTGCTGGACGCGGTGACCCGCTACCTGCCGACTCCGCTCGACGTGGAGAACACGGCGGTGGACCTGTCGGCGGACGAAGCGCCGATCACGCTGGAGAGCGACCTGCACAAGCCGGTGGTGGCCCTGGCCTTCAAGCTGGACGAAACCCGCTATGGGCAGCTCACCTACCTGCGTGTCTACCAGGGCACGCTGAAGAAGGGCTCCAGCATCATCAACAGCCGCACCCAGAAGCGGGTCAAGGTGGGGCGCCTGGCGCGCATGCACGCCGACAAGATGGAAGACATCGAGGCGGCGGGGGCCGGCGACATCGTGGCCCTGTTCGGCGTCGACTGCGCCTCGGGCGACACCTTCACCGACGAGTCGATCCAGGTCGCCATGAGCTCGATGCACGTGCCGGCGCCGGTGATCTCGCTGGCCATCAAGCCCACGGACCAGAAGGCCCAGGACAACATGGGCAAGGCCCTGGGCCGCTTCGTGCGCGAGGATCCGACCTTCCGGGCGGGCGTCGACGAGGAGAGCGGCCAGACCGTGATCTCCGGCATGGGCGAGCTTCATCTCGAGGTCTACATCGAGCGCATGAAGCGCGAGTACAGCGTGGACGTGGAGACCGGTGCGCCCCAGGTGGCCTACCGCGAGACCATCTCCCAGCGCGCCGAGTTCGACTACACACACAAGAAGCAGACCGGCGGCTCGGGCCAGTACGGCCGGGTGGCCGGCTATGTGGAGCCCCTGGACGACGGGACCGACTTCGAGTTCGTCAGCCAGATCCGCGGCGGCGCCATCCCCACCGAGTACATCCCGGCGGTGGAGAAGGGCGTGCGCCAGGGCCTGGGCAAGGGCAAGCTGATCGGCTTCCCGGTGCTGGGCATCCGCTTCGTGGCCAACGACGGCAACTCGCACTCGGTGGACTCGTCGGACATGGCCTTCCAGATCACCGGGCTCGCCGCCTTCCGGGAGGTCTACTCCCGGGCCAAGCCCATCGTGCTGGAGCCGGTGATGAAGCTCGAGGTGGAGGGACCCAACGAGTTCCAGGGGGCCTACATCAAGAGCGTCATGCAGCGCCGGGGCACGATCATCGGAACCACCGAGGACGCCGGCTTCTGCCGCCTGGAGGCGGAGGTGCCGCTGGCGGCGATGTTCGGCTACGCGACGGACCTGCGGTCGATGTCCCAGGGCAAGGCCGAGTTCACCATGGAGTTCTCACGCTACCTGCCGGTGCCCGCCGAGGTGCAGCAGGAGCTGGCCGAGAAGTACCGCGAGAGCACGTCGAAGGGCTAGCAGATGTACAAGAAGTTCCTCAACGCGCGGAGCCCGCTGCGCCTTCTGGAGAAGGGCCTGCACGGCGGCCTGGGCAAAGGCAATCTGGGCGTCGTCGTGGCCCGCCACGGGGTCGGCAAGTCCTCGTTTCTGGTGGGCGTCGCCCTCGACGACCTGATGCGCGGCGAGTCGGTCCTGCACGTGTCCTTGGACCACTCCGTTGCCCACGTACGCGCCTTCTACGACACCGTCTTCGACGACCTGGCTTCCTCCACGCATCTCGAGGATGCGGCCCGCGTCCACGCGGACGTGGATCGCAACCGCCGCATCCGCGCCTACGCTCCCGAGGACTTCGAGGTCGCCAAGCTGCGCGAGGCCGTGAAGCTGGAAAGCGAGTCGGGCGCCCGCCCGTCGCTGATCGTGATCGAGGGCCTGGACTTCGACGCGGTGGAGCGCGATCCGGTGGCCGAGCTCAAGGCCCTGGCCGGCGAGCTCGAGGTGGAAGTCTGGCTTTCGGCCATCTCGCATCGCGAAGCCCCGATGTCCGAGGGGGTCGAGCGGGTCGAGGATCTCCTGAGCGTGATCCTGACCCTGGAGCCCGACGGCGGACACGTTCGGCTGCGCGCGCTGAAGGACCACGCGAACCCCGACGTGTCGGACCTCCACGTGGCCCTCGACCCGAAGAGCCTGCTGCTCGTCCGAAGCTGACCGGACCGGGGAAAGCCTAGGGTTTTCAACCGTCTCAACCCGGTCCTACGACACGCCGATGGGACGGGGATGCCCGAAGCCAGCGCGCCGCTTGCCCTGGTCCGCATGGCCGGCTTCCTGGCCCTGGCCGGAGCTGCGCTCACCGTGGGCGTGCGCATGCTGCGGCTCTGGAGGCAGAGCGGTCAGCTGCCGGAGCTGATGCTGGGCTCCCACATCCTGATCCTGATCAGCGGGTATGCCCTGGAGTTCGGCGGCATGCTGGGCGAGGGCGTCCTGGGAGAGGGCGGGGCCTGGGCCCTGCGCGCCGCGGGCAACCTCTGCTACGCGGTCAGCATCCTCTCGTATCTGGTCTTCAACTGGCGCGTCTTCCGGCCCCAGAGCCGCGTGGCCGCCGCGGTGGCGCTGGCCTGCACGGTGGGGCTGGTGGTCGGCTACACCGGCGAGCTTCTGACCGGGCGCTTCGAGCTGGTTCCCGAGCGTTTCGCGCTGCCCTGGTTCTGGATCGCCTACGTCCCGCGCCTGGTGACCATGGGCTGGGCGGCCGGCGAAGGCCTGGGCCATTGGGGCCTCATGCGTCGCCGCGCGCGCCTCGGCATCGAGAGCCCGCTGCTGGCGCACCGCTTCCTGCTCTGGGGAATGGCTGCGGCGTCGGAACTCGCGATCTACTTCGTGGCGGGTGCGGCGCTGCTGAGTCCCACTCCCACCGCCTTCCTGGTCGGGATGCCGGCGCTGCTCATTTCCGCGCTGGGTGTGGCGGGCGCCGCGACCATCTACCTGGCCTTCCTGCCGCCCGGCTTCTACCGGCGCTGGGTGCTCTCCGGCTCGGCCGCCTAGAAGGCGCCTGCGCCGTTCGCTTGCCCGCCTGGAGCACGCCAGCCTCAGCCGCGGTTGCCCGCCTGGAGCACGCCCGGCTCAGCCGCGGTTGCCCGCCTGGAGCACGCCCGGCTCAGCCGCGGTTGCCCGCCTGGAGCACGCCCAGCTTGTCGCGGTAGCGGCTGCGCAGGTCGGAGACGTCGCTGCGCGCGAGCCCGAGCTCATCGGCGATGGCGTTGATCTCGTTGTTCTCCGTGGTGGAGATCGTTCCGTCGGCCGCCGCCACGGCGAACAGGCAGGAGATCAGCTCCAGCCGCTGCTCGGGAGTGGCCGCTGCGCGAAACTCCCGGGTCACCACGTAGTTCTCGGTGCCGCCGAGCAGCCGGTTCTGGCTCTTGGCGATCTCCACCGCCAGCGCCGCCTCCTCTTCGGAGAGGCCCGCTACGGCCGAGACCCGGCGCTCCATCTCCAGGGTTTCGTCCGCGTCGATCTCCAGGTCGGCGTTGGCGATGCGGGCCAGAACGAAGGCGAAGGCCGCCAGCAGGCGGGCCTTCTCGGGATCCAGCCGCTCCAGGCGCGCGGCGATGCGGCGCACGGTCTCGCTCTCGCCGCCGCTTTGGGGCGCAGCGCGGTCTCGGCCCAGACCCAGAAAACGCAGCAGGGACAAGGGAGTTCCTCCGGTCGGCGGAGCATCGCCCATCCCCCGCCGGCCGGCCACGGGGGACGCGCGCCGCCGGCCGGCCACGGGGGACGCGCGCCGCGATTTGATAACAGATCCGCTGGATGCGCCTGGAGATCCCGGAACGTACCGGCTGTCGGCTCTGCAGCGCGGCGGCGCTGCTGATCGCGCTCCTGCTTGCGGCGGGCGCTGCGGCGGGACCGGCCACGGGTCTGGATCATCCCTTTCCTCCGCTGCGCGGAGAGGCGCCCGCCCTGGACTCGTCCTACCTGATACGCGGGGACGCCTACGACTACACGTTTCCCAAGGCCGGGCGCTTCGAGTACCTGTGCGTGCCCCACATGGACCAGGCGCCGATGCGCGAGGCGACCGTGACGATGGTAGAGTGAGCGGCCATGGCACTTCCCGAAGGCGACGACGCGATCCTGCTGCTCCACAATCCACGCTGCTCCAAGAGTCGAGCCGCCCTTGCCTTGCTGGAGGAGCGAGGCGTGTCCTTCCAGGAGCGGCGCTATCTGGACGACCCGCTGTCGGCCGATGAGCTGCGAGACCTGCAGGAGCGCCTGGGGCGGCCGCCCCGGGAGTGGCTTCGCAGCGGCGAGGACGCCTGGAAGCAGGCGGGGCTCGGCTCCGACGCCGACGATGGGGCCGTGCGGGAGGCCATCGCCGCCCAGCCGGTCCTGCTGGAGCGGCCTATCCTGGTGCGTGGGTCGCGTGCGGCCGTGGGACGGCCCCCCGAGCAGATCCTCGATCTGTTGGACTGACCGGTCGTCCGTGCTCCCCGTGGTAGTCTCCCCAAGATGGCGGATCCCGAGGAGAAGGCCCTGCTCGAGGCGCTGCGCGCCGGGGACGAGGCTGCCTACGAGAAGCTCGTTCGCGAGCACACGGGCCGCATGCTGTCCGTGGCGCGCCGCTTCCTGAGGGAGGAGGACGACGCGAAGGACGCGGTTCAGGACGCCTTCGTCTCGGCCTTCCGGGCCATCGGTAACTTCGAGGGCGATTCGCGCATCTCAACCTGGCTGCATCGCATCGTGGTGAACGCTGCCCTGATGAAGCTCCGCACGCGGCGTCGCAAGCCGGAGGAATCCATCGACGATCTGCTGCCGCGCTGGAGCGACGACGGGCACCCGGAGCAGGCGCCCGCGCCGTGGTCCGCCGAGAAGTTGCTGGAGCGCGACCGGGTGAGGGGCCTGGTCCAGAGCGGGATCGACGAGCTGCCCGACACCTACCGCGAGGTGCTGCTGTTGCGCGACATCGAGGAGCTGGACACGGCCGAGACGGCCAAGCTGCTCGGCATCTCCTCGAACGCCGTCAAGACGCGGTTGCATCGAGCCCGCCAGGCGTTGCGCGAGCTGCTCGACTCCGCGCTGCGTGAGGACGTCTGATGTTGACCTGTCGCGAGTTCGCGGATTTCTTACGGGCGTACCTGGAAGCCGATCTGCCGGGCGACCAGCGCGAGGCCTTCGACGAGCACGTGCGCATCTGCCCGCCGTGCGTGAACTACCTGGATACGTACAAGGAAACCGTCCGCCTGGGCCGCTGCATCTGCGAGGACGGGGACGGTCCGCCGCCCGTCGACGCACCCGAGGACCTGATTCGCGCGATCCTGGCCGCGCGCGGGCCGCAAGGACCGGGCTAGGAGAGAGCCGAGTCCACGGCGGCCGCCAGGGCCTCCAGGCCCTGGCTAACGTCGCCCTCGGCCACGTGCACGCGCAGGGCGCGGCGGCCGCGTTCGCAGAGCACGTCGAAGTCGCCGCGGCTCTGGGCATCCTTGAGCACGCCGAAGCTCATGCGCTGCCCGGGAATGGGCAGGTCCTCGGAGTCGTGGGCCGTGACTTCCAGCACCACCGCGGAGTTGGGCCCGCCCTTGTGGAGCTGACCCGTAGAGTGCAGGAAGCGCGGTCCGAATCCCAGCGTGGTGGCGGCGCCGGTGGCGTTGTGCACCCGGTTTCGCAGGGCCTCCAGGGGCGCGGCATGGGCGTCGCAGCGCTCGACGAAGGCATTCAACGCCAGGTAGTCGCCGGCTCCGATGCGCCCCAGGTGGGCGGCCAGCAGCGACGGCAGGTCGGCAGCCGGGCCGAGCGCGGCTGCATTGGTGTCGTCGGTGTACGCCGACAGCGCGCCGGAGGAGAGCCGCGCCGCGCTTTCCGGAAGCTCGCCGGACTCCTCGTAGGCGGTGACCAGCCCACGCGCGGCGACCTTGGCGGCCTCGACGTCGGGCTGGTCGAAGGGGTTCACACCGAGGACCGCACCGGCGGCCGCGGTGGCGATCTGCCAGCGGTAGAACTCGGCGCCCAGCTCGGCGGGCGACTCCACGTCGATGCGCAGCACCGGCTGGCCGGCCGCGGCCAGCTCCTCCAGCGCGCGGTCCTGGTCCGGGTCGGGCGCCGAAGCCAGGCGCACGTAGGCGAAGACCCGGTCCTGCCCATAGCGTTCGGCGGCCGCCGGGCCCTCTCCGTCCACCGGCACGATGCCGTGGCCGTTCTTGCCGGTGGATTCGGCGATCAGCTGCTCCAGCCATGCGCCCAGGCTGGCCAGCCCGGGGGAAATCACCAGCGTGAGCTTGTCGCGGCCGGCTGCCGCCAGGGCGCCCAGCGTCACACCCAGCTCCACGGCGGGGTCCAGCTCGCCGGCCAGGCGCCGCGCCCGACCCAGCAGATCCTCCACGTCGATGCCCAGCACCGCGGCGGGGAGCAGGCCGAAGGGCGAAAGCGCCGAGAAGCGTCCGCCGATCTCGGGCTCGCCGTGCGCCACCGCGCGCCAGCCCTCCTCGGTGGCGCGCTTCTCCAGCCCGCTGCCGGGATCGGTGATGGCGATGAAGCGCTGGGGATCGCCGATCCGCTCGAAGAAGTGGCGGCGCGCCACGTCGGTCTCGATGGTCGAGCCCGACTTCGAGGACACGAAGCAGATGGTTCGTTGCGGATCGATGCGCGCGTCCACGGCGCGGATCTGCGCGGGCACCGTGGAGTCCACCACCTCGAAAACCGGGCAGCCGGGCCCGGATCCGAAGGTGCGGGCCAGCACCTCGACGCACAGGCTCGACCCGCCCATGCCCAGCAGCAGGGCGTGGCGCACGCCGTCTTCCCGGATGCCGTCGGCCAGGGTGCGGTAGTGGGCCAGCTCCGATGTCCAGGTCTCCGGTGCTTGCAGCCAGCCCAGCCAGCGCGCCTCGTCCGAGCCGGTCCAGAGCGCGGCGTCGCCGCTCAGCAGGCGCCGGGTGCCGTCGCCGTTTGTCCACGTCTCCAGGGCGGCCTCGGCGGCCGCCGCCTCTGCGTCGGGGAGCTTCGTCTCCATGGTTGGGGAAGCTAGCGGAACAGACGGAACCAGGTGGCGAAGACTCGCTTCGCCGCCGGGGTGAGCTTGGTGCGGCGCCAGGCGTCCGCGGTCTTGCGCAGCGCCTCGGCTTGGGTGGGGTAGGGGTGGATGGTGGAGCCGATCTTGCCCAGGCCCACGCCGTGGGTTACGGCCAGGCACAGCTCGCCGAGCATCTCGCCCGCGTGGGCGGCGACGATGGTTCCGCCCAGGATGCGATCGCTGCCGCGCTTCAGGTGCACGCGCACGAAGCCCTCGCTCTCGCCGTCCAGGACGGCCCGATCCACATCGGAGAGCGGCACCGTGAGGGTGTCTAGTTCGATTCCGCGCTCCTCGGCCTCGCGCTCGTAGAGGCCCACGTGCGCGATCTCGGGGCTGGTGTAGGTGCACCACGGCACCACCAGCCGCGACGCGCGGGGACGCGCAAAGGCGGGCAAGAACGGGAACAGCGCGTTCTGGACCACGATGCGCGCGTGTGCGTCGGCCAGGTGGGTGAACTTGTAGGAGCGCACGATGTCGCCGGCGGCGTAGATCCTGGGGTTGGCGGTGCGCAGCCGGTCGTCGACCTCTACGCCGCTGCGGTCGTAGACCACGCCGGCCTCGTCGAGGCCGAGGCCCTCCACGTTGGGGGCCCGCCCCGCGGCGACCAGCAGCTCGTCGCACTCCAGCTCCAGCTCCTCGCCGGCGCGCTCGAAGCGGATGCGGCGCGTCGCGCCCTCGCGCCGGACCTCGAGGATCCGCGTCTGCGGCAGGTAGCGCACGCCGTCGCGCTCCATCACGTCCTGCACGATCCGGGCCGCGTCCGGGTCCTCACGGGGCAGCACGTGATCTCCCACGTCGAGGATCGTCACCTCGCTGCCGAGGCGTGCGAAGGACTGGGCCAGCTCGCAGCCGATGGGGCCGGCGCCGATCACCGCCAGCCGGGCCGGCCGTTTCTCCAGGTCGAAGATGGTCTCGTTGGTGCGCGGCAGGGCGTCGCCCAGCCCGGGGATCGGGGGCAGCGCAGCCCGCGCCCCGGTTGCGATCACCGCGCGCCGGAAGCGCAGCGGGGCGCCGTCCACCTCCAGTCGGTCCGGGCCGGTAAAGCGGCCGCTGCCCAGGAAGACGTCCACTCCCAGATCGCGGAAGCGCGCTGCGCCGTCCACGTGGCTGATCTCGGCCCGCAGCCGGCGCATGCGCGTCATGGCCGCGGCGAAGTCGCCTTCGCCCTCGGCACTGGGGGCGCCGAAGGCCGCGCCTCCCCGGGCCGCCGCGAAGGCGCGGGCCGCACGGATCACGCCCTTGGAGGGCACGCAGCCGACGTTGAGGCAGTCGCCACCCAGGCTGGCGCGCTCCACCAGGGCCACCCGCGCGCCCAGGCCGGCGGCCGCGGCCGCCGAGACCAGCCCCGCGGTTCCGCCCCCGACCACCACCAGGTGGTAGCGAGAGCGAGGCTCGGGGTTGGTCCACTCCGGCGGCTGGACGTTGGCCAACAGCGCGCGATCGTGCTCGTCGACGGGATTCACCGCAGCTTCCTTCCGCGCCTTCAGGCGCCCGTGGCTTCGCGCAGGGCCCGGCGCGCGGTGCGCGTCACCAGGGTCGTGACGGCCAGGGTGGCCAGCAGGCCCAGGCCGAGCACCGCGTAGTAGCCGGTGTCCCGCTCCACTCCGGCCCCGGACGCCACCGCGGCCACCTCGCCTGCGACGGCTCCGTAGTACACGTAGAGCAGCGTGCCGGGCAGCATGCCCACACCGGCCAGCACGTAGTCGCGCAAGCCGATGCGCGTCATGCCCAGTGCGTAGTTGAGCAGGTTGAACGGGAACACCGGAGACAGCCGCAACAGCAGCACGATGCGCCGCCCGTCGGCGGCGATGGCGCGGTCGATGGCGGCGAAGCGCGCGTCCCCCTGGACGCGTGCTTCCACGAAGCCGCGTGCCCCGTGCCGGGCCACCAGGAAGGCAGCCGTCGAGCCCAGCAGCGCGGCGATGAATACCCACAGGGTGCCCGCGGCCAGGCCGAAGATGGCGCCCGCGGCCAAGGTGAGGATCGAGCCCGGTACGAAGGCCACCGTAGCGGCCGCATAGCCGGCGATGAAGACCGCGGGGCCGAGGGCCCCCAGGCCCTCCACCCAGGTGGCGAACTCCAGGACCGCGCCCGCCAGGCTTCGCCCGGCGAACACCAGCACAGCCAGCACGGCGAGGCCGATCAGGATGGGTCGCAGACGTGCGCTCACGGTCAGTCCGATGCCGAGGTCGAGTCGTGGGTTTCGGGCGCCGTTCAGGAACCGCTTCCGCCGGCAGCCTTGCTGCGGCGGGGGAGTGCGACGCCCGCGTCGGGATCGTGGATCTCCCGCCGCTGCGGAATGCGGTTGCCGAACCACGAGAAGAACTCGGGAACCTGTGCGCGGCGGTCCGGGGGCAGGTAGCCGAAGTTCACGCCCCGGTCGGTGACCTCCCAGTAGTCCGGGCTGTCCTCGCCCAGCAGCTCCTCGCGGATGGAGGCCAGGCGCTCCGGGCGCTCGTGCTCCATGTCCTCGAAGACGTGACGCGCGTGCTCGTGGTCTCCTCGGCTCAGGAAGTACGTGGCCAGCTGCACCTGGGCGCGGCGCACGCCGCGCAGGCTCGACTCCTGCTCCGGCGACTCGCTTTCCTTGTCCACGGTGAGGAAGATCTCGAGCAGGCGTTCCCGCGCGGGGCTCTGGATGTCGAAGGCGCACTCGCAGATCAGCGCCACGTCGTAGGCCACGGCTTCCAGCAGGAACGGGAGCCGCTCCGCGTACGCGAGCTGGCCGTAGTACCGGAAGTAGGACGCCACATCGACGGCCCGGTCGATCTCGCCGGCCTGCACAGCTTCCTCGGCCAGCCCGCGGTAGTGGTGCAGCGTGTAGTAGGCGGTGCGTACGTCGTGGCTGTTGATGGCGGCGCGCAGGTAGCTGTTGAAGATCCGCACGCACAGGTCGAAGATCGAGTAGCGCTTCCAAGTGAGGGACTCGGTTCCGATCTGGTGGGTGTTCAGCGACACCAGGTAGGCCGCGCTGCGCATGTCGTTGAGCGCTTCCACGTAGATCGTGTGGTACTGGCGCAGGACCTTCATCTCGACCCACAGCTTCTGGCGTGCCACGTCCTCGCGGGCGTGGGGGGCCATGGCGATGAAGCTGGGGTCGCGCGCCAGGCTGCGGTCGATCTCGAACCAGCGCGAGTCCAGGCTCTCGCGGACGCCGGCGTAGTCCCGCATGAACTCGTACAGGGCGTCCACCGCGGCCAGGGAGATGCCCCGATCCTTGTTCCCCATGGCGTTCATCGCCACGTCCTCGAGCTGCTCGAGGCTGGTCACCATGTCCGCTCGCAGTCCGTGCCGGTACGCCCGCGCCGCGCGACGCGCCACCTTGAAGGCGTGGTCGCGGATCCGGTCCACCACCGCCACCGGCTGCAGGAAGGCGAACACGAAGTTGAAGTAGGGCAGCAGCAGCAGCAGCGAGAGGGTCACCATGGCCAGGGCGATGCTCACGGCGCCGTAGGGCACGTCGCCGCCCTGGGCTTCGCGGCCACCCAGGGTGGCCGACATCCACACGCAGTAGCCGGCCGTGAGGACGAAGAATCCCATCACCACCAGGTTCACCGGCTCTCGCACGAAGAGCTCCGTGATGCGGTGGGTGTAGCGGTTGGCCGCCAGCTCGACGACGATGGCCACGACGGTGATGGCGATGCCCAGGATCGCCGCCACCACCTCGGCCGCGTTGGAGATGCTCTCCAGGGCGGCGCGGGTGTCCAGCCGGCTGAGCCAGGGGACCTGGGCCTCGCCCAGGTTGAGGGTCGCGCTCTCCACAGCCAGGGTCAGGCCGACCAAGCCCAGGCTCGCGCCCAGGAGCACGAGGAAGGGAATCAGCCACACCAGGGCGATGCTCTGGGGCGCGCTGCGCATCCGGGCCATCGGCCCAGTATGACACCGGGGCGGCGGGGGGCCTAGAGCGGAGCCGCAAGCGCCGCTAGGACTTCGTAGAGACCCGCTGCTCCAGGTCGGGCCAGTCCACGGAGCTCTGGGCGGCGAATGCTCGGAGGAGCAGCTCCCGCTCCTCCGGCCCGTCCCCGCTGCGGAAGCGCTCGAGCGCCTGCTCCAGGGCGGCCTCGTCCGGCTGGGCGGGCGAGTCGTCCGAGAGGGCGCCGTCCTCGTGGCTCACGCCCGCGCAGTCGAGCCACTCGATCAGCAGCTCCTTGCGACATTCCAGGAAGTAGACCGCCAGCAGCTCCTCGGCGAGCGGGTTGGAGGCCACGCGGGCCATGGCGCGCCGCACGGCTGCGGCCTGCTTTTCGAGGGGCTGGCGCGCCATGTAGACCGGGCGTGTCTTCATCACGGCGCCGGCGGCGGCCAGGGCCTGGGCAGCGGCG
>CAMYOO010000038.1 GCA_947260035.1 uncultured delta proteobacterium
GCGTCAGGCGCTGCTCGACGCCCTGGGGCCCGCGGCTTTCGTGGACGCCTGCGGCGTGGTGGGCGCCTTCAACGTGGTCGACCGCATCGCCGACGCCATCGGCATCCCCCTGGACGGCCCGCTGCAGGGCATGAGCGTCGGCGTGCGCCAGGAGCTGGGACTCGCGCGCTTCGCCGCGGCCGCCAACACGCCGGGAGCGACCGAGGGGCGCTAGGCGCGCAAGAGCGGAGGATCCCTCCTTGGCGGGGGAATCTGGGCGCGTTCAGCGCCGGGTGCAGGGAATGCACGCGCGGTGTCGAGGCTCACTCGACGGGCGAGCGCTTGGCGTTGCGTAGTGTCGTTTTCCCCTCAGAAGGCTCGAGGCGGCGATTCGCAGGGTCGAGTACGTCCGATAATGTGCGGAGTGTCAACTAGCCGTGTAGTACCCAAGTAGAAATGTCCGCTTTCTCCAGGCGCCCGCGGTATCCCCGCGGGCATGGAGACACTGTGCATGAGCTACGAGGAGCTGGATCGCGCGAGCGTCATCGAGCGGGTGATCGAGAGGCGGCTGACGCAGCGTGAGGCCGCGAGGATGTTGGGATTGACGAGCCGGCAGGTGCGTCGGCTCGAGCGAACCTACGGGCGGCTGCTGCTGCTGGCGGGCGCCGTCTGGCTGCTGCGACCGGCAGGCGCGGGGTGGAGGTGCGCTCCGCGTGCCGACCGTGGTCTCCGGCTGGCGCTGGCCTGCATCGGACCCGCTCTGGTCCTGGCGTCCGGCCTCTCGCCGTACCTCGGCTTGAAGACACTGAACGCCTTCAGCATGTACAGCAACCTGCGGACCGAAGGCGGCGTCACCAATCATCTCCTGGTTCCCACGGCGACGCAGGTCTTCCCGTTTCAGCGGCACCTGGTCGTGATCGAGTCGGCCAACGTACGCGCCATCAAGATCCTCCGAGGGAAGCTCGTTCCGTTCTTTCAGCTAAGCATCCTGACATCGGTGGAACGGACCCGGCCGCTGCGCGTCCGCTTCACGCGACCGGGAACGCAGGGCCTGGCGTCGGACGAGCGCGATCTGGCGGCTTACCCCCGTGTCCCCTGGCTGGGGCGGAAGCTGCTCCAGTTCCGCCCCATCGAACCGGAGGGACCGCGCCGCTGTGGTCTGTAGCGCGCGACTGCTACGGTGACGGCGCGCGACTCCATGGAAGCCACCGTCCTGATCCCGACCACCGGCGATCGCTGGGAAACCCTGCAGCACGCGCTCGCGTCGCTGCGTGAGCAGACCGTGGCCGATCACGAGGTCTTTGTCCTGGGCGACGGGGTGGAGGGTGCCGCGCAGGAGGCCCTGCGCGCCCTCGAGGAGCAGGACCCTCGCCTGCGCTTCTTCGACCATCCCAAGCACGAGCGGCGCGGTGAACCCAACCGGCATCGCGCCCTGGCCGAGGCCCGGGGGCGCATCGTCGCCTACCTGTGCGATCGCGACCTCATGTTGCCCTGGCACCTGGAAGCGCTGGGCGATCTGCTTCGCGAGGCCGACTTCGCCCACACGCTGATCTTCCGCATCCATCCCGGCGGCGAGCTGCGGCTGCAAGGAAGCCTCGATCTCGGGCGCCGCCGCGATCGGGACGCCCTGGCCGCAGGCTTCCAGCTCTGGACGGGCATCCCCTTGTCCTTTGCTGGCCACACCCTGGCGTTCTACCGGCGGCTGCCATACGGCTGGCGAACGAGTCCGGCGGGCCACTATACGGACTACTACATGTGGCAGCAGCTGGCGGCCCAGCCCGACTGCCGGGGCCGCAGCGGCCTGCGTCCCAGCATCCTGTACTTCCCGCGCGCGCCACGGGAAGCCTGGTCGACGGCGCGCAAGGGAGAGGAGCTGGCGGACTGGCGCCGGCGGCTGGAAGGGCCCGGCGCGTGGCCGGACCTGCTGGAGACGCTGGTCATGTGTCTCCAGGAGGACCGGCTGGCCCTGGCCGGGCGGCTTCGCGGGCGCCTGGGCACACGCGTGTACAAGCGCCTGCCCCCTTCCCTGCGCCGGGTGCCCGGCGTGAAGACCCTGCTGCACCGGTGAGCGACCTCCTGCTGGTGGGCTGCGGCGCCTGGGGTGAACGCATGCTGCGCGACCTGCTGGAGCTCGGCGCGCGCGTGGAGGTTGCGGACGCCGACGCGGCGCGGCGGGAGCTGGCGCTGAGCCGGGGGGCTCGCCGGGTAGTCGGCAACGCGGAGGCCGCCGAGGACTGTGACGGAATCGTGCTGGCAACGCCGGCCGTCACGCACGCGGCGCTGGTGGAGTCGTTGCTGGCGCGGGGAGTGCCGCTGCTGGTGGAGAAGCCGCTGGCCGTCGATGCCGCCGACGCCGATCGGCTGGCAGGCCTTGCCCCCGAGCGCACCTTCGTGGGGCACGTCTGGCGCTACCACGCCGGAGTCCGCAGCCTGGCGGAGCGCGTAGCGGCGGGCGAGCTCGGCCGGATCGAGTGGCTGCGCTCCACACGCGCCAACTGGACGAGCCCGCGAACCGACGTGGATCCCGTCTGGACCCTGGCGCCCCACGACCTGTCGATCGCCCTCGCGCTGCTCGGAACGCTGCCCGCTCCCCGGGCCGCCTTCGCCGAGCGCTCCGCGGGGATGGTGGTGGGCCTGGTCGGGGTGCTCGGGGAAGAACCGACGGTGTTCATCGACGTCTCCACCCGCTTCGCCGACAAGCGCCGCGAGGTCCGGGTGCACGGCAGCGAGGGTGTCGCCGTGTTGGGCGGCGCGGACGCGGGGGAGCTGGAGGTCACGCACGGAGGCCCCGACGCGCGGCAGGCCCGCAGCGAGCGACACCGGGTTCGCGGAGAGCCGGCCCTGCGCGCAGAGCTGCGCGCATTCCTCGACCATCTCCGGGGGGGACCCCCGCCGCCGACGGGAGTGCAGGAAGGCGCGGACGTGGTGCGGTGCCTGTGTGCGCTGCGCCGGCTCGCGGGGATCTAGCGGGGTGCGTCAGCGAGCCGCCGGGGCGACCCGGCGGCGCTGCTCGAGCGTGGCCAGGAGGTCGGCCAGCGGCGGCAGCGCGGCGGAGCGCAGCGAGACCCGGGGCTCGGAATCGGGCCACGTCACACCCAGTGCGAGGTCCGCCCAGTGGCAGCCGAGATTGTCTGCGGGGTGATACACCGCGTGCTCCTCGGAGGTGGCTTGGAGGTGCACGGCGTCCTCCGGGAAGTACCAGCCGTGCAGGACGCCGCGCGGAAAGGCGAGGCAGACGCTCCCGGCGTCGTCGAACCCGTGCTGCGACACCGCACCAAAGGTGGCCGAGTCGGGGCGCAGGTCCTTCAGGAAGACCAGAGCTCGTCCGGAGACCAGATGGAAGTACTCGTCGTGTTCCAGGTGCACGTAGAGCCCGCGAAGAGTGCGCGCGTGCGAGCGCACCAGGCTCCACTGCACCGCATCGACGGGAAGGCCCCAGCTACGTCGGAAGACCTCGGTGAAGCTCCCGCGCGAGTCGTGATGCGGCTCGAGCCGGTGCTCGACCACACCCGCAATGCCTTCCGACAAGTTCGGCGCGGCGGCCGACCGGCTCATCTCTTCCCCCACTACACGGGGTGCCATCTTATGACTCACCGGGGAACATCGCCACTTCGCCGCCCACGTCCGGCGGCGCGTCGCACGAAGCCAGCAGGGTGTCGCCGGCAGCGAAGGCCTGCGTCCAGAAATCCAAGCCGTTGTCCACGTGGCCCACGCCGATGTGGGCGAAGTTCGGATTGAGGATGTTGGCCCGGTGTCCGGACGAGTTCATCCAGGCGCTGACGACGCTGGCGGGATTCGGGTAGCCGTAGGCGATGTTCTCGCCCCACGTGTACCGGTCGTAGCCGGCGTCATCGATGCGCTGGCCGGCATTGGAGCCGTCCGAGCCGGTGTGGTCCAGGAAGTTGCCGTCGGACATGTCCGTGGAGTGGCGGCGCGCGGCCTCGAGCAGGCGCTCGTCGTGGGCGAGGGGGGCGAGCTTCTTCTTGGCCCGCTCTACGTTGACCAGGTCCAGCACCTGCTCTTCGAAGGCGCTGGGCAGGCGGCTTGGGCGGGAGCGGTCAGCAGGGCCGCCAGGGCCAGGGTGATCAATGCGAGTGCGGAGGGATGGGGGCGCATGGGGGGCCTCTCAGGCGCACCTCCGGATCGGCTTCCGACGGGAAAACTGCTGTGATCTCACGCACCAAGGGCCGAATGTGCATCTCGCCGGCAGGCTCCGAGCAGCGCGCCGGCGAGTCGGTTACAGCGTCTTCCTCAAGCTGGTTTTACGGCCTTCCGATCTGTGCTAGCCAGTTAACGTGAACTGGCAAACAGCCCACGACGAGCCCGCTGAGGCCCTCACGGCCATTGGCGAGGTCTGCGAGAAGACGGGTCTTTCGGCCCGGACGGTCCGCTACTGGGAGGAGCTGGGGCTCCTCCCGGGGGTGCGCCGGCGCGCCGGCGGCCGGCGGGTCTACGGCCGCGACGAGTTGGAGCGGCTGCGCTTCATCAAGCGCCTCAAGAGGCTCGGGCTCTCCCTGGAGGAGATCCGGGAGCTGAACGCGGTGCACGGCATCGAGGGCTCCACGCGCGCCATGCTGGGCCGCCTGGACGAGGTGCTGGAGGGCCGCCTGGGCGAGGTGGACGAGCGCCTGCGCGAGATGATGGACCTGCGCGACGAGATCCAGAAGTACCGCGACCACGTGCGGGCCCGCGTCGAGGGACGGAGGCGGCGATGACGGTGCGCGTGGTCACGGCGGCCTCGCTCTTCGACGGTCACGACGCCGCCATCAACATCATGCGGCGGCTGCTCCAGCAGCAGGGCGCCGAAGTCGTGCACCTGGGACACGACCGCGCGGTGGACGACATCGCCGACGCGGCGCTGCAGGAGGATGCCGACGCCGTCGCAATCTCCTCGTACCAGGGCGGCCACATGGAGTTCTTCACGTACCTGGTGGACCGGCTGCGGGAGCTGGGCGCCGGGCACGTGCGTGTCTACGGCGGCGGTGGAGGAACCATCACCGCGGAAGAGGCCGCCAAGCTCGAGGCCTACGGCGTGGCCCGTATCTTCCGGCCCGAAGACGGCCGCCGCCTGGGCCTGGAGGGAATGATCGGTTCCATCCTGGAGGAGTGCGCCGGCCGTTCCCGCGCGTTGCGCGGCGACGAGCTGGAGCACCTGGACGACGCCGGCGTCGTGGCCCGACTGATCAGCTTCCTGGAGGAGAATCCCGGTGAAGGGCCGGAGCTGCCCGTAAACCCGGAAGGCAGCGCACCGGTGGTCGGCTTCACCGGGACCGGTGGCGCGGGCAAGTCCAGCGTGGTGGACGAGCTGGTGCGGCGCTTCCGCGGCGAGTTCCCGGACTGGCGCATCGCACTGCTGCTGGTGGACCCCACCCGACGCCGCTCCGGCGGCGCACTGCTGGGCGACCGCATCCGCATGAACGCCGTCGGTCCGGGCGTCTTCGTGCGCTCGCTGGCCACGCGCCAGGCGCACCTGGCGCTGTCGCGCGCGGTGGCGGATGCGATTCGCGTCCTGCAGGCGTCGCGTTTCGACCTGGTGCTGGTGGAGACCGCGGGAATCGGCCAGAGTGATTCGGAGATCGTGGACCGCGTGGACCACTCGCTCTACGTGATGACACCCGAGTTCGGCGCGCCCACGCAGCTCGAGAAGATCGACATGCTGGAGCTGGCCGACCTGGTGGTGCTGAACAAGTTCGACCGGGCCGGCGCCCAGGACGCGCTGCGCGACGTGCGCAAGCAGGTGAAGCGCAACGGCGGAGAGCCGGGCGCGGTGTTCCCGACGATCGCGCGCCTCTGGGGCGACCCCGGCACCACCGCTCTCTACGAGGCGCTGCGCGAGCGGGTGCTCGGGCGCGCGCAGATGCCGGCGCCCGAGACGCTGGAAGCCCCGGTGGTTCTGCCACCGGCGCGGCGACGCTACCTGGCCGAGATCGCCGAGAGCGTGCGCGGCTACCGCGCCCACACCGAGGAACTGGCGCGTTCGGCGCGCGACGCCCAGGCCCTGGAGCGCGCCACCGAGCTGTCCGGCGATGCGTCGCTGCGGGAGCGCGCCACGCTCGCGCCGGAGCTGCGCGCGCAGCTCGAGGCCTGGCCCGAGAAGCGGGCGGCCTACCAGGCCCAGGAGCAGAGCTACCGGGTGCGCGACCGCGAGATCCGGGTGGAGAACTCGACCGCCACGCTCTCGGGCACGAAGCTGCCCAAGGTGGCGGTGCCGCGCTCGGAGGACTGGGGCGAGCTGACGCGCTACCTGCGCCAGGAGAACCTGCCGGGGTACTTCCCGTTCGCGGCGGGCGTCTTCCCGTTCAAGCGCGCCGAAGAGGACCCCACGCGCATGTTCGCCGGCGAGGGCACGCCCGAGCGCACCAACCGGCGCTTCCACCTGCTCTCCCACGGCCAACCCGCCAAGCGGCTCTCCACCGCCTTCGACAGCGTGACCCTCTACGGCCGCGACCCCGACGCGCGCCCCGACGTCTACGGCAAGGTGGGCAACTCGGGCGTCTCGGTGTGCAGCGTGGACGACGCCAAGCGGCTCTACTCCGGCTTCGACCTGTGCGATCCGGCCACCTCGGTGTCCATGACGATCAACGGACCCGCTCCCACGGTGTTGGCGTTCTACCTGAACGCCGCCATCGACCAGGCCGTGGAGAGGCACCTGCGCGAGACGGGCGCACCGCTCGAGGCGCGCGCGGCCTACCGCGACGAGCTTCCGGACGGCCACGACGGACTCGGGCTGGGCCTGCTGGGCGTGTCCGGGGACGAGGTGGTGGACGCCGACACCTACGCGCGCGTCAAGGCCGACGTGCTGCGGCGCGTGCGCGGAACGGTGCAGGCGGACATCCTGAAGGAGGATCAGGCCCAGAACACCTGCATCTTCTCCACCGAGTTCTCGCTCAAGGTGATGGGCGACATCCAAGCTTATTTCACCCGCAACGAGGTGCGGAACTTCTACTCGGTCTCCATCTCCGGCTATCACATGGCCGAGGCCGGAGCGAACCCCATCAGCCAGCTCGCCTTCACCCTGGCCAACGGCTTCACCTACGTGGAGTACTACCTGGCCCGCGGCCTGCCCGTGGACGCCTTTGCGCCGAACTTCTCGTTCTTCTTCAGCAACGGCCTCGACGCCGAGTACAACGTGCTGGGGCGCGTGGCCCGGCGGATCTGGGCCGTGGCCCTGCGCGAGCGCTACGGCGCGTCCGAGCGCAGCCAGAAGCTCAAGTACCACATCCAGACCTCGGGGCGATCGCTGCACGCCCAGGAGATGGCCTTCAACGACATCCGCACCACGCTGCAGGCCCTGACCGCGATCCAGGACAACTGCAACAGCCTGCACACCAACGCCTACGACGAGGCCGTGACCACGCCCACAGAGGAGTCGGTGCGCCGGGCCGTGGCGATCCAGCTCATCATCAACCGCGAGCTCGGGCTCAGCCGCAACGAGAACGCGCTCCAGGGCAGCTACGCGCTGGAGTGGCTCACCGACGCTGTGGAAGAGGCCGTGCTCGAGGAGTTCGAGCGCCTCTCCGAACGGGGTGGCGTACTGGGGGCGATGGAGCTCCTCTACCAGCGCGGCCGCATCCAGGACGAGAGCCTGCACTACGAATCCAAAAAGCATTCCGGCGAGCTTCCGGTTGTGGGCGTCAACACCTTCGAGAATCCCCGCGGCGAAGAGGCTGCGCGCCCTCGGGAGCTGATGCGCTCCAGCGAAGGGGAGAGGCGTCGCCAGCTCGAGGGGCTCGAGGAGTTCCACGCACGCCACGCACAGCGCGCGCCCGAGGCGCTGGCGCGCTTGCGCCGCGTGGCCGCCGACGGCGGGAACGTCTTCGAGGAGCTGCTCGAAACCGTTAAAGTGGCGAGCCTGGGACAGATCAGCGAGGCGCTCTTCGACGTGGGCGGCCGCTACCGCAGGTCCATGTAAGGGCTACCTTCGGCGGCTTCGGGGGCAAAGAAGATGGGCAAGCACGAACGCGCGCAAGAGTGGGAGGCGCTGGCCTCCAAGGAAACCAAGGGCAAGACGGCGGAGGATCTCGTCACGGAGACCGCCGACGGCCTGCGCCTGCGTCCGCTCTACACCGCAGAAGATCTCGAGGGGCTGGAGCAGACCAATACGCTGCCCGGCTTCTTTCCGTTCCTGCGCGGGCCGCGCGGCACCATGTACGCCAATCGGCCTTGGACCCTGCGCCAGTACGCGGGCTTCTCCACCGCCGAGGAATCCAACGCCTTCTACAAGGCCAACCTGGCCGGTGGCCAGCAGGGCCTCTCGGTGGCATTCGATCTGGCCACCCACCGGGGCTACGACTCCGACCACCCGCGTGTGACGGGAGACGTGGGCAAGGCCGGCGTCGCCATCGACTCGGTGGAGGACATGAAGATCCTCTTCGAGGGGATCCCCCTGGATCAGGTCACCGTCTCCATGACCATGAACGGCGCCGTCATCCCTGTGCTCGCCTCCTTCATCGTGGCCGGGGAGGAGCAGGGCGTTCCGCCCGAGAAGCTGGCCGGGACCATCCAGAACGACATCCTCAAGGAGTTCATGGTCCGCAATACGTACATCTATCCGCCCGAGCCCAGCATGCGGCTGGTGGCCGACATCATCGAGTACTCGGCGCAGCACATGCCGAAGTTCAACTCGATCTCGATCTCCGGCTACCACATGCAGGAGGCCGGAGCGACGACGGTGCAAGAGCTTGCGTTCACCATCGCCGACGGTTTGGAGTACGTGCGAGCCGCGCTCTCCAAGGGCCTGGGTGTGGACGCCTTCGCGGGTCGGCTCTCGTTCTTCTGGTGCATCGGCATGAACTTCTACCTGGAGATCGCCAAGATGCGCGCCGCGCGCCGCATCTGGGCGGAGCGCATGCAGGCGGAGTTCGCGCCCCAGAAGGATCGCTCGATGATGCTGCGCACCCACTGCCAGACGTCGGGGGCCAGCCTCACCGAGCAGGACCCGATGAACAACATCATCCGCACCACCATCGAAGCCATGGCCGCGGTCTTCGGCGGCACTCAGTCGCTTCACACCAACGGCTACGACGAGGCCGTCTCGCTGCCCACGGATACGGCAGCGCGGGTGGCGCGCAACACCCAGCTCATCCTTCAGGAGGAGTCGGGCATCCCGGCGGTGGTGGATCCGTGGGGCGGCTCGTACTTCATGGAGTCCCTCACCGAGAGCGTCTATCAGGCCGCCAATGCGCTGATCGACGAGGTGGAGGCGCTGGGCGGCATGACCAAGGCCATCTCGGCCGGCATGCCGAAGCTGAAGATCGAAGAGGCCGCGACCCGGCGACAGGCCCGCGTGGACAGCGGCGAGGACGTGATCGTCGGCGTCAACAAGTATCGCCTGGACGAGGAGACGGACCTGGAGGTTCGCGACATCGACAACAGCGCCGTGCGCGATGCGCAGATCCGGCGGCTGGAGTCGATCCGGGCCGCGCGGGACGGCGCGCGGGTGGAGGCGGCGCTGGCTCGGCTCACGCAGCTGGCGGAGTCCGGCGAGGGCAACGTGCTGGAGGCGGCCGTGGATGCGGCGCGGGCACGGGCCACGGTTGGCGAGATCTCGAAGGCGTTGGAGGATGTCTGGGGCCGCCATCGGGCCGAGGTTCGTTCGGTCTCCGGCGTGTACGCCGGGGTCTACGCGGGCGACGAGGAGTTCGAGAGCGTGCGCCGCGAGGTGGAGGCGTTCGCGGCCGAGGAAGGCCGGCGCCCGCGCATGCTGGCGGTGAAGCTCGGCCAGGACGGCCACGACCGCGGCCTGAAGGTGATCGCCACCGCCTTCGCCGACATCGGCTTCGACGTGGACGTGGGGCCGCTCTTCCAGGTGCCCGAAGAGGCCGCGCGCCAGGCCATCGAGAACGACGTGCACGTGGTGGGGGTGTCGAGCCAGGCCGCGGGCCACAAGACCCTGGTGCCGCAGCTCGTCGAAGAGCTGCGCCGGCAGGGCGCGCCGGAGATCGTCGTGGTGGTGGGCGGCATCATTCCCCCCCGTGACTACGCGTTCCTGCGTGAGAACGGAGCGTCGGCCATCTTCGGACCCGGCACGCCGATTCCCAAGGCGGCGCGCGAGGTGCTTCATGTGGTGCGCGGCCGGCGAGGCGAATGACGCCCGAGGGCGCCGATGCCTATTGCAGCGCCATCCGGGCCGGCGACCGCAAGGCGGTGGCCCGCGCGATCACGCTGCTGGAGAGCACGCGGGCGGACCACGCCGAGCTGGGCCAGAGCGTGCTGGAAGCGCTGGTCCCCTACACCGGCGCGGGCGTTCGCGTGGGCATCACCGGACCGCCGGGCGTCGGCAAGAGCACCTTCATCGAGAGCCTGGGCCTGCACCTGATCGAGCAGGGCTGCCGCGTGGCGGTGCTGGCGGTGGACCCGTCCAGTCCGGTCACCGGCGGCAGCATCCTGGGCGACAAGACGCGCATGGAGCGTCTGGCCCAGCGCGAGGAGGCCTTCATCCGTCCTTCGCCCAGCAGCGGCTCGCTGGGGGGCGTGGCTCAGCGCACGCGCGAGTCGATGCTGGTGGTGGAGGCCGCGGGCTACGACGTGGTGCTGGTGGAGACGGTGGGCATCGGCCAATCGGAGGTGACCGTGGCCTCCATGGTGGACTTCTTCTGCGTGCTGCTGCAGCCCGGGGCGGGGGACGGACTCCAGGGCATCAAGAAGGGCGTGCTCGAGCTGGCCGACGCGCTGGTGGTCACCAAGGCGGACGGCGACCAGCGCACGCTGGCCGAGCGCACTCGAATCGATCACGAGCAGGCGCTCGCGCTGCTGCGGCCCGTCTCGCCCCACTGGCGGCCGCGTGTGCTTGCGGTCTCGGCCCTGGACGGGGAGGGCGTGGCGGACGTCTGGGGCACGGTCCAGGAGCACCGGCAGGTCCTGGAGGCGGCCGGAGAGCTGGAGGAGCGCCGGCGCCGACAGGCCCAGGCCTGGCTCCAGGCGCTGGTGGAAGAAGGCTTGGCCCGGGCCTTCCGCACGCACCCCGAGGTGGCCCGGCGGATCGAGGCGGTGGAGGCGGAGGTCCTGGCCCGCAAGATCACCCCCGCAGCGGCCGCCAGGGCGCTTCTCCGGGCCTTCCTGGGCGACGGCGCGGCCTCCGGCTAGGCCGCATCGGGCCGGCTCGGTGCCGTGGGCCGGCTCCTACACTTTTGCACCGGACCTGCCGATGAGAGCCACCGGAGAGGCTCCCGATGCAGATCAGCATGACCGACCGGGAAATTACCTTGAAGGTGGTCTACTACGGCCCCGCCCTGTCGGGGAAGACGACCAACCTGCAACAGCTGCATCGACTGATCGATCCGGGCGCTCGCGGCAAGATGGTCACCCTGGACACCACGGACGACCGCACCCTCTACTTCGACTTCCTGCCCATCGAGTTCGACACCCAGAGCGGCTTCTCGGTCAAGCTCAAGGTGTTCACGGTGCCCGGGCAGGTGATGCACAAGGCGACCCGCAAGGTGGTGCTGGCGGGAGCCGACGCGGTCGCTTTCATCGCCGACTCGGCACGCTCCTCGGCCAGTGCCAACGCCTACTCGTGGCGCGACATGGAAGCCAACCTGCGCTCCAACGGGGTCGACTTCGCGGCGATCCCCAAGGTCTGCCAGTTCAACAAGCGCGACCTGGAAGATGTGAAGCCGCTGGAGGAGATCAAGGAGCAGTGGCAGGAGGTGCCCGCGTTCCCGGCCGTGGCCATGCGCGGCGAGGGCGTGATCGAGACCTTCCAGGCCCTGATGAAGATCCTCTACCGCTCGATCGACGACAAGCACGGGTTCGCCGACAAGTTCGGCGTTGCCGAAGAGGGCTTCCTGGCCGGCATTCTCAACGCCTTCGGCGAGACCAAGCCCGACCCCGAGTAGCGCTCCCCGGAGCCGCGTTCGCGTGCTCCACACCCTGGTTTGACACCCGAGTCAACGGTTGATACCGTCGAAACTGCCTGAATCTCTCAGGCTTTTCTCGCGGGGGACCAACGGAAAGCGTCCGACGGAACCGCCGTTGGCGGTCCGTACGGGGAGGTCCGGATGCCTACCGATCTTCACTCCAGATCCGAAACCCACGCCGCCATCGCGTCGATTCCCGAGGCCATCGAGGAAATCCGCGCCGGCCGCATGGTAATCCTGGTCGACGACGAGGATCGCGAGAACGAGGGCGACCTGTGCATGGCCGCCGAGACGGTCACGCCGGAGGCCATCAACTTCATGGCCACCCACGGGCGCGGCCTGATCTGCCTGTCGCTCACTGAGGCGCGCCTGCGCGAGCTGCGGCTGGGCATGATGGTGCCGGACCACGAGAACACCGCCGGTTACGGCACCGCCTTCACCATCTCCATCGAGGCCCGCTCGGGCGTCACCACCGGGATCAGCGCGCAGGACCGCGCGCGCACCGTGCAGGTGGCCATCGACGACGAGACGCGACCGGCCGACCTGGCTCGCCCCGGCCACATCTTCCCGCTGCGCGCCCGCGAGGGCGGTGTGCTGCGCCGGGCAGGGCAGACCGAGGGCTCGGTGGACCTGGCGCGCCTGGCCGGGCTGAAGCCGGCCGGCGTGATCTGCGAGGTGATGAAGGAAGACGGCACCATGGCCCGCATGCCGGACCTGGTGAGCTTCGGCCGTGAGCACGGCATCAAGATCGCCACGGTCGCCGATCTGATCGAGTACCGGCTCCGCACCGAGAAGCTGGTTCGGCGAGCCTCGGAGGCGATCATTCCCACCGTGGCGGGGGGCGACTTCCGGGCCATCGTCTACGAGAACGAGATCGACCACGTGGACCACATGGCCCTGGTGAAGGGCGAGCTCTCCCCCGACGAGCCCGTGCTGGTGCGCGCTCACAGCGAGTGCCTGACCGGAGATGCATTCGGCTCCCTGCGCTGCGACTGCGGCGACCAGCTGCAATCCGCCCTGAAGCAGATCGGCGAGGCCGGCTCGGGCGTGGTTCTCTACATGCGTCAGGAAGGCCGCGGCATCGGCCTCAAGAACAAGATCGCGGCCTACAAGCTCCAGGACGAAGAGGGCCTGGACACGGTGCAGGCCAACGAGCGGCTGGGCTTCCCGCCGGACATGCGCGACTACGGTGTCGGCGCGCAGATCCTGCTCGACCTGGGGGTCCGCAAGTTGCGCCTGCTCACCAACAATCCGGGCAAGCGCGCCGGCATCGAGGGCTACGGCCTCGAGATCGTCGAGCGGGTGCCGCTGGAAATGGTCCCCAACGACAAGAACCGCGAGTATCTCCGCACCAAGAAGGAGAAGCTCGGTCACGTCCTCCACTTGATGAGCTAGGGAGCCTCATGTTCGACAGCATCGAAGACGTCCAGAAGCGCCTCGGCGACCAGGGCTACATCTGCGACAAGGCCGTCGCGACCGTGGTCTTCCTGGCGACGCGGCTGGAGAAGCCCGTGCTGGTGGAAGGGCCCGCCGGCGTGGGCAAGACCGAGCTGGCCAAGGCCACCGGCGCGGCGCTCGGCTGCCCGCTGATCCGCCTGCAGTGCTACGAGGGTCTCGACGAGGCGAAGGCGCTCTACGAGTGGGAGTACTCGAAGCAGCTTCTCTACACGCAGATCCTCAAGGAGCGCTTCAGCCAGGCCATGGAGGGCGCCACGTCCGTTCGTGAAGCCGCGGATCGGATCGGCCAGGAGGACTCGGTCTTCTTCTCCGAGCGCTTCATCGTGCCCCGGCCGCTGATGCGCGCCATCACCTCCGAGGAGCCGGTGCTGCTGCTGATCGACGAGGTGGACAAGTCGGATCCGGAGTTCGAGGCGTTCCTGCTCGAGATCCTGTCGGACTTCCAGGTGTCGATCCCGGAGGTGGGAACCGTCGAGGCGAAGCGGCGTCCCGTGGTGTTCCTCACCTCCAACGACCAGCGCGAGATGAGCGATGCTCTCAAGCGCCGCTGCCTGCACCTGTACATCGATTTCCCCGGTCAGGAGCAGGAGCTGCGGATCCTGGACTCCAAGGTGCCGGGCGTGGACCAGCGTCTGGCCGAGGACGTGGTGCGGCTCATGCACGGGCTGCGCGAGCTGGACCTGAAGAAGGCGCCCTCCATCAGCGAGACCCTGGACTGGGCGCGCGCCCTGCTGGCCCTGAACGCCAAGGAGCTGGAGGAGGGGCTGGTCCAGGACACGTTGAACGTGATCCTCAAGTACGAGGGCGACATCCGGAAGGCCCAGTCCGAGCTGGGTCGGCTGCTGGAGCGCAAGCCCGAGCCCCCCAAGCCGGCCGAGCCCGTGACGGCCAAGTCCGAGGAGCCCGCGCCCGCGCCGGCTGCGTCTTCCGCATCCCCGCCCGGGCCGGCTGCGTCTTCCGCATCCCCGCCCGGGCCGGCTGCGTCTTCCGCAGCCCCGCCCGCGCCCAAGCCGGCCGCCAAGAAGGGCCGCCTCCACTAGGAGCCTGAGCCAAGATGGAGCACACCGTCCGGACGCCGATCCATCCGCGCTGGCTGCGTTGCGCTCCTTGCGCCGTAGCTACGGCTATGGCTCAGAGCCCCCGTGCAGAAGCGGATCCTCGACTTCGCCACACTGCTCCGCAAGAGCGGCGTCCGCGTGTCCGTGGCCGAGTCCATCGATGCCTTTGCGGCACTCGACGAGCTGAGCCTGGACGACCGCGAGGTCTTCAAGGACGCGCTGCGCTCCACCATGGTGAAGCGCACGATGGACCTGCCTACCTACGAGCGGCTCTTCGACCTCTACTGGTCGGGGTTCTACGACGGGCTGCGCTCCTCCTTCGACGAAGCCAGCGCCGGACTCGAAGACAAGGGCCTCGACGTCGAGGACTTGATGGAGCGCCTGAAGGAGTTCTTGGAGAACGCCGAGGGGATGGAGGATGCAGACCTCTCGGAGCTGGCCAAGGCCCTCCTCACCCAGGACCTCTCCCAGCTGGAGCAGATGATCCGCCAGGCGGGCGAAGCCGCCGACGTGGACCGCATCGAGAACATGCTCCAGGTGGGCTTCTTCACCCGACGCATCCTGGAGCAGCTCGGCGCCCAGGGCGCCGGCGATCAGCTGCGCCAGCTTCTCGAGCAGCTGCGCGGGATGGGGCTGCCCGAAGACGAACTTGGCGCCCTGCGCGAGCTGATCGAGCGGCTGATGGAGGCGCTGCGCGCCAGCGTGCGCGACTTCACCCAGCGCGAGCTCCAGAAGCAGAACTTCGACTACATCGAGAAGTTCCGCCGCGAGACGCTGATGGAGAAGAGCTTCTACAGCCTCACCGAAGAAGACATCCGGCGCATGCGCGAAGTCGTCACGCGCCTGGCGCAGAAGATCAAGAACATCCTCACCATCCGCCGTCGCCGCCAGCGCAAGGGCAAGTTCGATCTGCATCAGACCCTGCGGCGCAACATGCACCACGGCGGCGTTCCCTTCGAGCTGATCTTCAAGGAGCGTCGCAAGGACCGCCCCAAGCTGGTGATCCTGTGCGACATCTCGAGCTCCGTGGCCAACGTCTCCCGGTTCATGCTGCAGTTCATGTACAACCTGCAGGAGGCCTTCACCAAGATCCGCGCCTTCGTCTTCGTGGCCGAGCTGGGCGAGGTGACGCACATCTTCAACGAGAAGGACCTCAACGACGCCGTCGACATCGCTCTGGAGGGCGGTGACGTGATCAACGTCTACACCCGCTCCAACTTTGGCTACGCCTTCCACAACTTCTGGCAGAACCACCTTTCCGCCGTGGACAAGAAGACCACGGTGATCGTGATCGGCGACGCGCGGAACAACTACAACGATCCGCGCGCCTGGTGCATGGGCGAGATCCACAACAAGGCCAAGAACGTGATCTGGCTGAACCCGGAGAGCCCCGGCGCCTGGGGCTTCGGCGACAGCGTGATGGACAAGTACCTGCCTCATACCGACATCGCCGAAGAGGTGCGCAACCTGCGCCAGCTCTCGCGGGTGGTGGACAAGCTCGTCCTCTAGCGGCCGGTCGCGTACCGTGGTGCGGTGCACGACGCCGCCCCGTACGCCTTCTGCGACGAGCTGCGGCTCGAGCCCTCGGGGCCCGACGCCTTCCGGGCGCAGCTCCACGGCTTCGGAGGCCTGACCCTGGGCATCGCGGGGCACGCCCTGGCGCGCACCTGCCCAGGCCGCCACATGACGGCCTTCCACGGCACCTTCCTGCGCGCGGCGGAAGGCGAGGGGCCCGCGGACGTGTCGGTGGTGCGCCTGCGGGAGGGCCGGCTGCTGGCGCATCGCCGCGTGGAGATCCGCCGCGGGGACCGCGTGCTGTTCGAGGCCAATGGAACGTTTGCGACGCCCGCCGACGGCATCGGCTTCCAGCAGGTCGCGCCGGACCTGGCCGTGCCGGCGCCCGAGGCGTTGCCGGACGAACGCGAAGTCGCAGAGCGCGAGGGCATGGAGTACTGAAGCGGTCCGGTCGCCTTCCGCTGGATCGGCAGCCCCTGGCCGGTGGCGGGACCGGGGGAGGGCACGCGCTGGAGCGTCTGGGTCCGGCCGCATCAGCCCCTGAACGGGGATGCGGCGCTCCAGGCCGGTGCGCTGGCCTTCCTGTGCGACATCCACTGCGACTACGCCGTGCGCCGGCGCCTGGGGCCCGAATTCACGCGCGATCGCTTCGTCAGCCTGGAGCAGTCCCTTTGGGTGCACGACCCGGCGCCCTGGGACGACTGGTGGCTCATGACCAGCGACACCGACACCGCCGCCGCCGGCCGCGCCCTCAACTGGCGCTGGCTCCACGACCGCACCGGCCGCCACCTCGCCACCATGGCCCAGCACTCCCTCCTGCGTGAAGCACCAGAGTAAGGGCGCGGCGAGCCCGCGTAGCCCAGGCGGAGCTCGCGTGTAGTTCAGCGCCTGCGGCCCGCAAGCCCGAGCCGACGTAGCAAGCGCCTATCCCGAGCCCCTTCGAGGGCGCGCAGTGAGCCGCAGGCGAGCGAAGAGCGGGCCCCCGCAAGGATTGCCCCCAAAGAGAAGCCCCGCCGCATTGCTGCGGCGGGGCTTACAAGGGGGAGGGCGGCGGATGGATTATGGGGGGTGAGAGGTTGGACATTTCAAAAGAGAAATGTCTTATCCGCCGCCGCTCCAGAAACCTTGCTTGATGCGTCTCCCCTCTCGGGGCTCAACCCCCTGATGAACCCATTATGCAGAGCCCCAAACCATTGTCAAACACCTTTTGTCCGAATTTTAAAAGCTGATTGTAACCAGCGGGATAGCTTGAAATCTGCACGCTACTACTCGAGCCAGCGGCCGCAGGGGCCCGGTTTGACGGGAGGAATGCCTCCGGTAGCGTCCCCGCGATGGGTTCCAGCAGGCATTTCCACATCCGTACGTACGGCTGTCAGATGAACCAGCACGACACCGAGAAGGTGTCGAACCTGCTGCATCACGCCGGTTGGCGGCAGGCCGCCGAGGAGGGCGATGCCGAGCTGCTGCTGATCAACACCTGCTCGATCCGCGAGAAGGCCGAGCACAAGCTCTACAGCGACCTGGGGCTGCTGCGGGACTGGAAGGGCGAGGCGTCCGGCCGGCTGCTGGGCGTGGGGGGCTGCGTGGCCCAGCAGGAAGGCGATGCCATCCTGCGCCGCTTCCCGCAGGTGGACTTCGTATTCGGCACCCACAACGTGCGGCTCGTGCCGGAGCTGCTGGCGGCAGCCGAGAGCGGCCGCCGCCAGGTGCGCCGCGAGGAGGTCCGGGACCTGTCGCGTTTCGACCTCCCGGAGCGCCATCCGGACTGGCAGGGCGTCACGCCCGGCCGCGCCTTCGTCACGGTGATGGAAGGCTGCGACATGTTCTGCAGCTTCTGCATCGTGCCCCGGACCCGGGGCCGCGAGATCAGCCGGCCTGCGGCAGCCATCGTGACCGAGGTGCAGGAGCTGGCGGAGCGCGGAGTGCGCGAGATCACCCTGCTGGGTCAGACGGTCAACGCCTACGGGCGTCACGCCGTGCGTCGGGGCCACGATGACGTGGGCTTCGCCGCGCTGCTGCGCCGCCTGGCCGGCATCCACGGAATCGAGCGGATCCGCTACACGAGCCCGCACCCGATCTTCTTCGACGAGGACCTGTGCCGTGCCCACGGCGAACTGGAGAACCTGTGCCCCCACGTCCACCTGCCGCTCCAGAGCGGCTCGGATGCGGTGCTGGCGCGGATGCGCCGGCGCCACGATGCCGACGCCTATCTGCACGTGGTGGAGGCCCTGCGCCGTGCGCGGCCGGACGTGGCCATCACCACCGACCTGATCGTGGGCTTCCCCGGCGAGAGCGACGCGGACTTCCGCGAGACCCTGCGCGTGGTGGACGAGGTGGGCTTCGTCGACGGCTACTCGTTCAAGTACTCGCCGCGGCCCGAGACGGCGGCGGCCGACCTCGCCGAGCGGGTCGATCCCGGCGTGGCCCAGGAGCGCCTGGCGGAGCTCCAGGATCGGCTGCGGTCGCTGACGCTGGCGGCCCACCGGGCTCGGGTCGGCGGGAGCACGCAGATCCTGGTGGAGGGCGAGAGCCGGCGCGGCGGGCAGGTCATGGGCCGCGATCCGTGGCACCGGGTCGTCAACGCGGCCGCTGGCGCGGCGTCCCCGCAGCCCGGTCAGGTGGCTGCGGTTCGCATCGTCGAGGCCACCCCCCACTCCCTGATCGGCCAACTCGAGGTGAAGGAAACGCCCGAGATCGCCGATGTAAGGGAGACGGACGGGTGTCGGCCTCGGCGCGCAGGTTCGCCGACCGGCACCTTTCCGTTGTAACTTCTAGTCTCGGCTCTGGAAAGGGCCCCGCATGCCGAAAGCCCGCGTACTCGCGGTCGACGACCAGCTCTACTTCCGAACCTTCCTGGAGGGCCTCCTGGTCGAGGAAGGCTATGAAGTCGAGACGGCGGCCGGCGGCGAGGAAGCCCTCCGCGCCTTGGAGCGCGACCGCTTCGATCTGGTCATCACCGATCTGGTGATGCCGGAGATGGACGGCAGCGAGCTCATCAAGCGCATCAAGGAGCGCTGGCCCGGCCAGGCCGTGGTCATCGTCTCGGGCGTCGGCGATGTGCAGACAGCGGTGGACGCCATGAAGTACGGCGCCACCGAGTACCTGCTCAAGCCCCTGGAGCGCAGCGCCCTGGCGCGCACCCTGAAGCAGATCCTCGGCGCCCAGCAGCTGCACCGCGAGTCCGAGAAGCTGATGCAGGAGAACCTGGAGTACATGGGCGCGCTGTCCCTGTACGAGCGTGCCGTGGGCCTGTTCGCGACCCTGTCGTTGCAGCCTCTGGCGGAGCGCACGCTGGAGGCCTTCTGCATCGAGACCGGCGCCCAGAGCGGCGTCCTCTGGGTGCGCGACGATCAGGACTCGGACCAGCTCCGCCTGATGGCGGCGCGCGGGCTGGTGCAGGTGGCCGAGGAGCCCGAGGCGCTGGATGCCGAGCGTCTGCCCCAGGACTTCGGGGCCGGCGAATCGCTGGTGGTCTTCCTGCGGCACGGCGGCCGGCTGATCGGGCTGGTGCGGCTCTCTGACAAGCTGGAAGGAGAGGACTTCGGCGACCCGGAGCGCGCGCTGGCCCAGAAGGCCGCGGAGCTGGCTTCCGTCGCACTGGCCAACTCCTTGAAGCTGCGCGACCTGGAGCGACGCTCGTTCCGCGATCCGACCACCAAGGCGTACACGCTGGCGTTCTTCGAGGACGTGGTGCGCAACGAGATCCAGAAGGCCAACCGCTTCGGGCGCAGCTTCGCGCTGCTGCTCCTGGAGCTGGACGGTCTTGCCCGTCTCAACGAGCGCTTCTCGGCGCCCGAGCTGGGTCGGTTTCTCGAGGCGCTGGTCTTCCAGGTGGGGCGCGCGTTGCGCTCGACCGACCTGATCGCCTCCGAGAGCGAGGGGCGCTATCGCATCCTGCTGCCCGAGACCGATGCGCTGGGCGCCGCGGTGCTCAAGCGTCGCATCCGAGAGGCACTTCAGGCCGCCGACTTGTTCGAGGAGCTGAGCCCGGACGAGCGTCCGCGCCTGCTTCTTTCGGCGGCCAGCTACCCGGCCGACGGCACCCAGGTGGAGACCCTGAGCCACGTGCTGGAGGCGCGGCTCGAGGACGATCGCAAGACGCTGCTGCGCAGCCTCGATATCGAGCACGAGTCGTTCGCCGGCGCCGTGGATGCGCTGCTGGAGCTGGCCCGGCCCGGACCCGCGCAGACGCCCGAGCAGGTGATGCGCTTCGCCATCGACGAGGTGGCGCGGCGTCCCCGGGACCGGGGTCTGGTTTTCGTCTCGCCCGGCTCGGGGATTCCGACCGGTGTGCGCGAAAGCCTGGAGCGGCTGCGCGGGCTCCAGCCGCGGGCCGAGGTGGTGCTGGTGAGCGACGCCAAGGCAGACAGCGTGGCCGGCGGGCCGGTCAGCTGCGTCTCGGCGCGCCGCGCCGGAACGCGTGCGCCCTTCGTGATCTACTACGGAGAGGGTCCGGCCTACGCCCTGATCCGCGAACGTTCGGATGACGGCGAAGCGTCGCCCTTCTTCCATACGAGCGACCGGTCGCTGGTGGAGCACCTGGCCTTCAAGCTGCAGCGCGATCTGGGCGTGTCGGTGGGGTTGTAGGGGGATGCTGTGAGCGCCGTGCTGATCGCCGATGGGGAGGCCACGCGGGCCAAGCGCATCGAGGAGGCCTGTGCCGGGCTGTCCATCGATACGCGCACGGCGCCGCACGGCGCCGGGGCGCTGGAAATGGCCCTGGCGGAGCCGCCGGATGTGGTGGTGGCGCCCTTCGACCTGCCGCTGATCGATGCGTCCAAGCTGGCCGACATTCTGCACACCAACCCGCGGACGCAGGCGGTGCGCTTCCTGTTCCTGGGGCGGCCGCTGGGCCCGGGCGCGGAGCCGGGGCCCGGGGACGAGACGGCGTCCACCGAGGCGGAGCCGCAAGAGCTGGCGCATCGCATCGAGGCCATGCTCTCCCGGCTGGCCCGCCTGGACGAGGTCGCCGAAGCCGCCGAGGCCGACGACGATGCCCACGTCAGCGGCCGGCTCAAGCAGATTGCGCTGCCGGATCTGCTGCAGCTGTTCGGTAGCAACGCCAAGACGGGAACCCTGGAGCTGGAGCGTTCGGACAACCGGGGCCACTCGGAGCGGGGCGCCATCCACCTGGACGGGGGCAATGTGGTCCAGGCTTCGGCGGGCGCCGTGGAGGGCGAGAAGGCGCTCTTCCGGCTGCTGGCGTGGAGCCAGGGGACGTTCGCGTTCTCGCCGCGCAAGCCCGACGTATCCCACGAGATCGACAAGCCGCTGCGCGCCCTGCTGATGGAGGGCATGCGCCAGATCGACGAGAGCAACCGCGCCGGGCGCAGCCTGCCGGCGGCGGACGCTCACGTGGCGCTGCGCGTGAAGAGCACCGACCTCCCCAACATGGTGCATCCGCTGACCCAGGAGGTGCTGCTGCTCCTGGAGATCTACAGCCGGGTTCAGGACGTCGTGGATCACTGCTCGTTCCCGGACTACCAGGTCTTGCGCACGCTTCACACGCTGATGGAGCGGGGCATGGTGGAGATCCGGCGCGGATCCCACGGCCCGCCCAGCCGCCCCGGCCAGGGCCTGTTCACCGCCGCGCAGGCACGCCGGCTGGGGGACTACTTGGACGCCTCGCGGCCGCGCGGCGCGCCCGCCTGCGATGCCAAGCTGCTGCTGGTCTCCGCGCGACGCGAGGCCACGGCCGACTTCGTGCGCCTGCTGCGCGGCCTGCCCGGGGCCCGCCTGGAGGGGGCCTTCGCCGGCGGGACGTTCGAGGCCGCGGATCTGTTGACGGTCGGGCGGCTGCCCGTGGACGACACGCGGGGCCTGCAGATCATTCACGTACCCACCGACCCGGCCTATGCGCCGCTCTGGCCCCTGGCGGGCCACGGTGCCCTGGGGGTGGTGGTGCTGCTGGAGGGGCGTGTCGCCGAGGCCAGCGCCGTGGTCGAGCCGGTCGTGGCGGCGCTGCGAGACGTGCCCCGCGCGCGCATCTTCCACGCGATCCTGCTGCGCAAGGGCGAGCGGCCCCTGCCCGACGAGCTGCGTGAGAACGTGGCGCTGCTCGACGAGGCCTCGCTCTTCCTGGTTCCGATCGAGAGCGGCAAGGGCGCCAGCCAGGTCCTGCGGCCGCTGCTGTCGAGGGTCCTGCCTTGAGCCCCGAGAGCCTCAAGCGCTTCGCGCTGCTGGAAGAGCTCTCCGAGGAGGAGCGCGATCTGCTGGAGGAGCACCTCGAGCTGGAGGAGCTGGCCGAGGGCCGCGTGCTCTTCGAAGAGGGCGACGAAGCCGAGGGGCTGCTGCTGGTCCTGGACGGCGAGGTGACCCTGGAGTCCCAGGAGCAGGGGAAGCTCGGCCGCTTCGGGCCCGGGTCGGTATTGGGCGGCCTGTCGCTGATCTCCGCCCGGCGGCGCGAGGCCACGGCCCTGGCCGCCAGCTCCTGCAGCGTGGCCCTGCTGGAGCGTGGCAGCTTCCGGCGCCTGGTGGACGATGCGCCGCGCCTGGGCTGCCGGCTGATGGAGGCGCTGCTGCGCGAGGCGGCCCGGCAGCTTCGCGAGGCATTGCCCGCGCTCCGGCAGGCGCTACCCTCCGCGCCCAACGATGGACACGGATAGGATCCGCGAAGGCCTGACGTTTGACGACGTCCTTCTTGTGCCTGCCGCCTCCGAAGTCCTTCCGACGGACGTTTCGCTCCGCACCCAGCTCACTCCCGACATCGCGCTGAACATCCCGTTGGCCTCGGCGGCGATGGATACGGTCACCGAGCACGCCACGGCCATCTGCATGGCCCAGAACGGCGGCATCGGGGTCGTTCACCGCAACCTGTCGGTCGAGGTCCAGGCCTCGGAGGTGGACAAGGTCAAGCGCTCGGAATCCGGGATGATCGTGGATCCGATCACCATGGAGCCCGAGCAGCCGATCCACGAAGCCCTGGAGCTGATGGCCCGCTACAAGATCTCGGGCTTCCCGGTGACGCGCGGCGGCAAGGCCGTGGGCATCCTCACCAACCGCGACCTGCGCTTCGTGAAGGACACCACCGCGGCGGTCTCCTCGGTCATGACCTCGGACCATCTGGTGACGGTGCCGCCCGGCACGGGCATGGACCGCGCCAAGGAGCTGCTCCACGAGCACCGTATCGAGAAGCTGCTGGTGGTGGACGACGACGGCACGCTCACCGGCCTGATCACCATCAAGGACATCGAGAAGGCTCAGCGCTTCCCCCACGCCGCCAAGGACGATATGGGTCGCCTGCGCTGCGGGGCAGCGCTGGGTGTGGGGCCGGAGCGCGTGGAACGCGCCCAGGCGCTGGTGGACGCCGGCGTGGACGTGCTGGTGGTCGACTCGGCTCACGGTCACTCCGCGGGCGTGCTGCGCACCATCGAGGAGCTGCGCCACGCCTTCCCGGAGCTGCCGATCATCGGCGGCAACGTGGCCACGGCCGAGGGCACCGAGGCGCTGCTCAAGGTGGGCGTCTCCGCGGTCAAGGTGGGCGTGGGCCCGGGCTCGATCTGCACCACGCGGGTGGTGGCCGGCGTCGGCGTGCCGCAATTCTCGGCGCTGACCGACGCGGTGGGCGTCGCCGCCCGAGCCGGGATCCCGGTGATCTCCGACGGCGGCGTGAAGTACTCGGGCGATGTGACCAAGGGCCTGGCCGCCGGGGCCTCGCTGGTCATGATCGGCTCGCTCTTCGCCGGCACCGACGAGGCTCCGGGGGAGGTGGTCCTCTACCAGGGCCGCTCCTACAAGGACTACCGGGGCATGGGCTCCCTGGGCGCCATGGCCGAGGGCAGTCGCGACCGCTACTTCCAGTCCGGCGTCGAGACCGGCAAGCTGGTGCCCGAGGGGATCGAAGGCCGCGTGCCGTACCGGGGCAGCCTCACCAACAGCATCCACCAGCTCATGGGCGGACTGCGTTCGGGGATGGGCTACTGCGGGGCGCCCAACCTCGCCGAGCTCCGGGAGCGCGCGCGCTTCGTGCGGATCTCGTCGGCGGGTCTCCAGGAGAGCCACGTTCACGACGTGATCATCACCAAGGAAGCCCCGAACTACCGGATCGAGTAGAATCGCAGCGTCCCCCCCGGACGCGAATCCGCCGACCTTCCTCCGGGCCGGCCGACCGCGAGAGAGCCATGTCCCCCCGCGATGCCCACCGTGACCGGGTCCTGATCCTGGACTACGGGTCTCAGTACACCCAGCTCATTGCGCGCCGGATCCGCGAGCAGCGCGTCTACTGCGAGATCCAGCCGCCGACCCTGGACGCCGACGCGGTGCGCGCCTGGAACCCCGCCGGAATCATCTTGTCCGGCGGTCCCTCCAGCGTGCTCGACGACGACTCGCCCCAGATCGACCCGGCGATCTTCGAGCTGGGCCTGCCGATGCTGTGCGTCTGCTACGGCCTGCAGCTCCTGGCTCACCATCTGGGCGGACTCGTGGAGCCCGCCGAGCAGCGCGAGTACGGCCCTGCCGAGCTCTCCATCGAGCGCGAGGACGCGATCTTTCACGGCCTGGGCGAGCGCCAGCGGCGCACCGTGTGGATGAGCCACGGCGACAAGGTCCAGCGCCTGCCCGAGGATTTCGGCGTTCTGGCCACCAGCGAGGGCTCGCCCTTCGCCGCCGTGCGCCACCGCGACAAGCCGATCTACGGCCTCCAGTTCCATCCGGAGGTGGTCCACACCGACGGCGGCGAACGGATCCTGGCCAACTTCGTGCACGGCATCTGCGGCTGCACGGCGTCGTGGACCATGGATGCCTTCATCGAAGAGGCAGTGGAGAAGATCCGCGCCCAGGTGGGCGATGCGCCGGTGGTCTGTGGTCTCTCGGGAGGCGTGGACTCCGCCGTGGCGGCCGCGCTGGTGCACCGCGCGGTGGGCGACCAGCTTACCTGCATCTTCGTGGACAACGGGCTGCTGCGCGAAGGCGAACGTCAGGAGGTGGAGTCCACCTTCCGGCAGGCCCTGGGCATCCGCCTGCTGACCAGCGATGCGGCGTCGCGCTTCGTCCAGGCGCTGGCGGGTGTGACGGACCCGGAGAAGAAGCGGCGCATCATCGGGCACCTCTTCATCGAGGTCTTCGAGCACGAGGCCGAGGGTCTGGACGACGCCCGCTTCCTGGTCCAGGGAACGCTCTATCCGGACGTCATCGAGAGCGTTTCCGTGCGCGGCCCGGCGGCCACCATCAAGAGCCACCACAACGTGGGTGGGCTTCCCGAGGTGATGAAGCTGGAGCTGGTGGAGCCCCTGCGCGAGCTCTTCAAGGACGAGGTCCGTGAAGTCGGGCGCAACCTGGGCCTGCCCGAGACCGTGGTGGGCCGGCATCCGTTCCCGGGGCCGGGGCTCGCCGTCCGCATCGTGGGCGAGATCACGCCCGAGCGCCTGGCCACCCTACGTCGCGCCGATGCCGTGGTGACCGAGGAGATCCGCCGCGGCGGCGTCTACGAGTCGCTGTGGCAGGCCTTCGCGGTCTTCCTGCCGGTCCAGAGCGTGGGTGTGATGGGGGATGCGCGCACCTACGAGAACGTGATCGCCGTGCGGGCGGTCACCTCCGTGGATGCCATGACCGCCGACTGGGCGCGGCTGCCGGGCGACGTGCTGGCCGCCATCTCGTCGCGGATCATCAACGAGGTAAAGGGCGTGAACCGGGTGGTCTACGACATCTCATCGAAGCCGCCGTCCACCATCGAGTGGGAGTAGGGCGGTGTCCCACGCGCCCTTCGTCCACCTCCACCTCCACACCCAGTACTCGCTCCTCGACGGAGCCATCCAGCACGCGCCGCTCTTCCAGCAATGCAAAGAGCTGAACATGCCCGCCGTGGCCATGACGGACCACGGCAACCTGTTCGGCGTGGTCGAGTTCTACCAGAAGGCCATGGCCAGCGGCGTGAAGCCGATCATCGGCTGCGAGGTCTACATCGCCGCGCGCTCCCGCTTCGAGAAGGAGAAGCGCGAGCGCGACGCGTCGGGCTTCGACGCCATCAACCACCTGCTGCTGCTGGCGATGAACGAGACCGGGTACCGCAACCTGATTCACCTGGTCTCCAAAGGTTACCTGGAAGGCTTCTACTACAGGCCGCGCATCGACATGGACCTGCTGCGCGAACGCAGCGAGGGCCTGATCGCCACCTCCGGCTGCCTGTCGTCCACGATCAGTCGCGCCATCACCGGCGGGGAGCTGAACCGGGCCTGGGAGCTGACGGAGGAGTTCTCCGGGATCTTCAAGGACCGCTTCTACCTGGAGCTGATGCGCCACGGCATCGCCGATCAGGACACGGTCAACGCCGAGCTGATCAAGATGCACACGGACCTGCGCCTGCCGCTGGTGGCCACCAACGACGCCCACTACCTGCACTCCCATGATCACGAGCCCCACGAGGCGCTGCTCTGCATCGGCACGGGCAGCAACCTGGACGATCCCAAGCGCTTCAAATTCGACGGGCGCGGCTTCTACGTGAAGAGCGCCGACGAGATGAAGGAGGTCTTCTCCGACCATCCGTCGGCCCTGGCCAGCACGATTGAGATCGCCGAACGCTGCAACGTCGAGCTGGACATGGGCACCTACCACCTGCCCGAGTTTCAGGTGCCGTCCAACACCACGCGCGAGGACGTGCTGGAGGCCCAGGCCTGGTCCGGCCTGCGGGAGCGGCTGGGCATGGCTCCCGACGAGCCCTTCCCGGACAAGCACCGTCCCTACGTGGAGCGCATGGAGCGCGAGGTCGGCGTCATCCGCTCCATGGGCTTCTCCGGCTACTTCCTGATCGTGGCCGACTTCATCGACTACGCCCGTCGCAACGAGGTGCCCGTGGGGCCGGGCCGCGGCTCCTCTGCGGGCAGCCTGGCCGCCTGGTCGCTGGGGATCACCGGTGTCGATCCCATCGAGTACGACATCATCTTCGAGCGCTTCCTCAACCCCGAGCGCATCTCCATGCCGGACATCGACGTGGACTTCTGCATGCGCGGTCGCGACCAGGTGATCCAGTACGTTCGCGACAAGTACGACGATGCGGAGCGGGGCGACGAGGGGCGCCGGGTCGCCCAGATCATCACTTTCGGGAAGCTGCAGGCCCGGGCTGCGATCCGCGATGTGGGGCGCGTGCTCGGCATGCCCTACGGCGACGTGGACCGGATCGCCAAGCTGGTGCCCGAGACCCTGGGCATCACGCTGTCCGAGGCCATCGAGCAATCGCCGGACCTGCGCGCCCGGCGCGACAACGACGGCCAGGTGCTCAAGCTCCTGGACGTGGCCCAGCGCCTGGAAGGGCTCACGCGTCACGCGTCCACTCACGCAGCCGGCGTCGTGATCGGCAACCAGCCGCTCATCGACGTGGTGCCGCTCTACAGAGACCCGCGCTCGGGCGACGTGCTCACCCAGATCGACTGGAAGGCCGTCGAGAAGATCGGCCTGATCAAGTTCGACTTCCTGGGCTTGAAGACGCTGACGGTGATCCAGGACGCCGAGCGCCGGATTCGCGCGCAGAAGCCCGGCTTCTCGGTGGAGCAGGCGCCTCTCGACGACGAGGGCACCTATACCTTGCTGGGCCGCGGCGACACGGTGGGAGTGTTCCAGATCGAGTCCGCCGGCATGACCGAGCTGACGGTGAAGCTGCGCCCCACCGAGTTCAAGGAGCTGATCGCCATCGTGGCGCTCTACCGGCCGGGCCCGCTCAACTCCGGCATGGTGGAGGACTACATCAGCCGCAAGCACGGCCTCACCAAGGTCGAGTACCTGCATCCGGAGATCGAGGAGCTGACCCGCTCGACCCTGGGCGTGATCGTCTACCAGGACCAGGTGCTCCAGATCGCCAACCAGATGGCGGGCTACAGCCTGGGAGAGGCCGACCTGCTGCGCCGGGCCATGGGCAAGAAGGTCCCGGAGGAGATGGAGAAGCAGCGCGATCGCTTCGTCTCCGGCGCCACCGAGCGAGGCGTGGACCAGGCCACGTCCACCAAGGTCTTCAATCTGATGGCCGAGTTCGCGGCCTACGGCTTCCCCAAGGCGCACTCCACGGCCTACGCGCTGATCACCTACCAGACGGCCTACCTCAAGGCGAACCATCCGCGCGAGTTCCTGGCGGCGCTGATGACCGTGGAGAGCGGCAACAACGACAAGCTCGCGCGCATCATCGCCCACGCCCGCGAGAAGGAGCTCGAGATCCTGCCGCCGGACGTGAACGCATCCTCGCGGGACTTCACCGTGGTGGAAGAGGGCATTCGCTTCGGCCTGGCCGGCGTCAAGAACGTGGGCAGCGGAGCGATCGATGCCATCCTGCAGGCGCGGGAGGAGGACGGCGCGTTCGCCAGTCTCTTCGACTTCGCGTCACGCGTGGATGCGAAGCGCGTGAACCGGCGCGTGGTGGAGAGCCTGGTCAAATGCGGCTCCTTCGACTCGGTCCACGAGGAGCGCTCCCGGGCGTGGGCGGCCTTGGACCGCGCCCTGGAGTCAGGCGCCGCGGCGCAGCGTGACCGCGCGATCGGCCAGGAGAGCCTCTTCGGCGGCAGCGGCGCCGCAGCCGTCCCCGCGCCGGAGCTGCCCGAGGCCGCGCCCTGGGTGGACCGCGAGCGCCTCGCCTCGGAGAAGGAGGTCCTGGGCTTCTACGTCACGGGTCATCCGCTGGCGGCGGTGGCGACCGAGCTGCGCACCTACGCCGACGTCACCGCGGGCGACGTGGAAGGGCGCGAGGGTCGCGAGGTGCGCGCCGGCGGGCTTCTCACCGGGCTGCGCGAGACCCGCACCAAGCGCGGCGCCCTTATGGCGTTCGGCACGCTCGAGGACCTGGAGGGAAGCTTCGACCTGGTGATCTTCAGCGAGCCCTACGAGCGGCTACGCGAGCTGCTCAAGAAGGCGAAGGACGACGAGCACCCGGAGCCGCTGCTGATCACCGGCACCCTGGAGGCCGGCGAGACGCCGAAGATCCTGGTGCGCGACGGCATGCAGCTGGTGAACGCGCGAGAGCACCTGGCCTCGAAGCTGGAGCTCCAGGTGGTGGCGGGCGAACTCTCCCGCGATCGCCTGCAGGCGCTGCGCCGCGTGCTGGAGACCCACCGCGGCGACTGTGCCGTGCTGCTGGAGCTGATGATTCCCGGCGAGAGCAAGACGACGCTCGCACTCTCCGACAAGCTGAACGTCGAGGCCTGCGACTCCCTGGTCGAAGAAGTGAACGCGCTCTTCGCAAGGCCGGTCGCCCGCATCTCGCTCTAGCGCTCGGAAAGGCCGGACCAGCGGCCGCTCTCGGAGCGCTCTTATTTCGACAAGGGCCGCCAGTCGTCGCAGGTCTTCCAAGCGCGGCGGCGACCGTCGGACGGGTCGTACGGGTACCCCATGCAGTCGACCTCGAGCCTCTCGTAGTTGTCCGACAGGGTATCGGTGTCCCAATAAATCCAGCCCAACACGCCGTCGTACTCAGGGTTGGCGTCCAGGCACACGCACAGCGACTTGAGCTTCACGTGGCGCAGGTCCGGCTACGCCGGGCAGCTATCTTGGACCCATGGCCGCCGGATGGTCGCTCGCGTGCTTCTTCCTCCTGACCTTCGCGGTGGCAGGATTCGCCGCGCAGTTCGAGCCCGGGCTGTGGTACGCGAGCATCCAGAAGCCCGGGTTCACCCCGCCCAACTGGGTGTTCGCGCCGGCCTGGACGGTGCTGTACGCCGCGATGGCTGTGGCCGGCTGGATGGTCTGGCGCGTCGCGGGCTGGGGCCGGGCGCTGGCGCTGTGGATCGCCCAACTTCTGCTGAACGGTGCCTGGTCGTGGCTCTTCTTCGGGTTGCATGAGCCGGGGCTCGCGCTCGCGGAGATCCTGGTGCTCTGGATCGCGATTGCGGCCACCATCGCCGTGTTTCTGCACGTGCGGCGCGCCGCGGCCTTCCTGCTGGTTCCGTACCTGGCCTGGGTGAGCTTCGCGGGGCTGCTCAACGCTGCGATCTGGCATCTGAACCGCTAGCCGGGCCGCCGCGCGCGATCAGGTAGACCGCGCCGCCCAGAGCAACCGCGATCCCGGGAGCCGGCCAGCCGAACGTGAGGCTGGCGGCCAGCATGATGCCCAACGCGATCGCTACCGCCAGGAGCCTGGCCCGGCGCTCGCGCCGGTGCGACTCGGCTCCCGGCGGTTGGCTGGCGTTCATCACCGGCCAGACTACCAGGCGGGGCGCGGGCCGGCGGCACGTTCTGGATTCGTGTGCCATGTTCGCACGCATGGCTCCGATCGACCGTCGTCAGTTCCTCCGGGCCGGGGCAGCGGGTCTCGCGGCGGGCATGCTGCCGCTGGCGTCCGCTCGGGCGGAGCAAGAGCCTGCCCGGGTGCGCCGCTACGTGCGCCTCGGTCGCACGGAGCTCGAGGTCTCCGACATGGGCTTCGGCGGCAGCGGCATCAGGGACGACGAGGACGTGGTCCGCCACGCCTACGACCGCGGCATCACCTACTTCGACACGGCGGAGGGCTACCACGGTGGCGGCTCGGAAGAGCTCTTTGGCCGAGCCTTGCAGGGTGTGCGCGACAAGGTGGTGATCGTCACCAAGATGAAGGCCGATGCCGGCGAGGACCGCGCCTCCATGATGGAGAGCCTGGAAGGCAGCCTACGACGGCTGCGAACGGACTGGGTAGACGTGTGCTTCAACCACGCCGTCAACGACGTGGAGCGCATGAAGAACCCGGAGTGGGCGGAGTTCCTGATGCGGGCGAGGCAGCAGGGCAAGCTTCGCTGGCGCGGCATGTCGGGGCACGGCGGGCGCCTGGTGGAGTGCCTGGACTACGCCATCGACAACGATCTGGTGGACGTGGTCCTGGTGGGCTTCAACTTCGGCCAGGACCCCGCCTTCCATCAGCGCTTCACGCGGGACCTCGACTTCGTGGCGATTCAGCCGGATCTCCCTCGCGTGCTGCGCAAGGCTCGCCAGAAGGACATCGGCGTCGTTGCGATGAAGACCCTGCGCGGCGCCAAGCTGAACGACATGCGTCCCTATGAGGTCGGCGGCGCCACCTTTGCGCAGGCCGCCTTCCGGTGGGTGTTCTCGACGGGTCTGGTGGACTCGCTGGTGGTCACGATGCGCGACCGCGAGCGCATCGACGAGTACATCCAGGCCTCGGGCTGGACTCGTCAGGCGCGGGCCGACGATTTGCTGCTGGCGGTGTACGAACGCGACCACGGGGGCTCCCAATGTCGCTACGGCTGCTCGGCCTGTCTGTCGTCGTGCCCGGCCGGCGTCGCCATTCCGGACGTGCTTCGCACGCGCATGTACGCGCGCGACTATGGCGACCCCGAGCTCGGCCGCGAGGAGTACGCGCGCCAGGGCGCTCCTGCGCAAGCCTGCATCAGCTGTGCCGAGCCGACCTGTGCGTGCCCGTTCGGGCTGCCGGTGTCCGAACTCACGCGGGATGCCGGGCTCTTGTTGGGCCGAGGGGTCATCCCCGGACTCGGCAGAACCTAGGCGCCCTCACTCGCCGCGCCGTGCACGTGTACGTCGCGCTGCGGGAACGGCACCTGGATGCCCGCGGCGAGGAAGCGGCGCTCGATGTCGGTCCAGAGCGCGGTCTGGACGCCGAAGCCCTCCTCGAAGCGCGGGATCCAGGCGCGCAGCTCGAAGGCCAGGGCGCCGTCGCTGTAGCCGCAGAAGCGCACCAGCGGGACGGGATCCTTGAGCACGGTTTCGTTGGCGTCGGCAACCTCGCGCAGGATCTGGAGCACCTGGTCCGGGTCACTGCCCCTGGCCAGGGTCAGCGGCAGGATCACCCTGCGACGCCGGTCCGAGAGCGTCCAGTTGACCACGTTGTCGGAGATCAGGGTGCCGTTGGGCACGATCACCTCGGCGCCGTCGAAGGTGCGCACGGTGCTGGAGCGCGGGCCGATGCGCCGCACGTCGCCCATCAGCCCCTGCACCTCGATGGTGTCGCCCACCTGGATGGGGCGCTCGAAGAGCAGGATCAGGCCCGAGACGAAGTTGTTGACGATGTTCTGGAGTCCGAAGCCGATGCCCACGCCGAAGGCGCCGGCCAGCAGCGTGATGCGTGAGATGTCCACGCCCGCGGCGCCCAGGGCCAGCAGCAGCCCGAAGATCAGCACCGTGTACTGGGCGCTGGTCGCAACGGCATTGGGAATGCCGCGCTCGAGCTCGAAGCGCGGAAACACGTCCTCTTCGAGCACGAAGCGAATCAGGCGTGCCAGGTAGAACGCGCCCGCGATCACCCCGAGGAAGGTGAGCACGTCGCCCAGGGAGACCCGAAGCGCCCCGATGCCGGCCTCGGTCGTCAGGACGGTCCAGACCCAGGCGTAGAACGCGTCGCGGATCGCGAAGCTCTGCAGCGTGACGTGAATCCAGGCGCCGGAGGCCAGCAGCGCGGCCAGGCGGCCTACGGACTGTTCGATGCGCCCGGAGCTGCCGCTGACCATGCGCAGCTGCCGCGCGGCGTTCGCGTGCAGGATGACCCGCAGCGCGATGCGCAGCATCCGTACCAGCGCGTAGAAGATCAGCGCGGCGTACGCGGTGACCACGACGCCGCGAACCAGCAGGGCCGCGAGGCCCACCCAGCCGAAGAGGTTCGCCAGGAACGCGACGCCCAGCAGGACCAGGAGCAACCGGGTCAGCAGGGCCACGGGCGGACGGATCCGCTGCTCCGGCGGGAGGCTTGCCGCGGACTGGCGGGCGAGCCAGCCGAAGAAGACCAGGGCGCCCACGATCTCGAGCGTGAGCAGCAGGCGCGAGATCACCGGCGCGGCGGCCAGGAAGTCGCGGACCTGGGCGGCCAGGAGCACCTCTACATCGAAACCCAAGGCGCTTATGCTTACCCCACGGAAAATGGCGGCATCAAGATCTTTACAGCCAGTCAAAGCCCCACCGTGATTCAGAAAACCGCCGCCCAGGTGCTGGGT
>CAMYOO010000039.1:0-17630 GCA_947260035.1 uncultured delta proteobacterium
GAGGTGGGCGTGGTCTCCCGGGTGGAGGTCACCGAGGCCGAGGCCGGCCTGGCCGAGCGCGAGGTCAACCTGATCCGCACGCGCAACCTCTACCAGCGGACCCAGGACCAGCTGATGAACGAGGTGCTGGGCCGTGGCCTGCGACCGGGCTCGCGCATGGAGATCGAGCCCTCCACGCGCCCGGATGACTACATCGTCTACCAGATCGACGTGGAGGAGGCGACGCACAAGGCCTTCGAGAACCGGCCCGAGTTGGCCAGCGCCTACGACGAGATCCAGCGCCGCAAGCTCGAGCTCTCGTACCGCAAGAACCAGAAGCTGCCGCAGCTGGACCTCAAGGTCCGCTACTGGCTCCAGGGCATCTCCGGCGAGACGAACCCGGAGCCGGGTTTCACCGGTGGCCCGCGCGCGCCGGTGCGGGTGCCGAGCAACTACTGGAGCGCGCACAACACCTGGTTCTCCCGCCAGGAAGCCGACAGCTGGTCCGCCATGGGCGTCTTCTCCTTCCCGATCGGAAACCGGACCGCCGGGCACCAGGCCAACAAGGCGGAGATCGAGCTGCGCAAGGCCGCCAGCCAGGTGGCCCGCCTGCGCCAGGGCATCATCCTGGAGGTGCGGGATGCGGCTCGGAACCTGGAGTCGGCCCAGGAGGGCATCGAGGCCGCGGAGCGCCAGCGAATCGCCTCCCAGGAGCAGCTCCGGGCGGAGCGCATCCGGCTGGAACAGGGCGAATCCACGCCCTTCGACGTGCTCTTGCGCGAGCGCGACCTGGTGGATGCCGAGGTCAACAAGATCGATGCGCTGCGCGTCTACCGCAACTCGGTAGTGGATCTGGACCGACGTCAGGGCACGATCCTGCGCACTCGCAACATCCTCATCGATGACGTGCGCGGAGCGAGGTAGACGGGGTAGACTGGGCCGCTTCGGGGACGACGCACCAGGGGGGGACGTGAGTCTCTTCGGAAACAAGCGACGAGATGGGGAGCCGGAGGAGACGCCCGCAACGCCCAGCAGGGCAGCGGGCGACCATGAACCGGATCCGGGCCGCAACCGACCCACGGCAGTGGGCGCGGCGACGGAGACAAGAGCGACACAAGGGGAACGCGTGATGGCGAACATTGGAAAGTCGATCTCGATCAAGGGCGACCTCACCGGAAGCGAGGATGTCGTTGTCGAGGGCAAGGTCGAAGGCAAGATCGAGCTGCCGCAGAACGAACTCACGATCGGCGCCGACGGAAATGTCCACGCCGACGTTCACGCCAAGAACGTGATGGTGATCGGCCGCGTGGCCGGCAACGTCAGTGCCAGCGAGCGGGTCGAGATCCAGACCAGCGGCATCGTCGAAGGCGACGTACGCGCTCCCAAGCTGGTGGTCCAGGAGGGAGCCGTGGTGAACGGCTCGATCCAGATGGAAGGCGGCAAGCCCGGCGAGAACAAGCCCGGCATCCAGGCCAAGCCGGCCGCCCCCAGCCCGGGCACGCCGCCCGAGCGCCGTCCCGCTGCGCCGCCGGCCTAGAGCCGGCGCGGGGCCCGTCTAGGCCCGATTGCGCTTCCGCTTGGCAGCGCCGGCCGCCTTGGCCTTCGGCTTGGCGGCCGTGGCCCTTTGCGGGCCGCCCCCGCCGTAGCGGCTCTCGAGGAAGAGCAGCACCGGCGCCGCGATGTAGATCGACGAGTAGGTGCCGACCAGGATGCCGATGGCCATCGCCAGTGCAAAGGGGCGCAGCACCTCGCCGCCCAGGATCAGCAGCGCCAGCACCGCCAGCATCGTCGTGCCGGAAGTCAGGATCGTACGCGACAGGGTCTGGTTGACCGAGAGGTTCAACACCTCCGGCAGATCGACCTTGGTGCGCAGCTCCATGTTCTCGCGAATCCGGTCGTAGACGATGATGGTGTCGTTCAGGCTGTAGCCCAGGATCGCCAGCAGCGCGGCAAGCACGCGCAGGTCGAACTCCAGGCCCAGCATGACGAAGATTCCGGCCGTCACCGACACGTCGTGGACCAGGGCCACGACGGCGCCGGGCGCAAAGCGAGCCGAGAAGCGGAAGGCCACGTAGGCCAGGATCAACAGCGAGGCGAGCAGCAGCGCGTTGACCCCATCCCGCCGCAGCTCCTCGCCCACCCGCGGGCCCACGAACTCGACCCGATCCACGTGGATGTCACCGAAGCGAGACGCCAGCGCCTCCTTGAGGCGATCCACGTGCTCACCCTTCTCGCCCGGCTCGCCGGCGAAGCGCACCGAGAACTCGGCCGCGCCCAGGTCCCGGAAACGCACGACGACGGCGTCGGGAACGCCCTGCTCCGCCAGCGTCTCGCGGATCTCCGACTCGGTCACCGGCGAGTCATCGGCGAACCGCACCAGCATCTCCGTGCCGCCGGCGAAGTCGATGCCCAACCGTACGCCACGAATCGGCACGGCCAGGGCTGCCAGCAGCAGCACCGTCACCGACAGTGCGGCGCAGATCTTCCACCTGGCGATGAAATCGAAGTGGGTGCCCGGCTTGATGATCTCGAACGGCACGCCGCCTCCCTAGATCGAAAGCGTGTCGAGGCGACGACCGCCCCGCACGTAGTAGTCGAAGAGCAGCCGCGTCAGGACCAAGGCTGCGAACACACTGGTCACGATCCCGATGGAGAGCGTCACCGCAAAGCCCTTGATGGGCCCGGTGCCGAACTCGTACAGGACCAGCGCCGTGATCAGCGTCGTGATGTTGGCGTCCAGGATCGTCCAGCGGGCTTTGGCGAAACCCGTGTCCACCGCCGCTCGCGGCAACTTCCCGGTGCGAAGCTCTTCCCGGATGCGCTCGAAGATGATGACGTTGGCATCGATCGCCATGCCCACGGTGAGCACCAGGCCCGCGATTCCGGGCAGGGTCAACGTGGCCGGCAGCTCGGGTAGCGACATCAGGCCGATGATGAGCAGCAGATTGGTCGCCAGCGCGACGCTCGCGAAGAGCCCGGCGCGCCGGTAGTAGAAGATGGTGAACACCACGACCAGCAGCAGGCCCGTCACCGACGCGCGCACGCCCCGCCGTATCGAGTCCGCGCCCAGGGCCGGGCCGACGGTCCGCTCCTCCTCGATCACGACGGGCACCGAGAGGGAGCCGGCTCGCAGCACGATGGCCAGATCCGAGGCCTCCTGACTGCTGAAGCGACCCTCGATCTGCCCGCTCATGGAGATGCGCGAGCGGATCACCGGAGCGCTCTTGACGTCGCCGTCCAGGATGATCGCCAGCTGCTTCTGCTGATTCTGCTCGGTGAGGTCTCCGAAGATGTCGCCGCCCTCGGGAGTCCAGCGGAAGCGCACGATGGGTCGCTGGCGCTGGTCGAAGCCGACCCGCGCGTCCGCCAGGTACTTGCCAGTGATTCCGGCCTGCGCATCGACCAGGTACGCCACCACCGGGCGCTTGGTTTCCCGGTCCTTCTCGAACACGATCTCCGTACCCTCGGGCAGACCGCCAGCGTACTTGGCGCGCAGCAGATCCTCCGAGGCGTCCTGGTCGCGCACGATCTTGAACTCCAACATCCCCGTCACGTCGAGGATGTCCCGAGCCTTCTCGCGGTCCACCTCGCCGCCGGGAATCTGAACCAGCACGCGGTCGGTGCCCTGCCGCGTGACCACGGACTCGGCGATGCCCTTGGCCGGATCGGAGACGCGGTTGCGCAGCACCTCCAGCACCTGGCTCATGGCGCGCTCGCGCACCTCGCGCTGCCAGCCGTCATCGATGGCATAGGCGATGAAGTTCTCGCCGCGCTCCACTTCCACCAGCACCTCGGTGTCGCCTACGGCGCCTTCGGCCTTCTCCCGGTCCTGCGGTGTTCCGGCGCGCACCAGGAGCCGCTCTTCCTCGACGACGATCTCGGGCCCGAAGACCTGATCTTCCTTGAGCTGCTCGGTGATGCTGCCGGACAGGAACTCGAGCTCCTGCTCCAGCGCCCGGGAGAGCTTGACGCCGATGACCCAGTGGATTCCGCCGCGCAGGTCGAGCCCCAGGCGCATGCCCTGGTCGGGCAGTACGCTGCTCTCGCGTCGTGTCTCCTCCGGCACGAAACCGCTCACGGCGAAGAAACCGATCAGGACGACGAGCGCCCCGACCAGGATGGTGCGCGCGCGCAGGCTCACGACTCCTCCCCTCCCTTGGCCTTGCTGACCGAGTCGATGCGGGCGCGAGCCACCTTGATGCGCACCCGCTCGCCCTTGATGGCCGCAATCTCGATCGTCAGGACGTCATCGGTCACGCCGGTCACCTTGCCGTGGATGCCGCCCGCGGTGACCACCGAGTCGCCGCGCTCGATGGCCGCAAGCTGCTTCTCGTGATCCTTCTGGCGCCGCTGCTGCGGTCGAATCAGGAGCAGGTAGAAGATCAGGAAGATCGCGATCATCGGAATGAAGAAGGAGAAGTCGGCTCCCGGCGGCTGCGCCTGGAGTCCGATCGCTCCGAGAATCATCGCCATAGCTCCTCCCCGCTTCCCCATTCCTCGCGGAGGCCGGCCCCCGGATAGAACCAGGCCAGGATCTCCCGGTAGCTCGCCCCGCGCTGGGCCATGGCCCGGGCGCCCCACTGGCTCATGCCCACTCCGTGGCCGTGACCCGAGCCCACGAAGAGGAAGCCGTCCTCCTCCGGCTTCACCTCGAACAGGGTGCTGGGCAGGCCGCCGACTGCCCGACGCAGGTCGTGCCCGCTCAGCTCGATCCGCTTGCGGCTGCCCTCTACGAAGGCCCGCAGGACCCGGCCGCTCTGAGAGCGCTCCAGCACGCCGACCTCCTCGACAGCCCCCACGGGCCAGCCCAGATCCTTCAGGGCCCGCCCCAGCTTCGCGGTCGAGACCGGGATCCGCCAGTAGGTATCCGGAGAGACCTCCTCGCCTTCCACGGGAACGCTGACCAGGTAGGGGAGTGCGCGCCCCCAGACCTCTTCCGAAGAGGCCGTCCGGCCGCCGGAGGCCGAGTGATACGCAGCCAGGATGGGCTTGCCGCCGAAGACCAGCACCTGCCCCTCGGTCGCCCGAACCGCACGAGCCGCCTGGGGGGCCTCGGCGTCGATCCCGCCGTAGACCTGGCTGCCCGTGCCCGATGTGACGTCCCAGGCCCGCCCGCGGGTCTCACGGGAGCGGTGCAGCACGTAGGTGCGGGCCACGACCGCCTGGGCCTGGAGCACGGCGGCTTCCCAGCCCGGGTAGACCTCCCGCAGCAGGATCCCCTCCACGTAGCGCTCCACGGGCACCTCGTTGATCACGGTGACGCCTTCGGCGCTGCGGCTGACCTCGATGCGGCCGCGGTAGCGGAGCTTCCCCACGGCCGTGGGGCCGTTCACGACGACCCGCTGCCCCACCGGATGCCCGTTTCGGCGCAACCGTCCGGGCTCGACCGCCGTGTAGCGATGTCCGCCGACCCGCACCGGATCCCTCCCCTGGGTGAGCAGCACGCGAACCCAGGGCTGGTTCACCTCGACCGCGTCGGCGCCGACCGGGATGGCCGGCAGCCACGCGAGCCCGGCGCCGGCCGCGATCAGTGCGCTGCGAAGGCCCCCCATCGCGGTCGGGTTATAGCGCCACCGCGCTGGAGCCGCCGCCTGCCGGCTCAGACCCGCGCGTCCGCGCGGATCGCGTCGGCCTTGTCGGTCGCCTCCCAGGGGAAGCCCTGGTTCTCGCGCCCGAAGTGGCCGAAGGCCGCGGTGGCTCGGTAGATGGGCCGCAGCAGGTCCAGGCCGTCGATGATGCCCCGGGGCGTGAGGTCGAAGAACTTGCGGACCAGCCGCACCAGCTCCGCCTCGTCCACCGTTCCCGTGCCGAAGTCCTCGACCCGGATCGAGAGCGGCTCGGCCACGCCGATGGCGTAGGCCAGCTGCACCTCGCAGCGCCGGGCCAGGCCCGCCGCCACCAGGTTCTTGGCTACCCAGCGGGCGGCGTAGGCGCCGCTGCGGTCCACCTTGGAAGGGTCCTTGCCGGAGAAGGCGCCACCGCCATGGCGCCCCATTCCGCCGTAGGTGTCCACGATGATCTTGCGCCCGGTCAGTCCCGCATCGCCCATGGGGCCGCCCACCACGAAGCGCCCGGTCGGGTTCACGTGGAAGACCGTATCATCGTCGAGCAGGTCGCCGGGCAGCACCGGGCGGATCAGCTGTTCGATGACGTCCTTGCGGAGCTGGTCGTGGGAGACGTCGGGATCGTGCTGGGTCGAGAGGACGACGGCCGGGATTCGCGCTGGCCGCTCGCCGTCGTACTCGATGGTGACCTGGGACTTGGCGTCGGGCCGCAGGTAGCCCAGCTGGCCCGACTCGAAGAGCATGCGGTGCTGCTCCATCAGACGGTGGGAGAGCAGGATCGGCGCCGGCATCAACTCCGGCGTCTCGTCGCAGGCGAAGCCGAACATCATGCCCTGGTCACCGGCGCCCTGCTCCTTGTGCAGGCCCTCGCCTTCGCTGACGCCCTGGGAGATGTCCGGCGACTGCTGGCCCAGCGCCACCTGGACGGCGCAGGTGTTGCCGTCGAAGCCCAAGTCCGAGCCGGTGTACCCGATGTCGCAGACCACCTGCCGGATCAGCGCGGGGAGCGACACCTGGGCCTGCGTGGTCACCTCGCCCGCGACCAGGACCAGGCCCGTCGTGGTGAGGGTCTCACAGGCGACTCGCGAGTTCCGGTCCTCGGCCAGCATGGCGTCGAGGATGGCGTCGGAGACCTGATCGCAGAGCTTGTCCGGATGGCCCGGCGAAACCGATTCCGAGGTGAAGAGGGAGCGCTGGGCCATGTGGGTTCTCCGGCTGGATTCGAGGAGCCGGGAGGGTACGGAAAGCCCTAGGCGCCTTCAATCGCATCAGGGCGCTCCAGGAGCGCGCCCAGTTCCTCTACCGCCCGCTCCGCATCCGGCCCCGCGGCACGGATGCGCAACTCCGTGCCGTAGGCCGCGGCCAGGGAGAGGAGAGACAGCACGCTGGTCCCGCTGACCCACTCCTCGCCACGCGCGACGGAGATCTCTGCGTCGAACTTGCTGGCCAAGGTGACGAAGCGGCCGGCGGGGCGGGCGTGGAGCCCCAGCTCATAGCCCACCCGGAAGATGCGCAGGATCTCGGCGGCGTCTGTCACGACGACTCTTCCGGCAGGATCTGGCTGGCCACGGAAATGTTGCGCTGCCCGTACTTGGCGATGAACGGCGCCAGCTCTTCGAGCGGCGTCTCCTCGGTCAGGGTCGCCAGCTTGATGAGCATGGGCAGGTTGATCCCGGTGACCACCTCCACCCGGCGCTCACGAAAGAACGACAGCGCGATGTTCGAGGGCGTCCCTCCGAACATGTCGGTCAGGACCAGGACGCCGTCGCCGGCATCCGCGGCCCGGATGGCCGCGGCGATGGTCGCCCGCATCTCGTCCACCGGCTGCTTGGGATCGACCGACACCGTGCCGATGGGCGGATGCTCGGGCACGATCAGGTCCAGCGCCTGGAGGAACACCTCGCCCAGGCGGTAGTGGGTAACGACTACGACTCCGACGCTCACCGTTCGCGCTCCAGCTCCCGATGCTCCACGTTGACCTCGCGGCCGGCCTCGCGCAACTCCCGAGCCAGCGATTCTGCGATCGCCGGAGAGCGGTGGCGTCCCCCGGTGCATCCGACGCCGATCGTGAGGTAGGCCTTTCCCTCGGCATCATACAGCGGCAGCAGGAAGCGAAGCAGCTCGCGCAGGCGCTCGAAGAGGCCATCGGCGCGCTCGTTCTTCAGCACGTACTCGGCCACCGCCGGATCCTGGCCCGTCAGCGGGCGCAGCTCGGGCTCGAAGTGGGGATTCGGCAGGAAGCGGACGTCGAAGAGCAGCTCGGCCGTGGCCGGCGGCCCGAAGCGGAAGCCGAATGAGACCAGGTTGACCAGGGTCCGGCGTCCCCCTCCCGTGACGTGCTGGACCACTAGGTCGCGTAGCTGGTGCACGTTCAAGCTGGACGTATCGAGGGTGGCGTCCGCCAGGGCCGCCACGTCGGCCAGCAGGCGGCGCTCGGTCTGGATCCCGTCCCCAACGGTTCCCGTAGGCGCCAGCGGATGCACCCGCCGGGTCTCGCGGTAGCGATTGATCAGCGCCTCGTTGTCGCAGTCCAGGAACAGTACCTCGACCGCCTCGTCCTGGCGCCGCATGCGCTCGACGACCTGGGGGAAGGCCTGCAGGAACGCGGGCTCTCGGGCGTCCACGGCCAGAGCGACCTTGCGGATCGGCGGGGTCGACTTGTGGCACAGATCGATGAACTGCTCAATCAGGACCGGGGGCAGATTGTCCACGCAGTAGAAGGACAGGTCCTCCAGCGCCGCCATGGCGGTGGTCTTCCCGCTTCCGGACAGGCCGGCCACGAACACGACCCGGGCTCCGCCTTCGCTCACGCCTCTTCCTCATCCGGGGGCCGATCCAGGCGTTCGATCGCGTTGCTGCCCCGGCGCCGCGAGCGATGGTCGCGCGCCACCACCTCCAGGAGCGTGGCCATGCTGGTGGCGGGCCGCACCGGCAATACCATGGTCGGCAGCTCGATGCCGGCGAACACCTCGCTGGGGCGTTCCAACCCCACGCGCTCGTACTCGGCGCCTTCACGCCAGCGCTCCAGCCGCACCACCACGTCGATCTCCCCCTCGTCGCGGACCGCGTCCGGCCCGTACAGGTCCGGCAGGTACAGCAGCCCGATGCCCCGGATCTCGGTGTAGTGGCGGATGCGCTTGGGCGCGCGCCCGAGCACACGCTCGCCCCGCCGCTCCAGCTTCACCACATCGTCGGCCACCATACGGTGGCCCCGGGTTACCAGCTCCAAGGCGCACTCGCTCTTGCCGATGCCGCTCGGGCCCAGCAGCAGGATCCCCACCCCGAGGACCTCGACGAGAACGCCGTGGGTCTGGGTCTCCACTCCCGCTCCTAGAACTTCGCGTCTTCCTCTTCGATGGCTCGGCAGACGTCGTCCGACGACTGGGCCTCGTGGAGGCGCGTTCGGAAGGCGGCATCCCGGAAGAAACGCGAGATGCGCGCCAAGGCCTTCAGGTGCTGCCCCCCCGAGTGCTCGGGCACCACCAACAGGAAGAAGAGCTGGGTGGGCAGGCCGTCGATGGAGTCGAAGTCCACGCCCTCACGGCTGCGTGCGAACGACGCGATCAGTCGATGCAGCCCGGGGAGCTTGCCGTGGGGGATCGCCACCCCCTCGCCGATTCCGGTGCTCTGAAGCGCCTCCCGCTCTTCCAGCACCCGCAGCAGCTCGTCGGCCGAAATCCCCTCCTCGGCCGCGGCCAGGCCACGCGCCATCTCGGCGAGGACGTCTGCCTTCTGGCTCGACGCCAAGTCAAGCACCACGGCATCTCTGACAAGGATGTCCATGATCTTCACGGCAAGGAGTCTCCGGTTAGCCGATCTGCCGCCGCTTGGTGGACGACAGGATGTTCATCGCCTCACGGTACTTGGTCACAGTCCGGCGCGCGATGTCGATGTTGTTGGCCTTGAGCATCTCCGCAATCCGCTGATCCGACAAGGGCCTACGGGCGTCCTCGCTGCCGATGATACGGCGGATCTTCTCCTTGACGCTCTCGCTGGCGATCGCCTCGCCCTCGAAGCGGCCGATGCTGGAGTTGAAGAAGTACTTCAGCTCGAAGATGCCCTGGGGGGTGTGGACGTACTTGTTGGTGGTCACGCGGCTGACCGTGGATTCGTGCATCTCGATGTCCTCCGCCACATCCCGGAGGTTGAGCGGGCGAAGGTACGCGATGCCCCGGTCGAAGAACTCGCGCTGGTGCTTGATGATGCTCTGCATCACCTTGTAGATGGTTCGCTGGCGCTGATGGATCGACTTGATCAGCCACAGGGCCGAGCGCATCTTCTCGCGCACGTACTCGCGCGTGTCCTTCGCCGCACCGTCTCGCTTGGCCAGGACGTCCCGGTACAGATTGCTGACGCGGAGCTTGGGCAGCCCGTCCTCGTTCAGCACGATGTGGAAGTCGTCGGCCACCTTGTAGACGTAGATGTCGGGCTCGATGTAGATCGGATCGTCGCCACCGAAGGGCCGCCCCGGACGCGGCTCCAGACCCCCGATCACGCGCGCGGCGACCGCGGCTTCCTCGATGGTCACCGACAACGCACGCGCGATCCCCCGATAGTCGCGTCGCTGCATGGCATCCAGATGACGGTCCACCATGGCCACCACCAGGGGATCCTCGATGCGAAGCGCCAGCAGCTGAAGCTGCAGGCACTCGCGCAGATCCCGGGCCCCCACCCCGGTCGGGTCGAAGGACTGCACCTTGGCCAGCGCGGCCTCCACGACCTCTCCGGAGACGCCCGCCTGGCGGGCGATCTCCTCCAGATCGCTCTTCAGATAACCGTGGTCATCCAGGTTTCCGATGATCCACTCGGCGGCCAGGTGCTCCGCATCCGTCAGGTCCGCGAGCTGGAGCTGCCACTCCAAGTGCTCGGACAGGGTCTCGCGACGGGTGTGATTGGCCTCCAGGGAGCGCCGCTCGTCGTCGTCCCGCACCACGCCCGGAGAGGTCTGCGGGTTCGACTCCGCGTAGCTCTGCCAGTCGATGTCGTCGATCTTCTGGGCGTCGCTGGGATCGGCGCTGGGCATCTCCGGGGCCGTCGGCTCCGGCGGCTCGAGAGCCTCGGTCTCCAGCGGCACCTCATCGTTGCCCCGGTCCTCGGCCGCGCTGCGGTCCTCGTCCAGGTCGCTGACCTCTTCGAGGACCGGGTTCTCCTGGAGCTCCTGCTGGACCATGTCCACGAGCTCGAGCTGGGAGAGCTGGAGCAGTTTGATCGCCTGCTGCAGCTGGGGAGTCATCACCAGCTGCTGGCTCAGGCGTAACTGTTGCTTCAGCTCGATTGCCATGCTCGTACCACCCGGCTCAGGAGAGCCGGAAGTTCTCTCCCAGATAGATCTCGCGAACCCGCGGGTCGGCCGCGATGTCCTCGGGCTCGCCCTCGCGCAGGATCACGCCGTCCTTGATGATGTAGGCGCGGTCGCAGGAGGACAGGGTCTCGCGGACGTTGTGGTCCGTGATCATGATCCCGATCCCGCGCGCCTTGAGCTGCTCGACGACCTTCTGGATGTCGATGACGGCGATCGGATCGATCCCCGAGAAGGGCTCGTCCAACAGCATGAACTTGGGGTCCAGCACCAAAGCGCGCGTGATCTCCACGCGGCGCCGCTCGCCACCCGAGAGCGTGTCGCCCCGCTGCTGCGCCTTGTCGGCCAGGCCCAGCTCGGCCAACAGCTCTGCCAGCCGGGTCTTGCGCACGGCGGGATCGGCCTCGACGGTTTCCAGGATCGCCATGACGTTCTGGGCGACCGTGAGCTTGCGGAAGATGGATGCCTCCTGGGGCAGGTAGGTGATGCCCAGGCGCGCACGCCGGTACATGGGCAGGTCCGTGATCTTCTCGCCGCCCAGGTAGACGGCACCCTCATCCGGCCGCACCGCGCCCACCACCATGCCGAAGGTGGTGGTCTTGCCGGCACCGTTGGGACCCAGAAGTCCGACGACCTCGCCCGCGCCCACATCAAGGTCGATCTTGCAGACGACCTCGCGCCCTCCGTAGCGCTTCACCAGGCCTTCGCCGCGCAGCTTCAGCGTTCCGCTCACTGCCCCTGCCCCCCGGAGCCGGCGCCGCCCGGCTCCATGAATACATCGGCACCCCCGCGGATCACCATGCGCTCCGTATCGAGGAAGAACTCGATTTCCTTGCCCCGCAGGCTGGTGCCGCCCTGCTCGAGCTCCGCATCGTTGCCCTTGCAGACGACCCGCTGCTCCTTCGGATAGAAGGTGGCGCTGTCGCACTTGGCCCGACGCCCGGCTTGCCGCAGGATCACGCCCCCGGTCGCGACCATCTTGGCGGGCTCGCTCGCGCCCGCCGGGTACGACGCCTCCATGCGCTGGGAGCGCACGAACATCTCGCCTTGGCGCAGCCGCACGTTGCGCTTGAACAGGAAGCGACGGGACCCGCCATCGCCCTCGACGGCCTCCATCTCGTCGGACCGGATGGACAGCGGCTGACGTGCCTTGGGCGCGCTGGCGGCCTTGGGCTCGGCCGTAGAGCCTTCTTCGGCGCTCCCTTCCGCCACGGCCTCCTGAGGCGCGGCGGCCGAGACAGGCGCCAGCACGGCAACCGTCAGGGCCCCGTCCACAATCTGGCCCGCCAGCCGATCGACGGCGGTACCCAGATCCTCCGGGCGCGCGGCCTCTGCCACGTAGGTGCCCACCGTCTCGCCGTTGACCGCGTTGCGCAGGCGTACGTCCAGGCTGAGGCGGCGGCCGATCATGGTGGTTCGACCCACCACCACCAGCTCCGTACTCGAGCCTTCGGCCCACGTGCGCAGCTGCTCCGGAGTGGGCTCCGCCACCGGATCGATCGAGAGGGCGCCGGGGCCCACGACGCGGCCCAGCCCCCGGGTTCCCAGGCGGTCGGCCAGGAGCAGGTCGATCTCGGGCAGATCGGCGCCCGTGGGCGCCACGATCTCGAAGGGCGCCACCAACAGCGAGACGTCCGCGGGCTCTGTCGCGCCCCATGCAGAGGAGGCACCGATCAACGAGACGAGCACGAGGGACACCAGAGCGCGCAACGCAGTCACTCCTGGACGATGCTCGCTCCGCCCTTCAGGACGAAGCGAGAATCCTTCAAGTGGTAGACGAAGCCGCGCCCCTTGAGCCGATGCCGGCCGTCGACGATCTGGACCGGCGCGTCGGTCGTGATGACGTCGCGATCGCTGTCGTAGCGGAGCCACGAGGTGAAGATGCGCCGCCCGTCGGCGGTGCGACCCTCGACGTTGCCCTCGGCGTGGAAGTTCGAGGTCTCGACCTCCAGATCGCCCTGCTCACAGGTCATCTCGAAGGCGCGCTTGCCGGTCTGCGGGTGGTTCATCACCAGATGGACCCCCTCCAGGCTCGCGGTACTGGCTCCCGGCGGCACCAGCATGTTGCGCGCCTCGACGAGGATCTCGGTGCGGCTGCCGTGACTCGCGACGAAGGTCATGCCGCCGAAGCGGAGCGTCGCCGGCGGCGCCCGATTCGGCTCCGGCAGGACCGCCTGCGGGGCGGCACCCTCGGGTGCGGCGCTCACCGGCGGGGGCGCATCCTGCGCGAAAGCCGGCCCGGCCAGAACGCACGCAAGCGCCGCCCATAATGTGAAGCGCGCGCGCCGCTTCAAACGGCCGCTCGGATGCGCGCATAGGCAAGGGCGAACCAACGCATATGCAAATATCATACCGGAACCTAGACGAGGAACAACCAGTCCCCGGAGGGGATGGCTCAGTCTTCGTGGCCGAAGAGCGTCTGGAACGGTTCGCGGTGCCCGAGCCAGTGGGCGGGCTTGAAGATCAGCGTGTCGATGATCACGCCGATCGGGTGCAGGATGTAGGCGGCGATTCGAACCGGATGGCCGGAGCGCTGGGAATTGTGGTCGTCCGCCTGAGCGGGCGCGGAAACCACGAGCGCGGCGCCAAGGACCAGTCCTGCCGCAAGCTTGCCCAGCTTTCCTGCCATCGCACGAACCTCCTGCTCCCGGCGGTGCCCACCGGGGGGAAATGCGCCCCCTGAATAGCAGCATGCCACGCCGGGGGAAACTACTTTTTCGGCTGATCGCAGGCTCGGCTTTCGCGCAACTTCAGATTGCCTGCAGCGCATCCCGCAGCCTGGGAAGCGCGTCCTCCAGCGGGTCGCCGACGAGCCAATCGGCCTGCGCATCGAAGGGCGTTTCAGACGCGGTGAGAATTGCGGTGCGAGCCCCGGACGCCGCGGCCACGGGCAGCATCTGGTTGATGGGCCCGACGACCAGCGACGTCCCCACGGCCACGAAGAGATCGCAGCGCTCGGCAGACTCCATCGCCCGCGCCAGATCCGACGCCACCAGGTTCTGACCGAACGAGATGGTGGCCGGCTTCAGGGGGCCGCCGCAGCCACAGGTGGGAACGACCGGATCCGCCTCCCAGGCGGCCTGTGCGGCCTCTCGGGGCTCACGACGCCCGCACGCCATGCAGACGACATGCGCATCGCTGCCGTGGATGCAGACGAGGCGCTCGGCCGGGAAACCGGAGCGCTCGTGCAGCCCATCCACGTTCTGTGTCACCAGGAGATCGATCCGCCCGGCGCAGGCGAGATCGGTCAAGGCCCGGTGGGCCGGATTCGGATCCGCTTCACGGATGACACGCCAGGTCTCGCCCTTGTAACGCCAGTACTCCAGGCGTGCGCTCTCCCGCGCGAGGAAGTCGGGCAGCGGCACGGGCTGATAGCGCTCCCAGCGGCCGCCCGGTGAGCGGAAGTCCGGTATGCCCGACGCCGTCGAGAGGCCCGCCCCGCTCAACACGACCACGCGCTGGGCCTCGCGCCAGCAAGCGGCGAGACCCCGGATCTCATCCATGGCGTCTGCGTAGCAGATCGGGAGCGGCCGCTGCCCGGGGAAAGGATATACTCCGGTGCGAAGGGAGATTGGTGTGAAGATCCAGAAGATCCTCGTCCCTGTTGACTTCTCAGCTCACTCGGCGAGGGCCGTGGAAACGGCCGTCGAGTTCGCGAAGGCATTCTCTGCAGAGGTGCATCTGCTCCACGCATACAGCCTGCCGGTTGGCGTGGTCGGCCCGTACGACTACCAGATCCCGGCCAACATCCTCGGCGAGATGCGCGATTCGGCAGCCCGGCGCATCGACGAGGAGGTCAAGAAGGTGAGCGACCTGGGGGTCACCGCTTCCGGGATGATCACCGAGGGCGTGCCCGCCCAGGCGATCGTGGATGCAGCCGAGCAGATCGGCGCCGACCTCATCGTGATGGGGACGCGGGGCCTCACCGGTCTCAAGCACGTAGTGCTGGGCAGCGTGGCCGAGCGCACCATCCGGCATGCATCCTGCGCGGTGCTCACCGTCCAGGATCCGAACGGCGACTAGAAGGAGATCGAGCCATGGCCGACTGGAACGAGACGTTCAGCAAGGAAGTCGACGATCTGCGGCGCGTGCGGGACGAGTTGCGCGTACAGATGCATTTGGCCGGGCAGGAAGCGAAGGACGGCTTCGAGGGCCTCGAGCGGCGCTGGGAGCAACTGGAAGCCAGGGCCAAGGTCGTCGAGCAGGGCGCCGAGGCCTCACTCGAAGAGATCGGCGACGCCGCGCGGCTGCTGCTCGACGAGATCAAGGCCGGCTACCGCCGCGTCCGCGACCTGCTCTAACCGGGAGCCCATGAGCGAAGACCACGCGGCGCTGCGGGAGACGCTGAGCCGTCTCCACGAGCAGATTGCCGGGCACGACCTGGACGAGCAAGAGCGCGCGCTGCTGCGCGATGCTCTGCACGAGCTGGAAGGCACACTGGAGGGCACGCCCGGCGGCGAGGAGTCGTCCCTGGCGGACCGCCTCTCCGAGCTCGCCCAAGGCTTCGAGGAGTCGCATCCTAAGCTGTCGGAGACCGTCGGCCGCGTGGTCGACGCGCTGGCCAACCTCGGCATCTGAGGGTGGCCCATCCGTTCCGCTTCGGCGTGCAGCTCGCCGCGCTGCCCGCCGACGCATGGGTGCAGCGGCTGCAGCAGATCGAAGCACTCGGCTACTCCAGCGTCTTCTGGCCGGACCACTTCGCCGAGCAATGGGAGCCGGTGGCGGCGCTGGCCGCAGCCGCGGCCGTCACCGAGCGAATCTCGGTGGGCTCCCTGGTCTACGACGTGGACTACCGCCACCCGGTCGTCCTGGCCAAGGCCTCGGCGACGATCCACCTGTTGTCCGGCGGGCGCCACGAGTTTGGCCTCGGCGCGGGCTGGATGGAGAGCGACTACCTCGAAGCGGGAATCCCCTTCGAGCGCCCGGGAGTCCGCATCGAGCGCCTGGATGAGGCGCTCCAGATCATCCGCGCCATGTGGACCCAGGAGCACACCCACTTCGAGGGCCGCCACTACACCATCCGCGACGTGGCCCGGGCGGGCGAGCTGCCCGAGGGCTCGCGCCCGCGGATTCTGGTGGGCGGCGGCGGGCCAAAGCTGCTGGCCCTGGCCGGCCGCCAAGCGGACATCGTCGGCATCAATCCCCGCATGGATCGGGGCCGCGTCACGCGCAAGACGGCCCGCGACTGCGCCCCGGAGCGGATCCGGGAGAAAGTGGCGTGGGTGCGAGACGCGGCGTCCGCGGCGGGCCGCGACCCGGACGCGCTGGAGCTGAGCTCCCTCACCTTCGTCTTAGCCCTGACCGACGATCCGGCCGCGATCCGCGAGCAGCTGGCGCAGCACAACCGCATGACGGTCGACGACGTCACGGGCTGCCCCCTGTTCCTGACCGGCAGCGGCGCGGAGATCCGCGACCGGCTCCACGCCCAACGCGAGGAGACGGGCATCAGCTACGTGGTAGTTCAGGGCCGAGACCCGGAGCTGCTCGAGCGCTTCGCCGCCGAGGTGGTGACGCCGCTCGCCGGCGAGTAGCCCGCCCCTCTTGCGTCCGCCCGGCGACCTGCCAACGTAGAGGCCACACATGAGCGACTGGACCCTGAGCAAGCATCCGACGTTCCCGGCCGTGTCCGGGCCCGTGGTGGTGTGCGTGATGGACGGCGTCGGGATCGGGCGCGGCGACAGCGCAGACGCCGTGGCCGCGGCGCAGACGCCGAACCTGGACTGGTTGCGCGACGAGACGCCCACGACGGCGCTGGAGGCCCACGGCCTGGCCGCCGGCATGCCCTCCGACGCCGACATGGGAAACAGCGAGGTCGGTCACAACCACCTGGGTGCCGGGCGGATCTTCTCCCAGGGCGCCACGCTGGTGAGCGAAGCCGTGCGCTCCGGGCGCCTCTTCGAGGGCCCTGTCTGGCGCGAGCTGGTGGGTCAGGTCGCCCGCACAGGCGAGCCCCTGCACCTGATCGGGCTGCTCTCGGACGGCAACGTCCACAGCCACGTGGATCATCTCGCGGCGATGCTGCGCCGGGCCGATACCGACGGTGTGGAGCGCGCCCGGGTCCACGTGCTGCTCGACGGCCGGGACGTCCACGAAACCAGCGCCCTGGACTACGTGGAGCCCCTGGAGGCCCTGCTGGCCGAGCTGCGCGCCAAAGGCCGCGACTACCGGATCGCCTCGGGCGGTGGCCGCATGCTGGTCACCATGGACCGCTACGAAGCCGACTGGCGCATCGTCGAGCGCGGCTGGAAGACGCATGTCCTGGGCGAAGCCCGCGGCTTCGCCAGCGCGCGCGAAGCCATCGAAACCTTCCGCAAGGAGGAGCCCGGCCTCTCGGACCAGTTCCTGCCTCCGTTCGTGATCCTGGACGACGCCGGCGCGCCGCTCGGGCCGATCCGCGACGGCGCGGGGGTCGTCTGCCTCAACTTCCGGGGCGACCGCGCCATCGAGATCACGCGCGCTTTCGAGGACGAGGAGTTCACGGCCTTCGAGCGGGGCTCGCGGCCGGACGTGCTCTTCGCCGGCATGATGCAGTACGACGGCGACCTGGGCATTCCGTCGCGCTTCCTGGTGGAGCCGCCGGCCATCGACCGCACCGTGGGCGAGTACCTGGCGCGCAACGGCATCACCCAGCTCGCCATCAGCGAGACCCAGAAGTTCGGCCACGTGACCTACTTCTGGAACGGCAACCGCAGCGGCGCCTTCGACGAGGCCAGCGAGACCTACCTGGAGATCCGCAGCGACACCCTGCCCTTCGAAGAGCGGCCCTGGATGAAGGCGGCGGAGATCAC
>CAMYOO010000039.1:17704-19107 GCA_947260035.1 uncultured delta proteobacterium
GCCGTCGACCTCCAGATCGGGCGCCTGCTGCCGGTGATCCGCGAGCTGGACGGAGCGCTGCTGGTCACCGCCGACCACGGCAACGCCGACGACATGTTCGAGGTGGATGCCGAGGGACAGCTGGTGCGCGACGCCGAGGGCCGCCCCAAGGTACGCACCAGCCACACCCTGAACCCGGTCCCGTGCTCCATCTACGTGCCGGGAACGCAGGTGGCGCTGCGTCAGGGCCTGGAGCATCCGGGCCTGGCCAACGTGGCGGCGACCCTGCTCCAGCTGCTGGGCTACGCGGCGCCGGACGACTACCAGCCCTCGCTGCTTGCAGACTGACCCAGCCGCGAGATAGAGTCGGCTCCATGCGGCGGCTCCTCGCACCCAGCCGATTCGGCGCCCTCCTCGGCGCGCTTGCGGTGCTGCTGGCGCTGCTGGTGCTACCGACCGCGCACCCCGCCCACGCCTCTCGCGCCCCGGACCAGCTGCCCGCGCTGACGTCGCCGGGCGAGGCATCCGGCGATGCCCTGGGCGACTGCCCGGTGTGCCGCGGACTCGCCCGCGTGCGCAGCGCGCCTGCCACGGCCGGTATCGACCTGCGCGCGGCAGCCAACCTCGTCCTCGAGCGCGCACTGCTCGAGGTCACGCTGCCGCACACCCACGCGCCGAGCGTCTCTCAGGCGCGCGCGCCGCCCGCCCACTCCTAGCCCGATCCCCGACCCGTTCCCACGTGACCCGTCCCACGGCGGTCGTGCGCCCACGCGCGCCAACCCCGGGGACCCTGCGGCCGGGGCGGATTTCCCGGCCGGGGAGGATGCCATGACTTCGATCCGACGAACGCTGTGCGTTCAGGCGGCGGCCTGTGCCGTGGTCCTTTGCCTGGGCCCGGCTGCGACGCGTGCCGACGACGCCGGCTCCCAAGAGCTCGCCGAGGTGCGCGAGCAGTTGCAGATCCTGATGCGCCAGAACCGCGAGATGCGCGACACGATCCAAGGCCTCGAACACAACGTGGAGGAAGCGCGGGATCAGGCCCGCGCCGCCGAGGACATGGCCCGCGCGGCCGCGTCCCCGCCGCCGGTCTCCAGCGAGGGCGGCCCCCTGCTCAGCATGGGCAGCGGCAGGGGCGTACAGCTCCAGCTCCTGGACATCTCCCTGGACGCGCTCTCCGCGTTCGGCTTCTCCACGGCCACCGACGACGAGCTGGCCACGCTGCAGGGAGGCGGCCACGATCCGAACCAGCGCGGCTTCACGCTGCAGCAGGTGGAGCTGTCGTTCATGGGCGCCGTGGACCCCTACATGACCGGCGAGGCCCACCTGATCTACTTCCTGGACCAGGAGGGCGAGTCGCGCTTCGAGCTGGAGGAGGCCTTCGTGCAGAGCACCCAGCTGCCCTGGGGCCTGCAGGAGAAGGGCTT
>CAMYOO010000040.1 GCA_947260035.1 uncultured delta proteobacterium
TACAAATCCCATCTGGTCGGAGTGGTCGGCGATCACGAGCCAGTCTAGCGGCCGTGACAGCTTCACGGGCTGCCCGCTGCTTGCCATGACTTCTTCACCCAGCGCGAAGCGATAGCCGGTCTCATGCAGCGTGCGGTTGCCGAACAATCCGGCGTCCATTGAGTAGCCGGTGTGCAAATGCGTCTCACCCCAGAGCGGGAAAGTCGCGAAAGTCCGCTGCGCATACGGTGAGTAAACCTTTCCTCGATATGCCGCGGATAGAGACTCTTTAGAAGTGGTTATTCCCACTTGTTCAGCGAGTGCCACAGTGCCGATAAGACACAGCGCCACACTTGCTGCTACGCCCCGGACAAGAACGTTGCGTTTCATTGTATTCTCCTCATCTGTTGACCAAGTTATCTTCTTACCTGCTATTGCAGCTCCGAACTGCGCTTGTCATCGACGGTATCGGCTTTGGGGATTGCGATCTCGCCATTTCGCGCCACGCGATCGAGTGTGTGCGTCAGTGTCAACGTGAGTACGAGGCAAGATAAAGAGCTCACTGGCCATTTCGCGCCAGTGAGCTCCGGATCTTGCTCAAAGGGTTATGTAGTGGTGCTCGGCACCAACCCCGTTACTTCGCAAATTTTGATTTGAACAGTTCGGCAAGCGTCACCTCACTATCCTGAAGTGTGCTGGGTGTACCGGCAATAATGATGCTTCCAGTCCTGCACGTTGAGAATATCTGCCTGTCAGCAAAGCCGCGCGGGTCGGTGTACAGCCGCCTACGGTCTTGCCAGGTTGAAGTCCCCCGGGGAGTTGTCACAACGGGCGTTATAGGACCTCAGAAGCCCGCTTGGAGTTACTATCCGCTTGAGGACCGACAGCTCTTCCGGGGCTTCGGTGAGAGCTCCCTCGACTTCGAGATGCGCGCCTTCACCGAGGGAGACTGGCTCAAGGTCATGAGCGAGCTGGCCGTCGCCACCTCCGAGGCCCTGGAGGCGGCCGGCATCACCATCCCCTTCCCCCAGCGAGACCTCCACCTGCGCAACGTCTCCGAGGTGCGGGATGCCCTGAAAGAGGTCGTCAAAGCACCACGCGGCCCTTCCGACGAGCCCTAGTCACCAAGAAGCGGTCGCTTGCTGAAAGCGGGCTTGGGAATGACCGGTGAGAACACCAGCCGAAGGTTCCACTCGGGTCCGAAGTTGTCGGGCTTCTCCACGTAGTAGTGCAGCTCCAGGCCCCATTTGACCGGTAGTTTCCCGATCTTGCTGGTGGTGTTGAAGCCAATTCCCACAGGGATCTTCCATCTGTTCTCACTGTCGGCATCCCAGTCGGCGGTGATGTTCGGGCTGCCGAAACCGATGTTGGTGCTGTCAGTCAGCCGGTAGAAAGCGACGTACTGAATATTCGTCAAGTTGACATCCGACCGGTTGCTGCCGCCCGCGAAGTCCCACCAATGCTGCACGACAGTGCCCAATATCCATCCCCCAGGTGGACCGATGTGGAAAGCCAGAGCCATCGGGCCTGCACTCCACTTTCCGGTGCCGAAGACCTCGTCCGTGGCCGTGTTCAGCATGGTGGTGGTGCCAAATCCGAAGATGTTCGGTGGCTTTGCCATTTCATTGGTGGCGAAGGCGTTCCACAATACGATGTCACCGAGATTGAATTTTCCGTCAAAATCGACATCGACGGGCAAGTCACCGCCGGGGTAATGCGTCGGGGTCCCCTGTGAGATGCTCGGCGCTTCCCAGTAGTGGAGCGGGATCACGGGGCGAAAGATCCACTTCCAGTTCTGGGTCAACTGGAAGGGCATCACGGGCTGAAAGATCGTGGTGTTGAAGATCTTCTTGTCCTCGCCGAGAAAATCCAGAGCATCGCCGTCGTACCACGTGGTGTCGTTCTGCAGGAACAACATCCAGAGCTCGCCGAGGGGATTGTTGATCATCTCGTTGATCTGCGCCGAGGTGTATTGACCTTCGTTGGCCGAAGCGTCTGAGGCGTCGGCCTCCTCCTCGAACTCCCTCTCGCTCTGCTGGATCTCCTCGTCCGCCGCTGCCCAGACTGGAGCCACCGGGCCGGTTGCCAGAAGGACGGACAGTGTCAAGGTGGTCAAGGATTTCGCTTTCATTTGGGTCTCCTTTTCACGCCTCGGTCGATCTCGAAGAGGCCGGGATCTCCGGTCCCAAAGAGGCGGCGGGGGATCTCTCGACCTCGAGCAGCTCGAGGCACAGGATCGGCAGGTGCACTTCGTAGAGTCCGTTCAACACGCCGAGCAGCTGGGACTGGTCCCGCAAGCGACCGGTGGGAGTCGTCGCCGTCCCGCCGTGCGCTCCGGGGCCGGCTTGGAGGCGCAGAGACCGCCCAGACGGTCCGCGAACTCCTCTGTGAGGGCGCCCTGGACCACGATCCGGTGACCGCGGCCTGTCCCAGCGACACGCCTTTCTCTCCGGACGAGTTCGCCACCGGCTATCAGAGGCTCCTTCTGCGGCTAGAATCGTCGGTGAAGATCATTCTAGAGGGAGGCGCGGTCGACGAGCCTCCCCCAAAGAGGATGAAAAAGGGGGGTAAAGACCTGTACGTACCCGGTCTTGTTCCAGGGGACGTGCATCACCGGCGGTCGGTCCTTCTCTTTCCTCAAGACCGTCCTGGCTCCAACGGAAGCGCTCTTCGAGCCACCCTGCCCTGCAGCAAGCTCCTCGATGAGCTTCCGCCGGAGACCCCAGCTAAATTGAAGATCCCGTTACCGGTTCCGGATTGGCACGCAAGGAATCGAGGATCGCCCGCGCGGTCCACCTAACAACGTGATCGACAACAATTGGTTGGTGCAAGAGACCGTTCATCGCACTCAACGACCTGATGAATCGCGAAGTCACTACAACGACGCACTGCACGTGTTGACCTTGTCACGGAAAAGTGGACAGGTTGACTACGCCGCTTCCGCCTGATTCTTCTCTTCGAACTTTGCAGGGCTGGCGTTCCCATTCGTCGAGTGCTTTCGAGTTCGATTGTAGTGTATCGCGGATAGGGCACTCAAAGCACGCCCACCGGCGAATCCCAACCCTCTGCGGTCAACTTCCGTCTCGTCGATGGAATGAGATCAGCACCGCCGCCAGCTTCAGCTGACGACCGGGGCAGAGCGCCGCTACAGGAGAGGAGTCATGAAGACGATCGGCACATCCGACTCGACGAGGCGCAGCGCCGTCCACTCCGCGCTGGCGGGCTTGTTCGCCATGGGACTGGTCAGCACGGGCAGCCCGGCGGAAGCGGATTTCAAGGGCTCGATCGGCACCACGGTTCGCGACTCGGTTCCGTACTGGCCACGAGCCGCCGAAGCCAGCCGTAGCGCGCCCAATGTGCTGGTCATCCTGCTCGATGACGTCGGATTCGCCGACCTTGGAGCGTTCGGCGCCGAGATCGAGACTCCGAACATCGACGCGCTCGCAAACGGTGGCCTGCGCTACAACAATTTCACCACGACTGCGGTCTGCTCCCCGTCCCGAGCCGCGCTGCTGACCGGTCTGAATCACCATTCGGCCGGCGTCGGTTGGCTCGCCGACATGGACAGCGGGTACCCGGGATATCGCGGCGAGATCCACTCCAACGTCATGACGATGCCCGAGGTGCTGAGAGGACACGGCTACAGCACCTTCATGGTCGGCAAGTGGCACCTGACCAATCAAACGCACCGGTCGGTGGCCGGTCCGTACGATTCCTGGCCGACGCAGCGCGGCTTTGATCGGTTCTGGGGCACGCATAGCAACAGCAGCCAATGGATGCCCGATGCCCTCTACCGCGGAAACGAGGCCATCGAAGTCGCGGCCGACGATGACTTCTACTTCCCGGACGCGATGACCGATACCGCCATCCAGATGTTGAAGGATCTGCGCGCGGTGGCGCGCAACAAGCCCTTCTTCCTGTACTACGCCACGGGCGCAGCACACGCTCCCCACCACACTCGCGCCGAGGATCGAGCCAAGTACCGGGGCCGCTACGACGCCGGGTACGACCGGATTCGCAACGAGCGCCTGGCTCGACAGAAGGCCCTCGGGATCGTGCCGCCGGACACGCATCTCGCGCCGCGGCTGCCGGGCGTGGAGCCTTGGGAGGATTTCACCGCCGATGAGAAGAAGATGTATGCCCGGCTGCAGGAAAACTACGCCGCCTTCGTCGACAACATCGACCAGCAGGTCGGTCGGCTGATCGGCTATCTGCGCGACTCGGGCCAGCTCGACGACACGCTGATCATCCTGACCTCGGACAACGGCGCCAGCAAGGAAGCCGGGATTCCCGGCACGACGATGAGGACTCGCTACCTGAACGGCATCGCGGACACGACGGAGAAGAACCTGGAGGACTATGACGCCGTCGGTTCGTCCGCGACCGCGCCGAACTACCCGATCGGCTGGATGCAGGCCAGCAATGCACCGTTCCCCTACGCCAAGGGCACGACGCACGGCGGCGGAGTACGAGATCCGCTGATCATCCACTGGCCGGGAGGCATTGCCGACGGGGGCGCGGTACGCCCGCAGTTCCACCACATCCACGACCTGATGCCGACCGTGCTGGAAGTAGCAGGTGCAAAGGTGCCGAGCCGGGTTCGGGGCCTCGAGGTAAAGCCGATCGAGGGAATCTCGATGGCCTACAGCTTTGCCCGTGGGAAGATCGAAGGCCGTCGCCGCAAGATCGTGACCTACGTCAGGCCGCAGCAGCACTACGACGCCGTGCCCTGGGAGCTCTACGATCTGCGGTCGGATTTCTCGGAAACCAACGACTTGGCGGCGGAGCACCCCGGGAAGGTCCGCGAGCTCGAAGCGAAGTGGTGGGCCGCGGCGCGGCGATACGACGTGCTGCCGCTGCACGATGAGCCCACGATGCAGCGTGGCCGGGCGGCGATGTCGCAGCTGGAGAATCTGCGTTTCGAGCAGTTTCGCTACGAGCCGGGACTGTCGACCATCCAAAATGTGCAGGCGCCACTCCTGAACGGCCGGTCCTTCAGCATCACGGCGACCGTGGATCGCGACGACACCGCGCAACAGGGCGTCCTCGTCGCGCTGGGCGGTCTCGAACAAGGTTACAGCTGGTACGTACGCGACAACCGACTCGTGTACGAAGTGAACGTCGGCGGATACCGCACCGTCCTGGAGTCTCACACCGAGCTACCGGTCGGAAGAATCACGCTGGCCGCGCACTTCGAGCTGGACGAGGATGCGCGCGAGGCCGACCAGCAGACCCAGCCGAACGACGACTTCTCAGCCGGTGATTTCTCGGCGCATCACATCCCTCAGGGAATCCTGACGCTGTACCTCGACGGGCAGCCGGTCGGATCGCGGCGTTTCGCGCCCGTCGTGCCCTTCAGCTCCTGGGAGGGCCTCGACGTCGGCCGGGACCTGCGTACGCCGGTATCGAACAGCTACGCGGCGCCCTTCGCCTTCAGCGGGGAGCTTCACGAAGTCGTCTACCGCTTCGACGCGACGAGTCGATCTCCGGAGCGGTAGCGTCTCGCGCTCGAGCGTGAGGCGCAGCGTCACCGAAGGGCGGACGAGAATCGGAGGCGGCTCTACCCGATCCAGCGGAGTGAGCGGAGGCTCGATCTCTTCTGGAGAGATGTCGCAAGTGCGAGTTCAACGATCGCCTGTTCAGCGCGACTTCGAAAGGCCGCGAAAGCACTGCGAAGAAGCAGTGCGGCGAGGTTGAGCAGGACTCGCATGGCGCGAGCATCCTGCATGATGCGCCTGGGCGGTACGAGTCTGATTCTGCGCTCAGGTCCGGCGTATCATTCGCGGTTTGAAAATTCGGAGCCGGGAGCAGAAAAGCCAGGGATTTCGCGACGGACCGATACTGAGAACGCACAACTACGGCTTGGCGGTCCCCCGTGGGCCAAGTCCCCGGCGCTCTTCCCGAACCCAACCAGCCGGAACCGCGAACGCCGCTGGATCGCGAACGCGCTGCGCGAGGAGTGGAACCGGGCCGCCCGAGCGGTCGGCGTGAAGGTCCGCATGTACGAGGGCACCAAGCACTCGAGCGCCAGCCGGTGGCACTCCTCGGGGATGCCGCTCGAGCTGGTGCGCCGAATGCTGCGCCACCGCGACACCCGTTCGACGGAGCGGTACGCGAAGCTCGCGGACTCAGCGCTGGTGGAGGCATTCGCGGCACATCACGCCCGGCGTGGCGACCGCCGCCGGACCCGAGAGCGTGCTCAAGGTGTGCTCAAGGGCCGGAGAGGCACTCGAAAAGCTCAACGAAATCGAGCACCTATGGCGGGGCGGACGGGACTCGAACCCGCAACTTCTGGCGTGACAGGCCAGTGCTCTAACCAGTTGAACTACCGCCCCGCGAGGGACTCTCGATTTAGCCGACCAGGGGGCCGGACGCCAGCGCAGGGTCGCCGCCCCCGGGGATTTCGGGCCTGGATCAGCCCTCTTCCTTCTTGGGCGCCTGGGCGGCCTGGGCCGCGGCCTGCATCTGGATGGCTTGCATCTGCATCATCAGCGCCATGTCGCCGGCCACCATGATCTTGCCCTGCATGAAGGCGGCCATGGGGTCCAGGGTCCCGGCGGCCATGGCCTCGGCGTCTTCGGCGGTGATGGTCAGGGTGGTGGTCGGCTCCTCGGGGATGGCGCCGGGTCCGAGCTTGAAGTCCACCTGCCAGTCGCCGCCCTCGGCGCCGGATACCGCCATGCGGATCACGCCGTCCAGGGCGCGCATCTGCTCCAGCGCCTGCGGCGGCGGGGGGCCCTGGCCGGGGGCCGCGCCGGCGCTCTGGGCGCCGGGCTTGAAGAGCTGGGCGGACTGGGCGCCGATGGCGCCGCCCTTCCCTTCCCAGAGCGCGCCGCGCCAGTGCTCCACGCTCTGCACGTAGGTGAAGGCGCAGTCGCTGCGGGGCTCGGCGCTCACGCGGAGAGCGCCCTCGTTCACGTGCATGACCCACTCGCCGCCGCCTTCGCCGTGGAGCAGCACGCCGATGTGCGCCTCCACGTTGCGCTGCTCCTCGGGCAGCTCCGCCTCGGCGAAGGCATTGGGGAGCCAGCTCTCGAAGAACTCGGCGGCGGGCAGCGGGGATCCGGGGAACTCGGCCATGACGGTCTCCTTGCGACTGCGGGATGAGCGCAGCGCAGTCTACCGCAGCCGGGGCCCGGCTCAGTCGGTGACGGTGCGTGCCCGCTCCAACGCGCGCTCGGTCCAGCTGCCGGTCGCCGGCTCGGCCGCCTCGAAGGTCGGCTCCGCGCCGGCCTCGGGCGCCAGCTGGGGCGTGGCCTCGGCCTGCGGGGTCGCGGGCGACGCGATCTCGGCTTCGGCGGCGGGCGCCAGGGCGGCCGGAGCTTCGCTCTCGACGGTCGGCGCGGGCGCGGCCTCCTCTGCGGCCGCAGCCTCTTCCGGGGCCGCGGCCTGGGCGCCCAGCACGCCGGCGATGGCGGCCTGGATCGACTCCAGCTGTGCAGCCACCTGCCCCACCGTGTCCTGGACCTCGGTCTCGCGGGCCTGGGCCTCGGCCAGGGTCGTCTCCAGCTCGGCCACCCGGGCCTGCAGCTTCTGGCGCTGGCTGTAGAGCACGGCCACGGCGGCCAGCGAAACCAGCAGCAGCACCACGACGGCCAGGCTTCCGATACCCCGGCCCTTGGCGGACGGAACCGAGGCCGACTTTTCGGCCTGCGGCAGCTTCTCGACGTCCTCGGCCTTATCAGCCTTATCGGCCTTCTTGGTGACCGGCTTCTTGGCCGAATCCTCGGCGCCCTCGCTGCCGCTGCCGTTGCTCTTGTTGCCGGGGAACTCGATCGTGCCCATCACCACCTCCTGCGCTGCCTCTTCCCGACGCGGTGAGTTAGCACACGGGGAGCGCTTGAAAAGCCGCGACCCCAACGCTGCGTTAAGACGCGCGGGTGCCGAGCCGCGGAACGAAGCGCGGCACCTGACGACTGTACTCCCGGTACTCGTCTCCGAAGCGATCGCGAAGCTCGCGCTCCTCCAGCACCGCGATCCACAAGATCGCGGGAAGCCACAGGAACCAAAGCACGTAGACCGCCAGGTAGTTGGTGATCAGCGCCCAGCCCATCAGCCCGAGCCAGAACTGCACGTAGCGCGGGTGTCGCACCCGGGCGTAGATCCCTGTCCGCACCAGAGGCGTCGCGTGCCGCTGCGGGGAGAGCTCCGGCAGCCCCACGATCAGCCCGACGCCGAACTCGCTCTGGATCTTGCCGCGCATCAAGCCCGACACGACGATACAGACCACACCGCCGGCCACAAGCGGCCAGCGCATGCCGCACTCCACCGCGAGAAGCGCGTCCCGCGCCCGGTAGAGCGCCACAGCCCCGAGCACCAACCCACTCAGCACGATCGAGTAGGTGACCCTCGGCCCCCGCCGCCGCCAGAAGCCGATGAAGCCGTGGATCAGCGGCCAGTAGAGCAGCAACGGCGGCAACGTGCACACCAGGAAGAGCGCCACCGCGTAGCGAAAGCCATCCATGCTTTCAGGGTCCGGAATGCCTGCGCCGGCGGCAAGCCGGCGCCGTTACGGGGTCAACGAACCCGGCGCGGCCCGCCGCCCACCGGCGCCGGCTGCGCACGGCCGCGAACTCGTACGCGTAGGCGCCGTTCTGCGGCGTCACCGCGAGCTGGCCCAGCCGATTGCCCGTGACGGCGTCGAACAGCCGCACGAACTGGGTGCCCATATCCGAGTCGCCCGATACGCCCACCTGCATCACCACCTGGACATTCACGCTGCCCTCGCTCGAGACGACCTCGATGGTTGCCGCCGCGGGGCCGTCGGGAAGGCCCGTCCGATTCACCTGGACGCGGTAGCTGCCGAGCCCAGCGCCGTCCACGCTGTCCGCCACGACGGAGAGCCAGCCGCCCGAGTCCTCATTGATGGCGCTGATGCTCAACGAGCCGCCCCCGCCATTCGAGACCGCCATGGTGATCTCCGCGAGCACCGCACCGAAGTTGAGGGCCTGCGGGCTCACCACCAGCACGGGATCGAGCACCGGCGGGATGCCGTTCTCGAGATCCTGAGCCGCCGCCACCGCCGCGGCCGCATCGATCAGGCCGTGGCCGAAGAAGTCATCGCGCCCCGCTGCACCCAGGTCCTGGGTCATGGCTCCCGACGCCAGCAGCGCATCGAAGGAATCCGGGGTCAGCGTGGTGGGCGCCACCCCACGTGCAGGCGCGGCGAAGACGCCCACGACGGCCATCGTGAGCGCGATCACGGTTGCGCGTATCACCGGCCAACCGGCCAAAGTGGTCCTCTGCAAGTCATCCGAGCCTATCTGATGCACGGGATCGCGTCGCGTTCGCCGGACGCGCTCGCGGACGTGCGCAACCCCTTGCTAACATTGGGTATGGACTACCTACAGGGACGACGATTCGAGGGCTTCGCCGGCGCGTTGGCGGCGCTCGGTGCGGCATTGCTGCTGGGCTGCGCAAGCCCTGCGCAGCCGGGCGGCATGACGCCGCGCCTGGCGCGGCCGGCCGCTGCGGCTCCGCCGCGCACGGTTTCGATCCAGACGACGGGGGGCGCCGAGACCTTCTCGCTCGGGCGCTCGAAGATCTCCAACGCGGCGTTTACCGAAGCGCTGGCCGATGCGCTTCGCGAGTCCGGCATCCTGGTCGCACTGGCCGATCAGTCAGCCGACTACCACCTGGCGGTCGCCATCGACGAGCTCGAGCAACCGCATGTGGCGTTCCCGATGAAGGTTCGCCTGACCACGTCGTGGAAGCTCTGGCCGCGCGACGATCACGAGCCGGTGTGGCGCGAGACGCTCTCCACCACGTACACGGAGCCCTTCGCCGAGGAGTTCTTCGGCATCAAGCGCCTACGCCTGGCTACCGAGGGCGCGGCGCGCCAGAACATCGAGCAGGCCGTGGCACGCCTGTCCGAGAGCCTTCCCTAGCCCCTGAGCCGCCAGCGTGGCGCCAGGGCCTGCGACGTTCCACCATGGCGAGGGGTGCGACGGGGCGGAGCATGGCGGAGAAGGAAGGCCAAGGCGGAGCGCTGCGGATTCCGACCCTGCGCGGCCTGGAGGCCGAGCTGGCGCAGCGCATCGCGAAAGCCCCGCTGCGCCTCAACGAGTACGGCTACGACGCCTACGGCTTCCACCCGGAGACGGCCGCCCGGATGCTGGTGCCCGCGGCGCTCCTCTACCGCTACTGGTTCCGGGTGGAGACCCACGGGATCGAGCGCGTGCCGCCGGGCCCGGTGCTGCTGATCGGCAATCACTCGGGCCAGTTCGGCTACGACGGCTCGATGCTCGGCGTGGCGATGCTCCTCGAGGCCGAGCCCCCGCGTCTGGTGCGCGGCATGGCCGAGTACCTCTTCTGGCGTACGCCCTTCGCCGGAGTGGCCGCCTCGCGAAGCGGAACGCTCGTAGGGACGCCCGAGAACTGCGTCATGATGCTGCGCAACGGCGAGTGCGTGGCCGTCTTCCCGGAAGGCGCCCGCGGTGCGAACAAGCCCTTCCGCAAGCGCTACCAGCTCCAGCGCTTCGGGCAGGGCTTTCTGCGCATCGCACTGGAGAGCGGCGCGCCGATCGTGCCCGTTGGCGTCGTGGGCGCGGAGGAGCAGCAGCCGGGCTTCGCAAACCTGGAGAGCTTCGGCCACAAGCTCGGCCTGCCCTCCTTCCCGATCACCATCACCCAGCCCTGGCTGGGTCTGTTCGGCTCGGCCATGGCGCTGCCGGTGAAGTACCACATCCACTTCGGCGAACCGCTGTTCTTCGAGGGCCGCCCCGACGACGAGGACGCCGTCATCCAGCGCCACGTAGACACCGTGAAGGACGCCATCGCCACCCTGCTCCGCCACGGCCTGGATGAGCGGCGCGGCATCTTCAGCTAGCCCCACCGGGGCCCCCAAGGAGGGTTCTTGAATGGACAGCGCTTCTCACGACCTCGACGCCTGTGCCCAGGCCGCGCTGGTTCAGCGCGGCGAGGCGAGCCCGCGCGAGCTGGTGGAGGCCGCCATCGCCCGCATCGAGAAGCTGAACCCTGGCCTCAACGCGGTGATCACGACGCTCTTCGAGGAGGCGCGAGAGGCCGCCGCGTCTCCGGACTTGCCGGATGGACCCCTGCGAGGCGTTCCCTTCCTGCTCAAGGATCTGGGAATCGAGCAGGCCGAACAGCCTTGCTACCAGGGCAATCGCGCCCTGCGCGACGCCGGATTCCGCTCGCGGCGCGACTCCGCGCTCGGCGCCCGCTTCCGCGCGGCGGGGCTGGTCACCCTGGGCAAGACCAACACCCCCGAGTTCGGCTGGACCTGCACGACGCAGCCCCTGGCGTTTGGGGCGACCCACAACCCGTGGGACCTGGAGCGCACGCCCGGTGGCTCGTCGGGAGGCTCCGCCGCGGCGGTGGCGGCCGGCCTCGTGCCGCTGGCCCACGCCAACGACGGCGGTGGATCGATCCGCATCCCCGCGTCGTACTGCGGGCTCGTGGGGCTCAAGCCGACGCGAGGGCGCGTTCCGGTCCCGGCTCGACTCGACGCCCGCATCGTCAGTGACCTGGTCGTGTGTCGAAGCGTGCGGGATGCGGCGGCCGCGTTGGAGGCGGTGCACGGGAACGAGCCTGGGGCTCCCTATCTCGCCCTGCCGCCCGAGCGCTCGTACTGCGCGGAAGTGGGCGCGGAACCCGGACGGCTGCGCATCGGGCTGCTCACGCACCCCATCGGCATGCTCGACGCGATCCACCCGGAGTGCGTGGCCGCCAGCGAAGGCGCCGCCCGAGCGCTCGAATCGCTCGGTCACACGGTCGAGCCCGCCTGGCCGGACGCGCTTCTCGACGCCGAGCGCGGCGAGCGCACCATGCCCATCGCGATCGGCGAGCTGCGCGCGGGCCTGGCGATCCACGGAAACGACACGCTCGGCCGGCCCTTCGCAGAGCCGGATGTCGAGCCCTTCACCTGGGCGATACGGGCCCCCGCCTATCCGACGGTGACCGCAGAGGAGTATCTCGAGGCGCTGGAGTGGGAGCAGGCGTGGGTGGCCCGCGTGGTGCGCTGGTGGCGCCAGGATCACGACCTTCTCCTGACGCCCACCGTCGGCGCGCCGCCGCCCACGCTGCGGGAGATGGAGCCGCCGCCCGACGAGCCGCTGGCGACCGTCCTGCGCGTCGCCCGGCAGGTGGCCTTCACGCAGCCCTTCAATCTGACCGGCCAGCCCGCGATCTCGCTGCCGCTCCACTGGACCGCGACGGGCCTGCCGATCGGCGTCCAGCTGGTGGCGGACATCGGGCGAGAGGACCTGCTGCTCCGCGTGGCCGCGCAGCTCGAACGCGCGCAGCCCTGGGCGGATCGCCGCCCGCTGCTGCACGCCTAGAGCCGCAGCGAACGCCGGTTCCGGGACGGCAACTCTGTTCCGGGGCATGCCGAGCGCAGAATCTCGGGCGAGCGTGAAACTCCAATGCGCATCACTGGCCACCACCGGGCACGGCCCCGACGGTCCGATACGGCCCCAACCGTTGATCCATCCCCACCCCGCCTTCGACGGCGACAGATGCGCCCGCAGGACTCGAGAGCGAAGCGGCTGCGAGCCCTGCCGGGCAATCTTGGAGAAAGAGACGTGCCGGAGGGCGCTCCGGGTCATGTGGGGTGCTCGACGTGTTGGTGGCGTTACGCCTGCTGATCGGGCCTGGCCGGCACGACGAGGACAGGACACCGGGCTCCCCGAATCGTCCCCTCCGTCGTGCTGCCGACCACCGCGCGATACAGGGCCCCATGGCCGTGTGAGCCGATGACGATGGCGTCGACCTCGAGTCGCCTGCTCTCCTCGAGAAGCTTCTCGATGGTGCTGCCCGCGACGAGCAGCGCCATCGCGTCGATCCCCCGCTGGCGGAGTGCCTCGGCCTGCGCCTGGAGGTCGCGGTGCTCGCTGCGCAGCGTCCGAGCGCGGTGGCGGCGTACCCCCTCGGGACCGGGCGCGTAGCCGACGAAGTCGGGCTCGGGCGCGGCGATGTGGATCAGGAACAGCTCCGCCGAGTAGGCCTCGGCGAGCGAAGAAGCGAGGGCGACGACGCGCTCCGCGACCGGCGAGAAGTCGACCGCCGCCAGGATTCTCCGCATGCAGGTTCCCGTCATCGGCCCCCCGCAGATCTTACTGTTCCCGCAGGAGAGATCCTCCCCTCCCACCGGGCCGAAACAGGATTCCACGAAGCCGGGTGGGTCGCGGCTGTCCTGGAGGGAGCCGCTAGTGCAGCCGCCTGCGCCGACGCTGGAGCCGCATCAGGCCGGGCAGGATCAGGGCCAGCTCGAAGCCGAGGCCGCACGGGCCCGCGCTCTCCTTGTTTCTCCACGGCGCATCGGCGCACTCGGGGTCGGGGACGCTGACCACGTATCCCGGCGCAGACAAGCCACCGTCAAGGTCAGGGCACGCCAGAGCCTCCGGCAAACCCGGGGCGGTTCAGGCTGTCACCTGGCTGTCGGGAGGGAGCGGTCGCGCGGATGGTGCAGCGCGGCCGCGACTCATAGCCAAGGCTGTTCGATGCCTTGGCTGGTGGGCGCGCCCCGACTCGAACGGGGGACTTCCTGCTTGTAAGGCAGGTGCTCTAACCAACTGAGCTACGCGCCCGGAGCCAGGAGGGTAGCGCCCCCGGCCGGAGTGGGTCCTCGCCTATCGCTTGGCGATCAGGCCGTCGGAGGCGATGCGCTTGGAGACGGCCTTGGTGACGGACTTGATGGTGTCGGCGGTCGAGGACGGGTCGAAGGTGTCTGACTGGGCGGCCCAGATCAGGTCCGCCGTCTCGGCGTCGTAGAGGCGGGTCTCGAGCCGCACGATGGTGACGGTCTGCCAGTAGCCTGGCGTGTGGACTACGTCGTAGGCCGAGCCGTAGTAGCCGTAGAGCCCGCCGGCGTAGCCGCGGGAGACGTAGTCGGTGCGGGGCGGGATGTACTGCTTGTCCTCGTCCACCTTGAGCAGCCGCGTGACCACAACGGCCTCGATGCCCCGCTGGCGCACCACCTCGCGCACCATCTCCTCGGAGAGCCGCTCGTCCGGGGGCAGGAACATGTAGCTCGGCGCCGCCTCTGCGCCGCGCTGATCCAGCTCTGCGGCGAAGGCGTCCTCGAAGCTGCGCTTGGTGACCGAGTTCTCGGCGATGCCGATCACCAGGATCCGCGTCACCGGAGCCCGCGGCACCTTGGCGTTCCAGACGGTGCCCAGGTCCGTGCGCGCCCCGCAGGCGAGGGACAGCGCCGCCAGCGCGACGAGAGCGGCGCTGCGCATCAGGGATCTACTCATAGGCCAGGGAGTCCACGATGTTCATGCCGGCTGCCTTTCGCGCGGGTTGCACGCCGAAGATCAAGCCTACGGCCACGCAGACTGCGAACGCCACGCCCACGCTCCAGGCGGAGATGGGCGCCTGCACGCCCAGCAGCAGTCCCACCAGCAGCGGCAAACCGGCGCCCAGTGCCACGCCGACGACCCCGCCCACCATGGACAGCAGCGCGGCTTCCAGCAGGAACTGGGTCAGGATGTCGCGGCGCCGGGCGCCGATGGCCAGACGGATGCCGATGTCGCGCGTCCGCTCGCGCACGGTGACCAGCATGATGTTCATGATGCCGATGCCGCCCACGATCAGCGAGATCCCGGCCACCGCCAGCAGCACCAGGGTGATGGCCTCGGAGACCCGCAGCGCCAGGTCCAGGAAGGGCTTGAGGGACTCGACCTCGATGCTCTCCATGCTGCGGTGGCGCGCGCTGAGCACGCGCTCGGCGATCTGCATCACCTGGGGCACGGCGGCGGCCGTGGCTCCGCGCATGTAGACCACGTCCACCTCGCGGTTGTCGTGGAGATGTCGCAACGTGGTGTAGGGAACGATGACCGTGAGGCCGGCGGCCTCGCTGCGCCTCACCACGGCCGCGGTGCCCACGCTCTCGCCGAAGATGCCCACGACGTCGAAGCGCAGGTCGTAGAGGCGCACGCTGGCGTCCGGCGGAAGCACCCCGCCGTAGCGCCGTGTCGCCAGCTCCCGCGAGATCAGCGCCACCTTGGACCCGCTTTCCTCCTCCGCCGTTCGCAGGAAGCGCCCGGAGTAGATCCGCAGGTTGCGCACGCCGGCGTACTCCGGCGTGACGCCCAGCACGTTGACCGGCCAGGCCTGGCCCTTGATGGAGAGCGTGCGCGAGGTCTCGATGACCGGAGCCAGGGTGGCCACACCCTGCAGCGATTCGGCCAGGGCATCCACGTCCTCCGTGGTCACGAACTCGGGATTCACACCCTCGCTGGTACCCCGGGCCATGACCAGGTTGGCCCCCACGCCCTCGATCAGGCCCACCACGTGGGTGCGGCCGGCCAACCCGATGGAGGCCACGGCCACCACGCTGGCGGTGCCCACCGCCATGCCCACCACGGTGAGGGCGGAGCGCCCGCGCTGCACGGCCAGGCCGGTCCAGGCGAACTCCAGCAGGGTACGAAGCCAGTTTCGGTCCACGGGCTGTGCGGGATGTCCGCCGCGGCGGACGAGGACGTCTCGTAGATCTCGTCCAGGAGGTGGTCCCCCTCGTGGAGGAAGCCGCCCGGGTCCTCGTTGGCCAGGGCGTGCTGGAGCACCTCGTCCATCTCCTCCACCAGGACCAGTTTCAAGCCGCGCTTGATCTTGGCGGGGATGTCCCTCAGGTCTTTCTCGTTCTCGCTGGGGATCAGGACCGTGTCGATGCCGCCGCGGTGGGCGGCGATCAGCTTCTCCTTGAGGCCACCGATGGGCAGCACGCGACCGCGCAGGGTGATCTCGCCCGTCATGGCCACGTTGGAGCGCACCGGCACCCGAGTCAGCGCCGAGGCGATGCAGGTGGCGATGGTGATTCCGGCCGAGGGCCCGTCCTTGGGCGTCCCGCCCTCGGGCACGTGGATGTGGATGTCCACCTTGGAGTAGAAGTCCCGCGCCAGGCCCAGCTGCTTGGCCCGCGAACGCACGTAGCTCATGGCCGCGTTGGCCGACTCCTGCATGACCTCGCCCAGGCGCCCGGTCACCTGGAGCTTGCCGCGGCCGGTGGTCACGGAGACCTCGGTCTGCAGCAGCTCGCCGCCCACCTCGGTGTAGGCCAGGCCGGTGCACACGCCCACGAGGTCGTGCTTCTCCTTCTCCCCGAAGCGATACTTCGGCACACCCAGCAGCTTCTTCACGGCGCCGGGCGAGATGCGCACCTTCTGGAACGCCTCGCCCTGCTTCACCACGTCGCGCGCCACCTTGCGGCAGACCGAAGCCAGCTCGCGCTCCAGGCTGCGCACGCCCGCCTCGCGGGTGTAGCGGCGGATCAGCTCGAGGATCCCGCCATCGGAGAACTCCACCTGCTCCGGCTTGAGGCCGTTGGCCTCGATCTGCTTGGGAACCAGGAAATCCTTGGCGATCTCCAGCTTCTCGCTCTCGATGTAGCCCGGGAGCTGGATGATCTCCATGCGGTCCTGCAGCGGCCGGGGAATCTGGTGCAGCACGTTGGCCGTGCACACGAACATCACCCGCGACAGGTCGTAGTCCAGGTCCAGGTAGTGGTCGTTGAAGGTGTGGTTCTGCTCCGGGTCCAGCACCTCCAGCAGCGCCGCCGACGGGTCGCCGCGGAAGTCCATGGACATCTTGTCCACTTCGTCGAAGAGGAAGACCGGGTTGGAGGTGCCCGCCTTCTTGAGGCTCTGGATGACCTTGCCCGGCAGCGCGCCGATGTAGGTGCGCCGGTGGCCGCGGATCTCCGCCTCGTCGCGAACGCCGCCCAGGCTGATGCGCACGAAGTCGCGGCCCGTGGCCCGCGCGATGGACTTGCCCAGCGAGGTCTTGCCCACGCCCGGGGGGCCCACCAGACACAGGATGGGGCCCTTCATGCGCTCCACCAGGGTCTGCACCGCCAGGTACTCGAGGATGCGCTCCTTGGGCTTCTCCAGCCCGTAGTGGTCCTCGTCCAGCACCCGCTCGGCCTCGATGGCGTCCTTCTTCTCGTCCTTGTACTCGTCCCAGGGGAGTGAGAGCACCCAGTCGATGTAGTTGCGCACCACGGTCGCCTCGGCGCTCATGGGCGACATCATCTTGAGCTTGCGGATCTCCTTCTGGGCCCGCGTCCGCGAGTCTTCGGGCATCTTCTTCTGCTTGAGCTGCTGCTCGAGCTCGTCGATCTCATTCTTGAACTCGTCGCGCTCGCCCAGCTCCTTCTGGATCGCCCGCATCTGCTCGTTGAGGTAGTACTCCTTCTGCGAGCGCTCCATCTGCTTCTTGACCCGCGAACGGATCTTGCGCTCGACCTGGAGCACTTCCAGCTCGGCCTGCATCAGGCCGAAGACCTCTTCCAGGCGCTGGTTCGCGTCCACCAGCTCCAGCAGGTGCTGGCGCTCGTCGATCTTGAGATTGAGCTGCGCGACGATGGTGTCGGCCAGCCGCGACGGCTCCGAGATGCCCGCCACGGTGTTGAGCATCTCCGGCGGGACCTTCTTGTTGAGCTTGACGTAGGTCTCGAAGGCCGCGTGCACGCTGCGCACCAGGGCCTCCACCTCGACGGCGGAGCCCTCGGCCTCGTCCAGGGTCTCGTACTCGCAGGCGAAGAAGGGATCGCTCTGGGTGAAGCCGCGGATGCGCGCCCGCCGCTTGCCCTCCACCAGGATCTTCACCGTGCCGTCGGGCAGGCGCAGGAGCTGGATGATCGAGCCCAGCGTCCCGATCCGGTAGACGTCCTCCTCGCCGGGCTCGTCCTTCTCGGCCTCGCGCTGGGCCGAGAGCAGCAACTCCCGGTCGCCGGCAACCGCGTGCTCCAGGGCCTTGATGGAGCGCGAGCGCCCCACGAAGAGCGGCACCACCATGTGCGGGAAGACGACGATGTCCCGAAGCGGCAGCAGCGGGGCGACGTTGTCGCCGCTGGCCGTGGTCGTCTCTTCGACGCCCTCTTCCGGGTCGTCGCCGTCATTCTTGAAGATCGCCATCGAGTCGGATTCTCCTCGGGGGGACGAGGCTCAGGCGGACTCCGCTTCGGCCTTCAGCACGACCAGCGGCTCCGCGCCCTGTTCGATCACCTCTTCGTTGATCATCACCTCTTCCACGTCGTCGCGGGAGGGGATGTCGTACATGAGGTCGAGCATCACGCCCTCGAGGATGCTGCGCAGACCCCGGGCCCCCGACTTGCGCTGAATCGCATGGCGGGCCACCGCCCGCAGCGCGCCGTCGGAGAACCGCAGCCGCACGTCCTCGAACTCGAACAGCTTCTGATACTGCTTGACGAGCGCGTTCTTGGGGGCGGTGAGGATCTCCACCAGCGACGACTCGTCCAGCTCCTCCAGGGTGGCCACCACCGGTAGCCGCCCCACGAACTCCGGAATCAGCCCGAACTTGAGCAGGTCCTCGGTCTGCGCCTCGCGCAGCACGTCCCCCAGGCGCCGCTCGCTGCGCTTCTGGATGTCGGCGCCGAAGCCCAGGCCCTTCACGCCGATGCGACGCTCGATGATCTCTTCGAGGCCGCAGAAGGCGCCGCCGCAGATGAACAGGATGTTCGACGTGTCGATCTGCACGAACTCCTGCTGCGGGTGCTTGCGTCCGCCCTTGGGCGGGACGCTGGCCATGGTGCCCTCGATGATCTTGAGCAGGGCCTGCTGCACACCCTCGCCGGAGACGTCGCGGGTGATGGACGGGTTCTCGCTCTTGCGGGCGATCTTGTCGATCTCGTCGATGTAGATGATCCCGCGCTGCGCCCGCTCCAGGTCGTAGTTGGCCGCCTGCAGCAGGTTGAGGATGATGTTCTCGACGTCCTCGCCCACGTAGCCGGCTTCGGTCAGCGTGGTGGCATCGGCGATGGTGAAGGGGACGTCCAGGATCTTGGCCAGGGTCTGGGCCAGCAGCGTCTTGCCGCTGCCGGTCGGCCCCAGCAGCATGATGTTGGCCTTCTGAAGCTCCACCTCGCCCACGAACGCCTGGCTCTCGATGCGGCGGTAGTGGTTGTGCACCGCCACCGACAGGGTCTTCTTGGCTCGCTCCTGGCCGATCACGTAGTCGTCGAGGATCGTCTTGATCTCGATCGGCTTGGGAACCTTCGACGCCTCGGACGAGACCTCGTCGCGACCGTACTCCTCGGCGATGATGTCGTTGCAGAGCTCGATGCACTCATCGCAGATGTAGACCGTCGGCCCGGCGATGAGCTTCTTGACTTCCTTCTGGCTCTTGCCGCAGAAGGAGCACGACAGATTCGCGTTGTCGTCCTTGCGCTTCATCAACCGCCTCCGCCCTTGCCGTTCCCGCCGAGCTTGGTGGGCACTTCATGGCGCAGAACGACCCGATCGATCAGGCCGTACTGCTCCGCATCCTCACCCGACATATAGTAGTCGCGGTCGGTGTCCCTGGCGATGTCCTCGACAGGGCGCTTGGCGTGGCTGGCGAGGATCTCGTTCATCCGCTCGCGAAGTTTGAGGATTTCGCGCGCCTGGATATCAATGTCCGTTGCCTGCCCCTGAAAGCCGCCCATGGGCTGGTGGATCATGATGCGGCTGTTGGGCAGGGCCATGCGCTTGCCGTCGGCTCCGCACGCCAGCAGCCACGCCGCCATCGAGGCAGCCTGCCCCAGGCAGATCGTTTGAACGTCCGGTCGGACGTACTGCATGGTGTCGTAGATCGCGAGGCCGGCCGTGACGGATCCACCGGGGGAGTTGATGTAGACGTTGATGTCTTTGTCCGGATCCTCAGCCTCCAGAAACAGAAGCTGGGCGATGATCAGATTGGCGACATCGTCGTCGATGCCGCTGCCCAGGAAGATGATCCGGTCCTTGAGCAGCCGCGAGTAGATATCGTAGGCCCGCTCTCCGCGGTGGCTCTGCTCGACGACCATCGGGATCAGAGGCATGGGCTCCGTCCATCGTTCCCGGCCTGCGGCCGGGCCTGTCTTGTTTTCGTCCGCACCTTGGGGGGAGGATAGACGCGGTTTGGCGCGGCTGCGCACCCGGGAAACCCAGGAGGTCTCCGGATGTGCGGGTTTCCGCGCTAACTATCCGAGGTTTCTTCGATTTTAGCTTCAGCGCAGAGGAAGGCAAGCGCCTTCTCATCCTTCAGCTGCACGCGCATGGCGTCCAAAAGCTCGCTGTCCTTGTAGACACTGCGCAGGGTCTGGGCATCCATGCCCTGGGACTCGGCCATCTCTTCCAGACGCGCGTCCAGCTCCTCGTCCGGCACCTCGATCTCGCGTTCCGCCGCCACCGCCTCCAGCAGCAGCGCCTCGCGGACGTCGCGTTCGGCCCGCGGCCGCCACGACTCGCGCCAGGCGTCGAGCTGGCCGTGCAGCTGCTCGTGGGGAACGGATGCCTCCAGCTCGCGATGGGCGCGGGAGAGCTGACTCTGGAGCCGCCGCTCGATCAGGCTGGCCGGCACGTCGAACTCCGTGCGCTCCACCAGCGAGTCCAGCACCGATTGGCGCAGTGCAGCATCGGCCTTGCTCTGCTGCTGCTCGGTCAGGTCGCTGCGGACGCGCTCGCGCAGGGCCGCCAGGTCTTCGAACTCGCCCAGGTCCTTGGCGAACTCGTCGTCCAGCTCCGGCATCTCGCGCCGCTGCACGCTGGCCACGTGCACCGCGAAGACGGCCTCCTTGCCGGCCAGCTCTTCGTTGGCGTAGTCGTCCGGGAAGGTCACGCTGACCTCGCGGTCCTCTCCCGTGCGGGATCCCTGGAGCTGATCCTCGAAGCCGGGGATGAAGCGATCGCTGCCGATCTCCAGCTCCACGTCCTGGCCGGTGCCGCCTTCGAAGGGCTCGCCGTCGATGCGGCCGACGAAGTCGATCTTGAGCACGCTGCCCTGGGCGGCCGTGGTGCCCTCTTCCTCTTCCACGAGCTGAGCATTCTTCTCGCGCAGGTTCTCCATCTGCTCGAGAACGTCGGTATCGGAGACGTCCACGGCGGGCTGGCTGGCCGGCAGGCCCTCCAAGGTGGGCAGCGCGATGCTGGGCTTGACCTCGATCTCCGCGGTGTAGCGGAACGGAGCATCCTCCTCGGGCGCCTGGGCATCGATGGAGGGCTCGGCCACCGGCCGCACGCCGGCCTCGGCCACGGCCTCGGGCAGACTCTCGGAGACCAGCAGCCGCTCGATCTCTTCGCGGACCTGGGGCCCGAACATCTTCTCCAGCACGCTGCGCGGAGCCTTGCCGGAGCGGAAGCCCTTGACCCGGGCACGCTTGGCCAGGTCGCGGTACGCGCGCTCGAAGGCGCGCCGCACGCGCTTGGGATCCACCTCGATCTCGAGCCGGCGCACGACCGGGCCCTCTTCGCTGGTGGTGACGCGAACCGCGCCCTCTTCGGCCATGGTCTGGAGTCTCCTGGGGTGACGAGGCGTTGGGGGATGGTGCCGGGGACAGGACTCGAACCTGCACGCCCGAAGGCAGTGGCTCCTAAGGCCACCGCGTCTGCCAGTTCCGCCACCCCGGCTTCCGCCGCGGAGGCTAGCCGGGTGGGGTTGGAGCGCAATCGCCCCCGGGGCGCGGATCCGGCGCCGCCGCGGGCAGCCGGCGCCCGTGAACCAGGGCGTAGAGGACGGGGATCACGATCAGCGTCACCAGGGTCGCGCTGAGCACCCCGCCCACCATGGGTGCGGCGATGCGCCGCATGGCCTCCGAGCCGGTCCCGGCGCCCCACATGATGGGGAGCAGGCCGATGGCATCCGAAGCCACGGTCATCAACAGCGGCCGCGCCCGCCAGGTGGCCCCCTGCATCACCGCGGCGCGCAGGTCGGCGCGGGTGCGCAGTCGGCCTTCTGCCGCGAACCGCTCCCGCGCCTGGTTCAGGAAGAGGAGCATGATGACGCCGGTCTCGGCGCTGAGCCCGGCCAGGGCCAGGAAGCCGGCGCCGACGGCGACGCTGAGGTCGTAGTCCAGGAGCCAGAGCAGCCAGACCCCGCCCACCAGGGCGAACGGCAGACCCGCCAGCACCAGCAGCGTGTCCGTGACGGTGCGGAAGTTCAGGTAGAGCAGCAGCAGGATGATGCCCAGCGTCAGCGGCGCGATCAGGCGCATCCGCTGCGCGGCGCGCTCCATGTACTCGTACTGACCGCTCCAGGTCAGCGTGTAGCCGGGCGGAAGCTCCACGGACTCGTCCAGCACCGCGCGCGCGCGGGTCACGTACGTTCCCACATCCACATCCGCCAGGTGCACGAAGACCCATGCATTCGGCCGCGCGTTCTCGGTCTTGATGGCCGGCGGCCCGGCACGGATCTCGATGCGCGCGAGCTGCTCCATCGGCACGTAGGCGCCGCTGGGCGTCGGCACCAGCACGCGGCGCAGGGCAGCCGGGTCGTCGCGCAGCTCGCGGCTGTAGCGCAGGTTCACCGGGTAGCGCTCCAGGCCCTCCACGGTGGTGGTGACGTTGGTGCCGCCGATGGCGGTGGCGATCACCTCGTTCACATCGCCCACAGTCAGGCCATAGCGCGCCGCTTCACGCCGATCGACTACGAAATCCAGGTAGCGGGCACCCATGACACGCTCGCCCACGACGCTGGCGGTCCCCTCCACGCCGCGCAGGGCCGCCTCCACGCGCTCGGACAGCCCCGCCAGCACCTCCAGGTCCGGTCCCGCCAGCTTGACGCCTACCTCCGTGCGAATGCCGGTGGAGAGCATGTCGATGCGCGTGCGAATGGGCATGACCCAGGCATTCGACACGCCCGGGAACTTCACCGCCGCGTCGAGCTCGGCGATGAGCCGCTGCAGCGTCATGCCCGGGCGCCACTCACTGCGCGGGCGCAAGCTGATGGTGGTCTCGAGCATGCTCAGGGGAGCGGGATCGGTGGGCGTGTCGGCGCGGCCCACCTTGCCGAAGACGCGTTCCACCTCGGGAAATCCGGCGATCAGGCGGTCCGTCTGCTGCAGGATCTCCCGCGCCTTGGTGATGGAGAGGCCGGGCAGCGTGGTGGGCATGTAGAGCAGGTCGCCCTCGTCCAAGGGCGGCATGAACTCGGACCCCAGGCGCGCGAGCGGCCAGGCCGTGGAGCCGAGCACCACCAGGCCCAGCGCGATCACCGCGCCGCGGCGCCGCAGGGCGGCGGCCAGGGCCGGGCGGTAGATGCGCTGGATCGCCCGGTTGACCGGGTTGTTCTCCTCGGAGCGGATGCGCCCGCGCACCAGCCACAGCATCAGCACCGGAACCACCGTGATCGAGAGCAGCGCCGCGCCGGCCATGGCGAAGGTCTTGGTGTAGGCCAAGGGCTTGAAGAGCCGTCCGGCCTCGGCCTGCAGCGCGAAGATGGGCAGGAACGAGACGGTGATGATGAGCAACGAGAAGAAGAGCGACGGACCCACCTCGACCGCCGCCTCCACCAGCACACGCTTGCGAGGAGTATCCGGCGGCGCGGCTTCCAGCCGCCGGTGCGCGTTCTCCACCATCACGATGCCCGCGTCGATCATGGTGCCGATGGCGATGGCGATGCCGCCCAGACTCATGATGTTGGCGTTGATGCCCAGGTGGGACATCACGCCCAGCGAGAAGAGCACGCCCAGGGGAAGCGTTGCGATCGCCACCAGGGCGCTGCGCGCGTGCAGCAGGAACACCATGCAGATGACGGCCACGATCAGGCCCTGCTGGAGCAGCTTGCCGCGCAGGTTGGCGATGGCCCGTTCGATGAGCGGCGCCCGGTCGTAGACCGGGACGATCTCGACGCCCTCGGGCAGCGTCGGCGCCAGCTCGGCCAGCCGCGCCTTGACGCGCTCGATGGTATCGAGGGCATTCTCGCCGAAGCGCATCACGACGATCCCGGCCACCACCTCGCCGACCCCGTCCAGATCCGTAAGCCCTCGACGCAACTCCGGCCCCAGGCTCACCCGCGCGACATCGCGCAACAGCACCGGCGTACCGCGCCCGTCCGTGGCCACGGCGGTGTCGCGCAGGTCGTCCAGACTCTTTATGTAGCCGCGCCCGCGCAGCATGAACTCCGTCTCGGCCATCTCGATGAGGCGGCCGCCGACTTCGCTGTTGCTGCGCTCGATGGCGCGTCGCACCTGGCGCAACGACACTCCGAACGCAGCCAGGACGTTGGGGTCCACCTCCACCTGGTACTGGCGCACGTGACCGCCGACGCTGGCCACCTCGGCCACGCCGGGCACGGCCTGCAGCTCGTAGCGCAGCTGCCAGTCCTGGATGGAGCGGAGCTCCGCCAGGTCGTGACCGCCGCTGCGGTCCACCAGCGCATACTGGTAGACCCAGCCCACGCCGGTGGCGTCGGGCCCCAGGGCCGGCGTCACGCCGTCCGGGAGCCGCGCCGCCACCGTGGACAGCGACTCGAGCACGCGGCTGCGCGCCCAGTAGAGGTCCGTGCCGTCGTCGAAGATGACGTACACGAACGAGAGACCAAAATAAGAATAGCCGCGCACCACGCGCGCCCTGGGCACGGCCAGCATGGCGGTGCTCAACGGATAGGTGACCTGGTCCTCCACCACCTGGGGCGCTTGCCCCGGGAAGTCGGCGAACACGATCACCTGGACGTCCGAGAGATCCGGGATCGCGTCCACGGGCAGCCGCGCCAGGGCCCAGCCTCCCCAGGCCAGCAGCCCCACCATGCCAAGGCCGACCAGGACCGGGTTGTTGGCCGACGCCTCGATGATCCGGCGCAGCACGCTCAGTGCTCCCCGTGCACGTGGGCAGCGGGCGCTTCGAGCGCTGGCGCCGGTATGGGATCTTCGTGCTGCATGGGAGCGGGCTCGTGGTGATGCTCCATGGGCGCCATGGGCGCCGCGTCTGGGGCGCCCTCCCCTTTCTCGCTCAACAGCTTGCGCACGGCCTCCTGGAGGCGGCTCTCGCTGTCGATCAGGAACTGCCCGGACACCACGACCTGCTCGCCCGGCGTCGCGCCGGAGAGCACCTCGATCCAGCCATCACCTCCGTCGAGGCCCAGCGCCACGTCGCGAGGCTCGAAGTGGCCCTCGCCCCGCACCACCAGCACCAGGTTGCGGCGTCCCGAGCGGATCACCGCCTCGTCGGGAACGGCCACCGCGCCGGGACGGCCCTCGGTCTGGAGCTCCACGTTGGCGAACATCTCGGGCTTGAGGACGCGGTCCGGGTTCTCCAGCTCCAGGCGCACGCGCGCGGTGCGCGTGCGCGGATCCAGGAAAGGATCGATGTACGTGACGTCGCCCGTGAAGCTGCGCCCCGGCAGGTAGCTCAGCTCTACGGTCCCGCGCTGGCCCACCGCCACCCAGGGCAGCTCGTGCTCGTAGATGTCGGCGTACACCCAGACACGGGAGAGGTCTGCGATGGTGTACAGGTTGTCCGACGGCTTGATCTCCATCCCCTCGCGCACCCCCAGGGACGTGATGATGCCCCCGGCCGGTGCGTAGAGCGTCAGCGTCTTGCGGATCGAGCCGGTGGAGATGAGCCGGTCGATGGCCGCGTCCGGGATGTCCCAGAGTGCCAGACGCCGCCGCGTGGCGTCGAACATGGCCTCGCCGCCGCGGCGCACATCGGGGAGCGGGCTGGACGCCGTGGCGTCCCGGTAGCGCACCGCCACCAGCAGCTCCTCCTGGGTGGAGACCAGCTCGGGCGAGTAGATCTCCAGCAGCGCTTCGCCGCGCGCCACCTCCTGGCCCTGGAACTGGGCGTGCAGCCTCTCCACCCAGCCCTGGACCTTGGTGTGCACGTGGGCGACGCGACGCTCGTCCCAGGCCACGCGACCCACGGTGCGGACGCGCCGCACCAGATCGCGGCGCTCCACCGCCTGCACGCGCACCCCCATGGTCTGCACCACGCGCGGGTCCACGCGCACCGAACCGTCGTCATCGGCGCCGCCCGTCGGAGAAGACGCCGCCTCGCCGGGGCACGCGGGCACCAGGTCCATGCCCATGGGCGATTTGCCGGGCTCGTTGCGCACATACGTGGGATCCATGGGCGCGCGCCAGTAGAGCGCGGCGGCCCCGCCCGGACAGGGCCCCGCCGCATCGCCGGCGCCATCGCGACGCGCCGAGCCGGCCCACCAGCCGATGCCCGCCGCCACGGCGGCCAGAACCACGGCTCCCATCACGGGTAGCGCCTTCATCGCAGCCCCTCTCCCAGCGCCGCCTCGAGGCCCGCGAAAGCCTCGCGGCGCTCTGCCTGGGCCTGCACGAGCCGAAGCTCCGCCTGCACCAGGTTGATCTGCGCATCCAGGAGCGACGGGAAGTCCACGCGCCCCACCTCGTACCCCGCACGGCTCGACTCGAGCGACTGCCGGGCCTGGGGCAGCAACCCCGTTCCCAGCAGCGCCACTTCCTCGTGGGCGCGAACCAGGCGCGCGTGCCCACTGCGAATCCGGTCGCGCAGCGCCGCGCGCTCTGCGCGCAAGCGCGCCTCCTCGCGCCGCAAGAGCGCGTCGCGCTCGGCCACCCGCGAACGCCACTTGGAGCGGTTCACCGGCAGGCGCAGGGTCACGCCGGCGGAAACGAAGTCGTCGCCGTCCACCGTGTCGCCGGCCACCGAACGGCGCACCCGATACCCCAGGCCCACATCCACGTCGGGATAGCCTTCCAGCTGGGCGGCACGCCGGCGGCGGCGCGCCTCCTCGACCCGCTCCTGCAGCGCACGCAGGCGCGGGCTGGCCCCCTCCACCCGGGCCAGCAGCGGTCCCCGGTCGGGAATCGTGCCGGGCTCTTCGAGCTCTCCGGTCCGGCCCAGGCGCGCGCCCTCGGGAAGGTCCAGGAGCGCGGCGAGCCGCGCTTCGGCCGTGTCCACGGCCGCCACGTGACGCAGGCGCTGCTGCAGCAGCGTCGTCAGCTCTACGTGAGCGCGCAGCACGTCCGGCTGGAGCCCGGAGCCTACGCGGTAACGGGCCTCTGCAATCTCCACCAGCTGCCGCAGCAGGTCCAGGTTGCGGTCTGTGATCTCGATCGCACGCTGGGCGAAGCCCAGCTCCGCCCAGGCTTTCTCGACCTCGGCCGCCAGCGTGCGGCGGCGATCGTCGAACTCGGCCTCGGCGGCCCGCGCGCCGGAGCGCGCGGCCTCCGCACGGTTCGAGAGCAGGCCCGGGAACGGGAGCCGCTGGGACAGACGCAGCTGGTGACCGGAGAGCGGAGTCGACTTGAAGTCCCAATCGCCTACCGGCACGTTGCTGGCCTCGTAGCTGAAGCGCGGGTCCTCCAGCGCTCCGGCGGGACCGATGCGCTGGCGGGCGGCGTCGGCCTGGGCGGCGTCGGCGGCCAGGCTGGGGTTGGCGCCCTGGGCGCGCTCGAGGCACCAGGCCAGGGTCAACGGCACGGGCGGCGCGACGACCTCGGTCGCCCCGGCGCTGGATGTGACGAGCGCAGCGGCCAGGACCGCGGCGCCCACGAAGCGGGCTCTCATCTCCAACTCCTCCTCCGATCCCGCTGCCAAGGGCTGGGTCGGAATGGCGGACGGCGGCGCCGGCGCGAGCAACGCGCCGGCCCCGTACAGACGAAGCAGGAGTGGGATCAGAGCCGCAGGACGCCGGTCGTGCGGAGCGGAGAGAAGGCTGGTGGTGCGCGAGTGCGATCGATGGCGGAACGAACGTCACTGGCGCCGGCTGCGGGCGCTGCAAGCGCAGCCGCCACGGCGGCCGCGGCCGGTTCGGCGGGAGTCGACACAGCCTGGACCAAGGCCTGAGCCAGGGTGGTGCAATGGAGCAGGCAGCTGCCGGACTCGGCGGGCGAGGCCGGCGCTTCCGAGGCGGCTTCGGGACCGGCTGCGCAGTGCCCGGCCGCCGGCGCCGGAACCTCGGCTGCGCGCGCCATGCCCGGGTGCCACGCCGCCGCCCACAGCAGCCCCTGCAGGACCAGCACTGCGGCCGTCGCTCGGGCGCTTCGCACCATGTTCGGCAAGGTATACCCCCTCCGGGTATATGGCAAGCCGGCCCCGGCAAGCGGCAGTATGCTGACCGGCATGGCCGAACCCACCTACCGCGATGCCTCCAGCCCCGTCGAGAAGCGCGTCGAGGACCTCCTTCAGCGCATGAACCTGCAGGAGAAGGTCGCCCAGCTGGGTTGCGTCTGGTCCACGGCCCTCGTGGACGCCGACTGCTTTTCGGCGGAGAAGGCCACGGGCTTGATGGCGCGCGGAACCGGACAGGTAACCCGGATCGGTGCCGCCACCGGCCTGCGCCCCGCCGAGAATGCGGCCTTCATGAACGCCATCCAGGAATGGCTGATGACCGAGACGCGCCTGGGCATTCCCGCCCTGGTGCACGAGGAGAGCACCGCCGGCTTCTGCGCCCGCGACGCGGACCAGTTCCCCCAGGCCATCGGCCTGGCCGCCACCTGGGACCCGGACGCCGTCGGCGAAATGGCAGCGGTGATCCGCGAGCAGATGCTCGCGGTCGGTGCGCGCCAGACGCTGGCTCCGGTGCTGGACGTGGCGCGTGAGCCGCGCTGGGGACGCGTGGAGGAAACCTACGGCGAAGACCCCTACCTGTGCAGCCGGCTCGGCGTGGCATACGTGCGTGGGCTCCAGAGCGACGACCTGTCCCACGGCGTCGTCGCCACCGGCAAGCACTTCCTGGGCTACGGCCTCTCCGAGGGCGGCCACAACCACAAGCCGGCGCATCTGGGCGCGCGGGAGCTGCGCGAGGTCTTCGCCCGCCCCTTCCTGGCCGCGATCCAGGAGGCGGGACTGGCCTCGATGATGAACGCCTACAACGAGGTGGACGGCCTGCCCTGCGGCGGCTCCGCGGAGATCCTGGACGACCTGCTGCGCGGAGAGCTCGGCTTCCAGGGCACGGTGGTGGCGGATTACGCCACGACGCTGCTGCTCATCGTCAGCCATCGCGTGGCCGACTCGAAGGCGGCGGCGGCGAAGATGGCGCTCGAAGCCGGCCTGGACGTCGAGCTGCCCGCCCTCGACTGCTACGCGGAGCTGGTGACGCTGGTCGAAGCGGGCGAGATGGATGAAGCCCTGGTGGACCGCTCGGTGCGGCGCGTGCTGCACCAGAAGTTCGAGCTGGGGCTCTTCGAGCGCTGGGGCGTGGATCCGGAACGCGCAACGATCCCGTACCAGACGCCCGAGACGCGCACGTTGGCCCGCGAGCTGGCCGTCCGCTCGCTGGTGCTGTTGAAGAACGAGGGAGAGCTGCTGCCGCTGGATCCGGCCACGCGCAGCATCGCGGTGCTGGGCCCGTGCGCGGACGACGTCAGGCTGCTCCAGGGCGACTACCACTACCCCGCGCACACCGAGATCATCTACAAGCGCCAGGACGACGACGCGGGCGACATCCTGCCGCGCTCCGACACGATCGCCTTCCAGGCGGGGCCCTACTATCCGCCGACCGTCACCCCGCTGGAGGGCATCCGCGCCGCCGTTGCGGCGGAGACGCGCATCCTCCACGCGCGGGGCTGCGACGTGCAGAGTCCGGATCCTTCGGGCATCGCCGACGCGGTGCAGGCGGCGCGCGAAGCCGATGTGGCCCTGGTCTTCGTGGGCGGCCGCTCCGGACTCATGCCGGATTGCACCGTGGGCGAGTTTCGCGACGCCTCGGACCTGGCTCTGACGGGCGCGCAGCAGCGCCTGCTGGAGGAGGTGGTGGCCACGGGCACACCGACCGTGGCGATCATCGTGAGCGGGCGCGTCCACGCCCTGCCCTGGGCCGCGGAGCATGTGCCCGCGCTGCTCTACGCCTGGGTTCCGGGCCAGGAAGGCGGTTCGGCGTTGGCGGACGTGCTGTTCGGAGCGGTTGCGCCATCCGGGCGACTCCCCGTGAGCCTGCCGCACTCTGCGGGCCAGCTTCCCATCTACCACGGCCGGCACTGGCCGGTGACGGGAGGCGCGGGCCCCCTCACCCACAACTACTCCGACGGCCTGGCTGCGCCTCTCTACCCGTTCGGGCATGGGCTCTCCACCACGACGTTCGAGTACGCCGACCTGGAGTTCGGCGCCGAGCGCGTGGCGCCCGACCAGCCCCTGGAGATCGCCTGCCGCATCCGCAACAGCGGCGCGCGGGCGGCCGACGAGGTGGTGCAGCTCTACGTACAGGATCCCGTTGCCAGCGTGGTGCGCCCGACCAGCCAGCTGGCCGGCTTTGCACGGGTGCCGCTGGAGCCGGGCCAGAGCCGGCGGGTCGTGTTCGAGCTGGACCCCAGCCAGCTCGCCCTCTACGACCGCGCCATGCGCTTCGTCGTCGAGCCGGGCAAGGTGTTGGTACGGATCGGCACCTCCTCCACGGACACACGCCTGCACGGTGAGTTCGAGATCGCGGGCGAGACCCGCGCGCTCGAACCGACGCAGCTGGTGCCGACGCGGGTGCGGGTCGAGTAGCGGGCGCTTCGCTAGGGCCGGATGCCCGTGTGCCGCGCGGGCTCCGGCGCCTGGGCTTCGCGTCCCTCGGACAGAGCCAGCCCGGCCAGCAGTGCGTTGCGCAGCTCGCGCGGGTCGATGACCTCGTCGTAGGCCATGCTCTCGGCGCTGGACCAGGGGCCGCCGGCCTGGTCGCCTTCGAGCTGAGCCTGGTCCAGGTCGCCCAGCTTCGCCGCCGCGCCGCCGCTGGCCGCCGGCAGCGCGCCCAGCGTGGCCGTGGGAAACGCCAGCGTCAGGGTCTGGGCGTCGAAGGGATTCATCGCCATCAGCGAGCTGCCGAAGCCGAAGGCTTTGCGCAGGGTCACGTGCAGCTTGGGCGAGCGCACGCGCGCCTGGGCTGCGTACATGCGCGCCGCGGCGCGCAGGGTTCCCGCGCGCTCGGCGCGGCTGCCGGCCATGATGCCCGGGTTGTCGGCCAGGAAGACCACCGGCAGGTGGAACGCGTCGGCCAGCTCCAGGAAGTGGGCCGCCTTCTCCGCGGCCGGCACGTCGATGGCACCCGCGCGCACTGCGGGCTGGTTGGCGACGATCGCAACCGGGCGCCCGCCCAGCCGGGCCAGCAGCGTGAGCAGCGAGGCGCCGTAGCCCGGCTGGAGCTCGAGGGCGCGCCCCTCATCCGCCAGCAGCTCCACCACTGCACGCACATCGTAGGGCCGCGCGTCCGCCGTGGGCACCACGTCCAGGATCGCGTCCAGGCTGCGCCGGCCGCTGTCTGCGCCTTCGGCCCGCGGCGGGCGCGCCCAGGCGCTGCCGGGCAGGAACGAGAGGTAGCCGCGCGCCAGCGCGAATGCTTCGTCCTCGTCCTGCGCCAGGTTGTGGGCCACACCGCTCTCGGTGGTCTGCATCTCGGCACCGCCCAGCTCCTGAGCCGTAACCGTCTCTCCCAATGCGGCCGCCACCAGGGGCGGACCGGCGGAGAAGAGGGCCGCACCGCGCACCATCACCACGAAGTCAGCCAGCAGTGCACACAGCGCGCCGTGGCCCGCCGACGGACCCAGCACGAGAGCCACCAGCGGCACGCGCCCCGAGAGCCGCGCCAGCATCTGCAGATCGTTGGGCGCGCGCGGCCAGGCGCACGCGCTTGGCATGGTTTCCAACTCCGATGGAGCCGCCTTTGACGCTGAAGTCCTCGGCGTAGACCACGACGGGACGCCCGCCGATGGCAGCGATGCCTCCTACCAGGGCGTCGGCGGGGACCGGTGCGCCCACCAGCGTGCCCAACTCGCGGAAGCTGCCGGGATCGCAGAGCCGCGCGATGCGCTCGCGCGCATCGAGCCTTCCCGCGGCGCGGCGTTTCGCCAGCTTTTCCTCGCCGCCCATGGCGCGGGCCGCGGCCCGGCGAGCCTCGAGGTCACGCAGTCGCTGCTCCCAGTCATCGGCCATGCCCGGCGAGGCTAGGTGGCTTCGCCGGTGCACGCCAAGAGGCGTACGCTACAAGTGCGGGGCGCCGTTCTGCGTCGAGCGCGCGCCGTCTCGGGGGGATGAGCATGCTTCGATTCGCGGCCTTCTTTGCGCTGGTCCTGGGCCTGACGGTCGCGGGGCCGATCCGGGCCGACGAACCGCAAACGGACATCGACGAGGTTGCTCGGCAGCTCAACAATCCGGTGGGCAACGTCTGGAACCTGGTGGTCCAGAACAACTTCTCGCTCAACAAGGGCGACATCTCGGACTCCCAGCGCGGCAAGTGGGTGACCACCCTCCAGCCCGTGATGCCGGTACCGCTCACCGAGGAGTGGAACTGGATCAACAGGCCCGTGATCCCCATTGTGGACGCGCCGATCCCCCAGCTCGATGGCAGCTTCGACCGCGAGACCGGGCTCGGAGACATCGCCTACATGGGTCTGCTGACCCCTGCTCAACCCAAGGGATTCCTGTGGGGCGTCGGACCGACTCTGCTTTTCCCCAGTGCCACGCCCGACGAGCTGGGCACCGAGAAGTGGTCCGCGGGTCCCGCCGCGGTGGGCCTTCTACTGAACAAGAAGTTCATGCTCGGCGCGCTAGCGCAGCAGTGGTTCTCTTACGCCGGGGACGACGACCGCGACGACGTGAACCTGCTCAACCTGCAGTACTTCTTCTGGTGGTTCCTGCCCAACCAGTGGCAGGTGGGCATGGGCTCGCCGACGATCGTGGCCAACTTCGAGGCCAACGGCGGCGACGTCTGGACTGTTCCCGTCGGCCTGGGCGTGGGCAAGACCTTCAAGATCGGGCAGATGCCCTTCCAGATCAGCTTCGAAGCCTCCTACGCGGTGGTCCACCCGAACACCTTCGGGCAGCGCTGGAACTTCCGGCTGCAGCTCAAGCCGGTGATCCCCGCCCTGGTGAAGCAGCCGATCTTCTCGCGCTGAGCGAAGCCTACGCGCGCGCGGAAAGGCGGTCGTGCAGCCACATGCCTGTCAGCATGGCGGCGACGAACACGAAGACCTGGGGAACCCCTTGGAGCACGCCCGCCAGCGCGGGCCCGGGGCAGAAGCCGCCCAGGCCCCAGCCCACGCCGAAAAGGGCCGCGCCGGCTACGAGCTTCGCGTCCAGGTCGGTGCGATCCGGGAGCATGAAGGCCGCTGCCAGCAGCGGGGCGCCGCGGCGGCGCGCCACGCGGTAACCCAGGGCCGACGTCACCAGGGCCGTGCCCATCACGAACGCCAGGCTCGGATCCCAGCTCCCGAGCACGTCCAGGAAGTTCTGCACCTTGGCCGGATTCGTCATGTCCGCCAGCGCCAGGCCGGCGCCGAACACCACCCCGGCAGCCAGCGCCACCCACGAAGTCCTCATCCCGCACCTCCGAGCAGGTGGCGCACCACGAACACGGTGAGGGCTCCCGTGAGCATGAACACCGCCGTGGCCACGATGGAGCGCTGCGAGCCGCGTCCGATTCCGCACACCCCGTGGCCGCTGGTGCAGCCGCCGCCCAGGCGCGTCCCGAACCCGACCAGCAGTCCGGCTCCGATCAGCACCGGCAGCGGGGTCGAGACCTGGATCTCCAGGCCACCGCGCAGCGCTCCGACCGCGAGCGCACCGAGCGGGAGGCCCAGCAGGAACAGGAGCCGCCAGGTCCGATCGTCGCAGCGGCGCGCCAGCGCGCCGCCGAGGATCCCGCTGATGCCCGCGATGCGCCCGTTGACCAGGAGCAACAACACGGCGGCGCACCCGATCAGCAGGCCACCCAGGATCGCGGTGAAGGGCGTGAACGGCGTGGGCATGCGCGATCAGGCTAGCACCCGACGCCGAAGCCGAGCGCTAGCACCCGGCGCCGAAGCCGAGCGCCAGCACCCGGCGCCGAAGCCGAGCGCTAGCATCCGGCCCCGGAGGTCCCCATGGCAGACAAGAACCGGATCCTCATCGTCGGCGGAGTGGCCGGCGGCGCGTCGTGCGCCGCGCGCGCGCGCCGCCTGTGCGAACACTGCGAGATCGTCATGTTCGATCGCGGGCCCTTCGTGTCCTTCGCCAACTGCGGCCTGCCCTACCACGTAGGCGACGTGATCGAGGAGGAGGCCAAGCTCCTGATCGCTACGCCCAAGCTCTTCCGCGAGCGCTTCGACATCGACGTGCACACGGAGACCGAGGTCACGGCGATTCATCGCGAGGCAAGGCAGATCGAGGTCCGCGACCTGCGCAACGGCGAAGTCCGGCGCGAGTCCTACGATGCCCTCGTGCTCTCCCCGGGCGCCGGGGCCATCCGCCCTCCCCTGCCCGGCATCGACCTTCCGGGGATCCACGTGGTGCGCACCATTCCCGACACCCGACGCATCCGCGAGGCGCTGACCGGCGCCTCCCGCGCGCTGGTGGTGGGCGGCGGCTTCATCGGCCTGGAGATGGCGGAGAACCTGGCGCACCGCGGGCTGGAGGTGACCCTGGTGGAGCTGGCACCCCAGGTGATGCCGCCCTTGGACCCGGAGATGGCCGCCTACGTTGCGGATCATCTGGTGAACCATGGGGTCCGCCTGCAGCTGGGCGCCGGCGTGGAGGGATTCGAGGCCCGCGACGGTGGTGGGCTCCAGGTTCGCGTGAGCAACGGCGAGCGCATCGACGCCGACCTGGTGATCCTGGCCATCGGCGTGCGCCCGGAGACGGCCCTGGCGCAGCAGGCGGGGCTCGACCTGGGCGAGGCCGGCGGCATCCGCGTGGACGATCACATGCGCACCAACGACCCGCGCATCTGGGCGGTGGGCGACGCCATCGAGGTGCGCGACATCGTCACCGGCGCCGAGCGGCCGCTGGCCCTGGCAGGCCCGGCCAACCGCCAGGGGCGCGTCGCCGCCGCGTCCATCCACCACGCCCTGGGCTCCGAGCCGCCGGGCGCACGGCGCGAAGCCATCCGCTTCCGAGGCGTGCAGGGCACCGCCGTCTGCGGCGTGTTCGAGCTGACCGTGGCCATGACCGGCGCCAGCGAACGGACGCTGACGCGAGCCGGGATCAGCTACGAGCGCGTGTACCTCCACCCGGGCAACCACGTGGGGTACTACCCCGGGTCGAAGCCGATCCACATGAAGCTGCTCTTCGCGCCCGACGACGGTCGCATCCTGGGAGCCCAGGCGGTGGGCGAAGCTGATGTGGCGCGCCGCATCGACGTGATCGCCATGGCGCTGCAGATGGGCGGCACCGTCTTCGACCTGGAGGAATCCGAGCTCTGCTATGCGCCCCAGTACGGGGCGGCCAAGGACCCGGTGAACCTGGCAGGCATGATCGCAGCCAACCACGTGCGCGGCGATCTGTCGTTGGCCGACTGGAACGCGCTCAGCGAGGGCGATGCCCTGATCGTGGACGTGCGCACGCCGGCCGAGTTCGCGCGCGGCCACATTCCCGGTGCGAGCAACGTTCCGCTGGAAGAGCTGCGCGGTCGACTGGACGAGCTTCCCAAGGAGCGACCCGTCTGGCTGGTCTGCGCCGTCGGCCAGCGTGCCTACTACGCCAACCGCGCCCTGCTTCAGCACGGCTTCGACGTACGCATCCTCTCGGGAGGCATGCAGACGTACGCCACGTTCGCCCGGGAGACCGACTAGGACGTCGAGCCGAGAAGCCGGGACCGGGCTGGTGAGCGCGCGGGGAATCGAACCCCGAACCTAGGGATTAAGAGTCCCTTGCTCTGCCAATTGAGCTACGCGCCCGGACGGAATCTAGACCGCTTGCGGGCCAGCGCAACCCCGCGGCATACCGAAGCTTTGTAGTTCCCGGGGGCAACGCGGGGGACGGCGTTGCGAGGGCCATCCGTCAGAGCTACCGAGGCACGGGTCGCCGGGCCGTGGAGCCGCAGGCGATCGCGAACCGAGGAGAACCCATGCGCCTGCTCGCCCCGCTGCTGACCTTCGCCCTGCTGCTCCCGGGCGGCGCAGCCCTGGCCAAGCCGGCCGAGCGGTCCATGGACGAACGCTTCGCGGAGGCCGACTGGAACGACGACGGCTTCATCGACCGCCGCGAGTACTACGAAGCGCTGGTCTACGCCTTCTTCCGGCTCGACGCCGAGAGCACCGGATACCTCACCCGCGCCCAGTTGAAGGACGTGACCCCGGAGGTCTTCCAGGCCGCCGACCGCAATGGCGACGGCAAGATCGACCTCAACGAGTACATCGACGCGCGCTGGGACGACTTCGACGCGGCGGACGAGAACGGGGATGGGCTGCTGACCCTGGACGAGGTCAGGCGCTTCGACGCGAAGCTGCGCCCCGGCGAGCGGGGCTGACCCCGCTCACCAGCCGTCCAGCAGACCCCCGTCGTACCAGTCCCAGAGCAGGTAGATCCCGAAGCGGGTCGGGCGGCGGCCGGCGTCGGTCAGCGGGATGCGCACACCCAGGTCGAGCCGGATGTGCTGACGCCGATTGAGCGGGATCTGGACCTGGGGAACCAGGTCCCACTGCTCGTCCACTCCCCCACCCACGAAGGCCCAGCTCCCGACCGCCTCGACCATGGGCGAGATCACCCGGCCGAAGGGCTTCAAAGTGAAGCTCGTGCCCAGCGCGCTGCGCAGCTGGAACTCGTCGGGAATGCCGCGGTCCGTCGGAAACTCGCCCAGGGCCTGGACCTGGAGGAAAGCGCCGCCGGGCAGGATCTGCCCCCAGGCCAGATAGGGCTCGAAGACCGTCGTCCCCTTCCCGAGACCCCGATCGTCGTCGCCCGTGGGGAGCTTCACCTCCGCGCCGAGGCTGGCGATCGTGCCCCAGTCCAGGCTGTGGAAGAAGGCGTGCTTGACGCCCAGGCCCAGATCGCCGACGCCCCCGTTCCACGAGCCACTCGAGTCCGGGCGCTCGCGGGCGACGAAGGGCAGCGATAGCTCCACCTGGCTGCGGGGCCCGAAGCGCTTCTCGAAGAGCAGCTCGCTGACGACCTCGCCGCCGCGGTTCGTGTTGGCGAAGACCGTGGCGACGGCCTCGTCTTCCGGAAAAGCCTTCTCGGTGACCAGCGGCCGCGGCAGGTTGAGCTCGCCCCGGGGCCAGCGCTCGTCGCGGCACAGGCTGCGCAGGTGAGCGAGCACCGCCGCGATCTCCGCAGCGGTCAAGGTCTCGGCGTGCGCCGGCATCAAGGGGCTGAAGCCGCGGCCGGGCCCGCCCAGATGGATCACAGCGGCCCAGTCGCTGTCCGGCTCGCGCGCGGAGAAGGCGCAGTCGGTGAAGTCGGGCATCGGCATCTGGAAGGCCTGGGTTCCCGGACCCCCGCGTCCATCCTGCCCGTGGCACTGGGCACAGCGCGCCTCGAACAGCGCGGCGCCATCGGGCTCGGCGGCGGCTGGCGGTGCGGCCAGCAGCGCGATCAGCAACCCCGAGCGAACCGCCCGCGCCCTCATCCGACAGGCCTCCCGAAGCCGCCCCCTCCCGGGGTCTCGACCCGCAGCCGTTCGCCAGGCTGCATCTGCAGCGTTGCACGCCCGGGGAGCTCCTCGACCCGGCCGTCGGCGTGCACGACCGCGTTGCGACCCCGAGCGCCCGCCGCGCCACCCGCGAGGCCCCAGGGCGAAAGCACCCGGCGCTCGCTCAGCAGCGAGACCGTGACCGGCTCCAGGAAGAGCCAGCGCCGCACCAGGCCCTCGCCACCGCACCAGCGCCCGGCCCCGCCCGAGCCGGCCCGCAGCGCGAACACCTCCAGCCGCACCGGGTAACGTTCTTCCAACACCTCGGCGTCGGTGATGCGCGTGTTGGTCATGTGGGTGTGCACTCCGGATGCTCCCGCGAAGCCGTCGCCCGCGCCGGCGCCGCCGCCGATCGTCTCGTAGTAGCCGAAACGCTCGGTGCCGAACGCCACGTTGTTCATCGTGCCCTGGCTCGCGGCGACCCGGCCCAGGGCGCCCAACAGCACGTCCACGATGCGTTGAGACGTCTCCACGTTGCCGCCCACCACCGCCGCGCCGCGCGGCGGATCCAGCAGACTGCCGGACGGAACGCAGATCTCGACGGGCGCCAGACAGCCCCCATTGAGCGGGATGCGCTCGGCCACCAGGCTGCGCAGCACGTAGATCGCCGCCGCCTGCACCACCGCGCGCGGCGCGTTCAGGTTCCCCTCCACCGCGGCGCCGGTTCCGGCGAAGTCGATGCGCATGCGCTCGCCGCGCACACCCAGGCGCACGCAGACCGGCGTGCCGTCGTCCATGGCGTCCTCGAAGACGTGCTCTCCGTCGGGCAGGCGTGCGATCTCGCGCGCCACCTTGGCCGCAGCCGCGTCCTGAAGCTGACGCATGGTGGTCTCCACCGCGTCGAGCCCCCACTCGGCCACCGTCTCCAGAACCAGCGCCTCGCCGGCGCGGTTGGCGGCGACCATGGCCTCGAGGTCGGCCAGGTTGTCGTCGGGGCTGCGGGCGGGATGCGGGCCGCCTTCCAGCACGGCGCGGATCGCCGCCTCGTCCAGGCGCCCGCGACGCACCAGAAGCATGGGCCGGATCAACACGCCCTCCTCCTCCAGGCGCGTGGAGGTGGACGGCATGGAGCCCGGCGTAATCCCGCCCACGTCGGCGTGGTGGCCGCGACTGGCGACGAAGAAGCGCGGCGCGGCGCCGGACGCCCCCACCACGAAAACCGGAGTCACCACCGTCACGTCGGGCAGGTGGGAGCCGCCGGCGAACGGATCGTTGGTGACCACCACGTCCCCCTGCGCGAGGTCCGGAAAACGGGCCTGGACGGCGCGCACGGTTTCGCCCATGGCGCCCAGATGCACCGGGATGTGGGGTGCATTGGCGACCAGGCCGCCCTCGGCATCGAACACCGCACAGGAGTAGTCGAGCCGCTCCTTGATGTTGGTGGAGACCGAGGTATTGCGGAGCACCGCACCCATCTGCTCGGCGATGGACATGAAGCGGCTTCCGAAGACCTCGAGCCGCACCGGGTCCGCCTCCTGCGCAGCAGGCGCCCCCTGCGTCGCAGCCGGCGCCCCCTGCATCGAAGCGGCGCGGCCGCCGACGTCGCTCAGCAGGAGTGCGCCGTTCGCGGCCACGCGTCCCTCGAAGCCGGCATCCAGGATCAGCGTCCCCGTGTCCTCGAGCACCACGGCCGGTCCGGAGAGCTCCGCGCCGGGGCCCAGCGCCTCGCGAGCGAAGACCGGCGCCACCACACGCCCCAGATCGGGAAACCACACACTCTCGGTGCGCAGGGGCTGCGCCGGCTGGGCGCCTCCGGTCGCGCCGGGAAGCCGCGGCACCTCCGCCTGCTCCACCACGCGGACGCGGGCCGTGACGACCTCCAGCGGACGCTCGTCGCGCACGTATCCGAAGCGGGCGCGGTGCTCGGCGGCGAAGGCGTGGGCCCAGTCGCCGTGGGGCGGCTCGGCGACCGCCAGGGCGGTCTCGGTTCCCGCATAGCGCAGATCGAGGCGACGCTCGACGCGCAGGGCGGCGGGATCGAGCCCCTCGGCTTCCAGCGCCGCACGGCCGCCGGCCTCGAGCTCCTCGAAGGCGGCGCGCAGCGCCTCGGGCAGGCCCTCCGCGGGCGCGGGGAGCAGCACGCGGCCCGCGTCGCGCTGCCCGTCCCAGCTCGCCTCCGCGATGCCGATGCCGTAGGCGGACAGCAGCCCCCCCAACGGGTGCAGCACCACGTGACGCATGCCCAGGCTGCGCGCCAACGCGCAGACGTGTTGGCCGCCGGCGCCGCCGAATCCGACCAGGGCGCACTCTCGCGGATCCACGCCGCGAGCGACCGACACCTCCTGGATGGCGCGAGCCATATGAGCGTTCGCCACCTCGACGAAGCCCGCAGCCACCTCGTCCGGCTCGCGGGCGTGCCCCGCCTCGGCCAGGGCGTCGCGCACCTGCTCGAGCCGCGCCGCCACGGCCTCCCGATCCAAGGGGAACGGAAAGCGGTCGGGCTGAAGACGCCCCAGGTAGAGGTTCACGTCGGTCACCGTCAGCTCGCGCGCCGCGAGCCGGCCATCGGCCGCGCGGATCCCGTAACAGAGCGGACCGGGATCGGCGCCGGCGCTCTCGGGACCCACGTTGAGGCGAAATCCGTCGAAGCGGCACAACGAGCCTCCACCCGAGGCCACGGTGTGGATGCGCAGCATGGGCGCCTTGACGCGCACGCCCGCGACCACGCTCTCGAACCCGCGCTCCACCTCTCCATCCAGGATCAGCGACACGTCGGTGGACGTGCCGCCCATGTCGAAGCCGACGGCGCGGGGGAAGCCCGCCTCGGCCGCGACGTGGGCGGCCCCCACCACCCCGCCGGCGGGACCCGACAGCAGCGCGGCGGGTCCGCGGAAGCGGGCCGCATCGGTGAGCCCCCCGGACGACTGCATGAAGCGCAAGCGCGAGCCGGGCAGCGCCGCCTCCAGCTCGGCGGCGTGGCGGCGCAGCAGCGGCGTCAGGTAGGCGTCGGCGCTCGCGGTCTCCGTGCGCGCCAGCAGGCCGATCTCGCGCGCCACCTCGTGGGACGCCACCACATAGGCCAGGCCCTCTTCCCGGGCGATCTCGGCGATGCGCGCCTCGACGTGCGGGTGGGCATAGGCGTGGATCAAGGCGACGGCCAGCGAGCGAATGCCGCTGCCCCGGGCGTCGCGCAACGCCGCGCGCAGGGCTTCGGCGTCCAGCGTGTCTACACGCTCGCCGTTCACGCCCACGCGCCCGCCCACCTCGACCACTCGCTCGTGCAGCGGCTGCGGCTTCTCGATGCGCAGGGAGAAGAGCTCGGGTCGCTCCTGGGTGCCGATGCGCGCCACGTCGCCCAGCCCGCGGTCGGCGACCAGCAGCGTGCGCTCCCCGCGGCGCTCCAGCAGGGCGTTGGTGGCGACGGTGCTGCCCAGTTCGACGGAGCAGGCGGGGAGCGACGCGCCGGGCGCAGCGGCCCCGCAGCGCTGCAGGATGGTGCGGATGCCCTCCACCGGAGCCGTATCCGAGGACAGCACCTTGGCGGTGTGCAGCGCGCCGTCGGGCGCCAGGCCGATGCAGTCGGTAAAGGTGCCGCCGCGATCGACCCAGAACTGCCACTGGTTTGCCTTCGTTCGCCTGCGGCTCACTGCGCGCCCGCCTTCGGCGGGCTTGCGTGGGCCGTAGTCCCGGCCGGACTCACCGCCTTGGCCAGCCCGGGCGCGCTCACCCGTCGTTGCGGCCGTAGAGCAGCTCGCGCAGGTCCAGGGCAAGCGAGCGGCCGTCGAGCCTGACGCGGCGCGGATTGAAGCCCTCCGCGCGGATCGAGAGCGCCAGGTCGGCGCTGTCCACGTCCGAGGGCGTCGCGAACCCGAACACGCCCCCCGGGCCACTGCTGCCACGGGCCACCACCCGGGGCGCCTCGCCCTCGCTGTGCGCCTCGACCACGACCTCGGCCTCTTCCACGGGCGGGCGCTCGCCGCTGGGCAGGGCGTCGTTGTCGGAGACCAGCACGCGGCCGGTGCGGCCGTCGCCCTGGCGCTCCACCTCTACCGCCAGGTCGCGCAGCCAGATCATCGGCTCGCAGACCACGCCGGCGAAGCCCAGGGTCTCGAAGTGGTTGGCCGGGTGCGTGGCCTCGGCATCCTGGGGCGCCATTCCGTGGTCCGCCGTCAACACCAGGAAGGTCTCCTCGAGAAGCCCGGTCTTCTCCAGCAGCTCGAGCACGCGACCCACGCGCTTGTCGCCCTCCTCCAGGGCATCGGCCAGTCCATCGGAGTGCGGTCCGTACTCGTGGCCCACGCCGTCGGTGAGGGTCAGCTCGTGATAGACGAAGTCCGGCGCGGGCCTGTCGGCGCGACTGAAGAGCTCCACCACCTGCGCGATGCCGCGATTGTCGAGCACCGACTCGTCGATGGCCGACTTGCGGCCCTCCTCCCGCCAGCGCGGGTTGCAGTCGGTCGCGTACTCCTCGGTCAGGGCCTTCAGGGTCGGGCGATGCGAGGTGTTGCGGTTCTCCAGCGCGGCGTGGTCGGCGCCGCGACCGAACGGGGCGTAGATGGCCGCCGTGAAGCCGTCGTCGCCGCGCACGCGCTTGAACGCCTCGTAGAGCGACTCCACCGCCTGGCTGGAGAAGCCCTCGGTGAGAATCTGCTGCCCCTGCGGCGAGATCGTCTCGCGCTTCTCGCGCAGGTAGTAGCTGGGGTTCACCACGTCGTGGTGGCCGCACCAGGCCCCGGTGCCGATCGCCGTGTGGCTGGGCCAGGTGATGGACGGGAAGTTCACCACGGAGCCGCCCTCGACCTGCGCCGCCCGCTCGCGCAGGCTGGTCAGATTGGGGTAGCGCTCCGGCTCGGCCTCCAGGCGCGCCTGCAGCTCCGTCATGTGCAGGCCGTCCATCAAGAACAGGTAGGCGCGGCGCGCGGGCGCGGCGCCGCGGTCCAGGACTTCCTCCAGCACGCGCCCGTCCTGCCGGCGCAGGTAGACGTCGGGCTCCACGCCGCGCTCGCTGGCCGTGCGACCGCTGTGATCGGCGCCGTCGATGCGGGGAAGGTCGCAGGCCGCCAGGATGGTGGGCGCCAGATCCACTGCGCGGACCGCCAGGCGGTGGCGCCCGGGCCGCACCCGCGGCCCGGCGAACCAGAGCGGCGCACGCGCCTGGCGTACGTGCAGGGCGCCGTGATTGCCCGCGTAGGGGCCCTGAGCCCAGTCCGTGGGCGAGATGGCCAGGTCCGGTGCATGGGGAGAGTCGAAGAGCTGCGCGATGCGCTCACAGGCGAACGGATAGCTCTGGTACGCGGGCGCGATGAAGCGTCGATCCGCCTCGTCGGCGGCGAAGCCCGAGGCCAGGGCGGCCGTACGCTCCGCGTCCAGGCTGTCCAGGGCATGGGGATCCTGGTTCCCGATCGGATTCTCGCCCATCACCTCGATCACGGGAAAGTCGAAGCTGCCGTCGTCGCGCAGCACGCGCCGGAAGCGCACCAGCCCCCGTCGGGACCAGACCTCGTACGCGCCGCCCTCGGCGTCCTCGCGAAAGGTGACGACCAGGTCCACCCGGTCGCCGCAGTCGGGGTCGGTCAGCAGCGCGTGGATCGCGCGATTGCCCGACTCCTCCTGGTTCGCATCCAGCCCCTGTCCGCCCGGCCGCTCGGGTTCCCACGTCTGCATGGGCCCGAGGGTATCACGCACCTCGCCGGGCGAAGCGACGGGTCAGGCGGCCCAACGCGTCGCGCAGGGCCTCGTCGCCCAGCAGCCAGGCCAGTGGCAGGGCCACGGCGGCGAAGGCCGCGACGCCCAGCGCCAGGTCCAGGAACGCGCCGGCGAAGCCCTCCCCGCCCCGCTGCACCCAGAGCGCGGCACCGGCCGCGGGCAGCGCCGCCGCCAGGGCCCGACCGCTGCTGGCCCCCAGAGCGGCCAGGTCCGGCGACCCGTGCAGGCGCCGGGCCAGCAGCAGCGTGGCCAGGGCATTGGCGCTCATGGCGATGACGCCGGCCAGCGCCAGACCCGTAGCGCCGGCCTGACGGCCCAGGCTGATGTAGAGCGGCAGGGCCAGGACGGCGACCGCGGTGCCCAGCAGCATGGGTCGCCAGGTATCGCCCCTCGCGTAGAAGGCCCGCGCGGCGACCTGCTGCACGACCCAGGCAGGCACCGCCAGGCACAGGATCTGCAGCAGCCCGGCGACCACCACCGCATCGTCGGCGGAGAACGCACCCCGGCGAAACAGCACCGCGACGCCGGCCTCGGCCAGACCGAAGGCCGCGGCGCCGGTCAGCACCGCCAGCGACAGCGCCACCTGCAGCGTGCGCAGCAGCACCCGGTCCAGCTCATCGTGACGGCGGGACGTCCACAACGCCGCCAGCGTGGGCAGGGCCGCAGCGGCGATCGCCTGCCCAACCACGGCCACCGGGGCCAGCATGAGCTGGCGCGCGTAGCCAAGGCTGGCGATGACGCCCTCGCCCACGTCGTCGCCGAAGACCTTCTCGTACCACTCGTCCACGGTGAGCAGCGATGCCCCGACCATCAACGGGAGCGCTACCAGCAGGTACTTCAGGAACTCGCGATCCGCAGGAGCGATGCGCAGCCGCACACGAAGGTTGCGCAGGGCGTCGAACAGCGCGATTCCGAACGGCCCCAGCGCCGCGCCCAGCAGGGCGCCCCAGATGAAGCCCTCGGGTCCCCTGCCCAGGCCCAGCCCGGCGCCGATGATGGCCAGGTTGTAGACCAGCGGCGCGGCGGCCTGGGCGCCGAAGCGACCTCGCGCCATCAGCGCGCCGCGCAGGATGCCGCCGGTCACGAAGAAGACCTGCGCCGGCAGCACGATCCGCGTGAGCCGCACCGTGAGCGCACGGATCTCCGGCTGCATGCCGTCGAACAGGAACCCGACCAGCGGCTCCGCGTAGAACCAGATCAGCGCCGTAAAGAGCAGCGCGGCCAGCCCCAGGGTGCCCAGGACCGTGGCCAGGAAGCGCTCGGCGGTCGCTTCGTCCTGCTGCTGGCGCATGCGGGTGTAGAGCGGGATGAAGGCGATGGAGAGCGCACCGCCCGCCAGCAGGTGGTTCAGGATGTCCGGGAGCATGAAGGCGGCCCGGTAGGCGTCCATCTCGGCGCTCACGCCCACCTGCCAGGCCAGCACCATCTCGCGCACGTAACCGATCACGCGCGAGAGCAGAACGCTCCCGGCCAGCAGCGCCGCCGCCGCGCCAATCCGCCGCCCGTGCGCCGCCGGCTCCGGCCCCTCGCTCACCCACCCCCCCTCACCCAGCAGGGTACTGCAACGCGCAAGGAGGGACGTTCCTGCGTAACTGCATTCGGTGCCACTCCTGCACGCAGGGACGTTCCTGCATAACTGCACGGAGGGTCACTCCTCACCGCCAGGAGTGGTACTGCGTGCAGTTATGCAGGAACGTCCCTGCGTGCAGGAGTGGTACCGGGTGCACTTATGCAAGAACCTCCCCGACGCGCGTGAAGCGGCTTGCTCGTGGCGCGGCAGCCTGGCCTGATCAGCGCGGATTGGGTTCGCGCCAGAGGCGGCCGTCGAAGCTCTCCACGATCACGTCGTCGCCCTCGCGACCGCGGAAAAAGGGGTGCTGCAACGGGACCTTGCCGTACGGGGTGTCGAGTACATACTGAGGGATCGCGAAGCCGCTCGTGCGGCCGCGCAGGCTGCGGAAGAGCGCCAGGCCCTCCTCCACGGGAACGCGGAAGTGGGCGGTCCCCTCCAGCAGCTGGGCCTGGTAGCAGTAGTACGGGCGCACCCTCATGCGCACCAGGCCCTCGCAGAGCGCCCTCATGGTGTCCGGGTCGTCGTTGATGCCCCGCATCAGGACGCTCTGATTGCCCAGCGGGATGCCGGCTCGACTGAGGCGATCGCAAGCCTCGGCCGCCTCGGCGGTCAGCTCGCGAGGATGGTTGAAGTGGGTGTTCAGCCAGATCGGGTGGTGCCTCTCCAGCAGCCGGCACAGGTCGTCCGTGATGCGGAACGGCAGGGTCACGGGCAGGCGCGTGCCCAGGCGCACGATCTCCACGTGGGGGATGCTGCGCAGCTCGCCCAGCAGCCAGGCGAGCTTGTCGTCGGAGAAGACCAGCGGGTCGCCGCCGGTGAGCAATACGTCGCGGATCTCCGGCGTACGGCGGATCCACGCCAGGGCCGTCTCGAGCTCGCGCTGTTTCATGGCCCAGCCCGGCTCGCCCACCATGCGCTTGCGCAGGCAGAAGCGGCAGTAGAGCGCGCACTCGTTGTTGACGCAGAAGGCGATGCGATCCGGGTAGACGCGGATCACGTTCTTCACCGGCGAGTGGGCCACCTCGTCCAGCGGGTCCGCCAGGCCGGCAGGGTCCTGCAGCTCGGCGCTGCGCGGAACCACCTGGCGCCGGATCGGGCAGTCCGGATCCTGGGGATCCATGAGCGCCGCGTAGTACGGCGTGATCACGAAGTGGAAGCGCTGGGCGAGCTGCTCGATGGCCAGCCGCTCGTCCGCCACCGGGTCGGCGAAGCCTTCCAGGGCGGCGGCGTCGCGCACGCGCGCGCGCATCTGCCAGCGCCAGTCGCGCCACTCCGCCTCGGTCACACCCTCCGGCGGCGACGTCTTGGGGAATCCACTGGTCACGCCAGCCCCAGCCGCTTCAGGCCCGCGGCGATCACCTCGGCCAGCAGATCCTCGTGCCGCCGGCCGGCCAGCTCCGCCAGGATGCCGAAGGAACCATCGGGCGCGAAGGTGGGCAGCGGGTTGATCTCCAAAAAAAACGGACGCCCCTCGGCGTCGAGCCGGAAGTCGGTGCGGGCGAAGTCGCGACACTCCAGCGCGCGCCAGGCGCGCAGGGAGAGCTCCGCCAGCTCCGCCTCCAGCGACGGCGTCAGCTCGCCGGGCAGCGCGTGACGCCAGCCGCCCGGCGGCGCCGCGTGGCGCTCCAGGGCGTGCAGGCCGATGCCGGTCTCGGCCTCGAGCGCCCGCTGCAGCACCGGCAGCGCCCGCGGCGGATCGTTGCCCACCAGGGTGACCGTGTACTCCGCGCCGGGCAGGAAGGGCTCCGCCAGGGCGGGCTGGTCATAGGCGCGCACCAGCTCCTCCACCCGTTCGGCCAGGGCCGCCCGGTCGGCCACCCGCGACGCCGGCCCGATGCCCTTGGCCGTCCCTTCCCAACGTGGTTTCACGAAGAGCGGGAACAGTCCGGGAAGCAGAGCTTTTTCCGCTTCCTCCGCAGAGGCCAGCAGCACCCGCGGCGGCACCGGCACTCCCGCCGCCCCGACCTTCTCGGCACACCAGGCCTTGTCCAGAGAGAGAGACAACGTCAGCGCATCCGAGCCCAGGGCGGGAACTCCGCACATCTCCAGGAGCACCGGCGCCCAGGCCTCGCGGTTCCGCGAGCCGCGTCCCTCGGCGATGTTCAGCGCCGCGTCGAGCGGCGGCAGCTCGCCCTTCCCCGCCCGGCCCAGCAACTCGTGGGGACTGCCCAGACGCAGCGGCTCGTGACCCAAGGCGCGAACCGCGGCTGCCAGCGCCTCGACGGTCGCCTCGGGCTCATACTCGGCGTCGGCGTCCGGCGGATCGCCGGGGCAACCCGGGAACGTGCCCAGCAGGTCGTATACGAGCCCCACGCGCAGCATGTCCGCAAGGGTAACGGCGGGCGGGCCGTGCGGCCCCGAGCGGGCCATATTCCCCGGGGTGGACCCCGAAAGCGCGCGTCGCCGTCGAATCCAGGCCTGGCTGGCGGTCGGCGCGTGGGCGGCGTTGATCCTGATCCTCGGAGGCGACCAGTTCTCGGCGGGTGACACCCGCGGCTGGCTGCGCGAGTTGGTGTTCCGCTTCTTCCCCGGGCTCACCGACGCCCACCTGGATCAGGCCAACTACTTCGTGCGGCGCAGCGCCCACGTGGGCTTCTACGCGGTGCTGGGCTTCCTGGCCTACCGCGCCCTGCGTATCTCGTCGGTGCGCATGACACCGGCGGCGCTGGGGCTGGCGCTGCTGCTTGCGCTGTGCGTCGCCGCCGCCGACGAGGGCATGCAATCACGCCGGACAGGGCGCACCGGCTCGCCCCGCGACGCGGCGCTCGACCTGGCCGGGGCCGGCGCCGGCGCGTTGCTGCTGGCGGGCTTCGAGCGCAGGCGCCGCTACCGGAGCAAAGCGGCCGATGCTTGATCGCATCGAGCGCCTGGGCAACGCATTACCCGACCCCGCGACCCTGTTCCTGCTGGGCGCGCTGGCGGTAATGGGTCTGTCCCAGCTGGCGGTGTCCTTGGACTGGAGCGTCGAGAAGAACGTCGCCCGTGAGGTGCAGGTCCCGGTCCTCGATGCAGCGGGCAACCCCGTGATGGACCCGCTCTCCGGCCGCGCGCTCACGGTCGCGAAGCTCGACCCCGCTACGGGAGACGTGGCGCGTGAGCGCGTGGCAGTCCCGGTTCGCGCCGTGAGCCTGCTCTCCTCGGACGGCCTCTACTGGGCGGTCTCCAGCCTGGTGAACAACTTCAAGAACTTCCCGCCGCTGGCGATCGTGCTGGTGGGCATGCTGGGCATCGGCCTGGCCGAGCGCACCGGCTTCATCGGCGCACTGCTCAAGGCGACGCTGGTGGGCATGCCCCAGGCGCTGCTCACGCCCACGGTCTTCCTGGTGGGCGTGCTGTCCTCGGTGGGCCTCGACGCGGGCTACGTGGTGCTTCCTCCTGTGGCCATGGCGCTCTACCAGCAGGCGGGGCGCTCGCCGCTGGTGGGACTGGCGGCGGTCTTCGCCGGCATTTCCGCGGGCTTCAGCGCCAACCTGTCGATCACCGCCCTCGATCCGCTGCTGGCCGGCCTGTCCGAGTCCGGCGCGCGGATCCTGGACCCGGACTATGCGGTCGCGGCCACCGCCAACTGGTGGTTCATGATCGCTTCCACGTTCCTGCTGGTGGCGGTGGGCTGGGCGGTGACCGCCTTCTGGGTCGAGCCCCGCTACCACGCCAAGTCCGTCGAAGAGGGCGGCGCCTTGGGCGGCGAGACCGAGGCGGAGCCCGCGCTGAGCGACCTGGAGCGCCGCGGCCTGCGCCGTGCCGGCCTCATTGCGCTGGCCGCGCTGGCCGTGATGCTGGCCGCGACCTGGATTCCCGGAGCGCCGCTCCACGGCATGGCCGGCCGCTTCCCGCGCTGGGTTTCCGCCATCGTGCCGCTGGTCTTCCTGGGCTTCTTCCTGCCCGGCCTGGTCTACGGTGCCGTCACAGGCGCCATCCGCAGCGACAAGGACGTGGCCCGGATCCTGGGCGAGACCATGGCCGGCATGGGCCCGTACATCGTCCTGGCCTTCTTCGCGGCGCAGTTCATCGAGTACTTCCGTCACTCGGGCCTGGGCGAGATGCTGGCCATCACGGGCGGGCAGGCGCTGACCCGCGCTCAGCTGCCCCCCACCCTGCTCATGGCCGCCTTCATCGGCGTGGTGATGATGGGCAACCTCTTCATCGGCTCCATGTCGGCGAAGTACGCCTTCTTCGCGCCGGTCTTCGTGCCCATGTTCATGCAGGTGGGCATCAGCGCCGAGCTGACCCAGGCCGCCTACCGGGTGGGCGACTCGGTCTCCAACGTCATCACGCCGCTCAACCCCTACGTGGTGATCATCCTGGTCTTCATGCGGCAGTACGTGCCGCGCGCCGGCATCGGAACCCTGGTGGCGCTGATGCTGCCCTACACGATCGTCTTCGGGCTGACCTGGACCGCGCTGTTGGTGCTCTGGATGCTGAGCGGCGTGCCGCTCGGCCCCGGCGGGCCGCTTACCTACGCGCCGTAGCCGCGCGGGAGGCGTGGTAGGGTAACCGGGCCCCGCAGCCGGGAGAGGGTAATGGCCGCACGAAGAAGTGGGCGGCCGCCCCCAGAAGAACTTCAAGAACCGCCAGCCGTCGCTGCGGGACCTGGTCCGGACGGCCGCCGCGCGCGGCGACGCCGACTGCATGGTCTACGGCGAGCGGCGCATTTCCTACGGCGAATTTGCGCGGCTGTGCTGGGGCGCCGCCCGCACCCTGCGCGACGAGCACGGCTTCGGCGGCGGCGACCGTCTGGCGGTGCTGTCGTACAACTGCCCGGAGTGGATCGTGGCGCTGTTCGGCGCCACGTCCCTGGGCGGGATCGGGGTCGGCCTGAACGGCTGGTGGGCGGCCGAAGAGCTGGACTACGGGCTGCGCGACTCCGGCGCCAGGGCCCTGGTGGTGGACGAGCGGCTCTGGCCTCGGGTGGAGCAGGTCGCGCGCGAGGCCCCGGACCTGGAGCGCATCTTCTACATCGGCGAGAGCCCGCCGCCGGGCACGCTGCCCATCGCCGAGCTGCTCCAGCCCTGCGACACGGTTCCCGACGAGCCCATCGCCGAAGACGACCCCTGGGTGATCCTCTACACCTCGGGCACCACCGGGCGCTCCAAGGGCTGCATCACCACCCACCGCGGCACCATCGCCCAGGTGCTGGGCATCCTGTTCGCGCGGGTGTGCACCGCCGCGGCCGACGGCGAGGCGGCGCCAGCCGGCGACGCGGGCCAGACCGTGAGCCTGCTCTCCTCGCCGCTGTTCCACGTGGGCGGGCTCCACTCCAACGTCTGCGCCCTGCTGACGGCCGGCGCGCGCATGGTCTTCCTGGAAGGCCGCTTCGACCCCGAGAAGGTGATGGCGCTGGTGGAGCGCGAGCGCGTGCAGAGCTGGGGCGCGATTCCGACCATGCTGCACCGCGTGGTGCACCACCCCAAGGTGGGCGACTACGACCTCTCCAGCCTCAAGGCGATCTCGTTCGGCGGCGCGCCGACCGCGCCCGAGACCATCGAGAAGGCCCAGGAGGTGCTGCCCATCGAGCCCTCCTTCGCCAACGCCTACGGGCTCACCGAGACCCACGGCGTCGCGACCACCTGCAGCGGGCGCGCCCTGCTGGAGCGCAAGACGTCGGCGGGCCTGCCCATCCCGGTGCTCGACCTGGAGCTCCGCGACGAGCAGGGCCGGCCCGTGGAGCCTGGCCGGCTGGGCGAGGTCTGCTTTCGTGGCCCCACCATCACGCCCGGCTACTGGAACCGCCCCGAAGCCAGCGCCGAGACGGTCCAGGACGGCTGGCTCCTCACCGGCGACCTGGGCTACTGCGACGACGACGGTTTCCTCTACGTGGTGGACCGGGCCAAGGACATGATCCTGCGCGGCGGCGAGAACGTGTACTGCGTAGAGATCGAGAACTGCCTGGCCGACCATCCGGAGATCGACGAGGCCGCCATCGTCGGCGTGCCCGACGCGGAGCTGGGCGAGCGGGTCAAGGCGGTGGTGCGCCGGGTGTCGGGCTCGCAGCTGGGTGAGGACGCCGTGCGCGCCCACGTGGCGGCCCACATGGCGTCGTTCAAGGTCCCCGAGTTCGTCGAGTTCGTGGCTACGCCCCTGCCCCGCAATGCATCGGGCAAGCTGCTGAAGACCGAGCTGCGGGGCCAGGCGTCCCGCTTCGCAACGCCCGACGACCAATGAACGCCGCGCTGCTGGCCGCGCTGGTCTTCGCGGTATTCGCCGTCGGCTACCGGTACTACTCGCGCTTCCTGGCCGACAGGGTCTTCGGCCTGAGCGACGACGAGCCCGTCCCCTCGCGAGAGCAGGAGGACGGCGTGGACTTCGTCCCCACGCCCAAGCACGTGCTCTGGGGCCACCACTACACCTCCATCGCCGGCGCCGCACCCATCGTCGGGCCGGCCCTGGCGGTGATCTGGGGCTGGCTGCCGGCGCTGCTCTGGGTGACGGTGGGCACGGTGCTGATGGGCGCGGTGCACGACTTCGCCGCGCTGGTCATTAGCCTGCGCAGCCGCGGCAGCTCCATCGGCGAGATCGCCGGCCAGGTCATCAGCCCGCGCGTGCGCACCCTCTTCCTGCTGATCATCTCCTTCCTGATCTGGATCGTGCTCGCAGTCTTCGCCTTCATCATCGGCACGCTCTTCGTGCAGACCCCCGGCTCGATCTTCCCCATCTGGGTGCAGATCGTGGTCGCCATGGCGCTGGGCTGGCTCGTCTACCGCCGCGCGGTGGGGATCCTGGCGCCGTCCCTGGTGGGCTACGTGCTGCTGCTGGCGGCCATCTTCTACGGCAACGCCTTCGCCGAGGCAGTCCCCGCGATCACCGAGATCTCCGTCGGGACCTGGGTCCTGTTCCTGATGGCCTACTCGTTCGTGGCCTCGGTGCTGCCGGTCTGGCTGCTGCTCCAGCCCCGCGACTACCTGAACTCCCACCAGCTCCTGACGGGCCTCACGCTGCTGACCCTGGGACTGGTGATCCTGCAGCCCACCATCCAGGCCCCGGCCGTGCGCCTGTGGCCGGAGGGCGCCCCGCCGCTGATCCCGTTCCTGTTCATCACCATCGCCTGCGGTGCGATCTCGGGCTTCCACGGCCTGGTGTC